>JASJCE010000111.1 GCA_030066155.1 Desulfobacterales bacterium | reverse complement strand
GTCTGATCGGAAAAGAAACTTTGAAAAGCGAATATCGAATATCGAATAATGAATATCGAATGTCGAAGTAAGGCATTCTGTCTATTTTAAAAAAAAGACTGAGTGAAACGAAACCACACTTCGACATTCTGCGGTTCGATATTCGATATTCTGCGGTTCGTTTTTAATAATTGAAGTTTACTATAAGGCACACAACACCGCCAACTCAACGCTATTCTTTCAGGAAGGATGGACACCTCAGCCTTTGATGACAAGATAGGCAACATAGACGACGTACAAAAACAAAAACACAATTCCTTCCCATCTGTCCAGCGAACGCTTTTTACCGGTGAACATGGACAAAAACAACAGCAGGCTGGCTAAAATGACGACTCCGATATCCCAATTGCTCTTGGCCTGAAAGGGCAACGGTTTTATGGTTGCACTGATTCCCAACACAAAGAATATATTGAAAATATTCGAACCAACGACGTTTCCCACGGCAATTTCAACATTTTTTTTGTAAGCCGCCATAGCCGATGTTGCCATTTCGGGCAGCGATGTGCCGACGGCGACGATCGTCAATCCCACCAGTGATTCGCTCATTCCGAAGCTTTGGGCAAAAGTAATTGCGCCGTCAACGATCCATTTGCCGCCAAGCGTCAAGCCTATCAGTCCGGCAACGACAAGCAGAAGCGATTTCGTAACACTCTGTGCTTTAGCAGAAACATGTTCATCGAGGCCTTCGATCGCTTTGGCGATGCTGAAGGAATAATAAAGAAAGATCGCAAAAAAACCCAGCAATACCAGACCGTCAATTCGGGTCAGCAGGGAGGAGCCGGTGCCGTCGATCACCTGATCGTTGGCCATCAAACCCAGGACGATGACAGCCAGCAGGCTGAAGGGAATTTCTTTCCAGACGGTTCCCTTTGAAACGGATAAGGGATAGATAACGGCGGAGACACCCAGTATCAGTAAAATATTTGATATGTTGCTGCCCAGCACATTGCCGATAGCAATCTCGGTATTGCCTTTGGCACTGGCAACCACGTTGACAAAGAGCTCCGGTGTGGAGGTGCCGAAAGCCACCACTGTCAGGCCGATGACAAGGTCGGAGACATTAAACCTTCTGGCAATGGCAGATGCGCCGTCTACAAGGAAATCCGCACCTTTGATCAATATGATAAATCCGATAATAAAAAGGAAATAGGTTATACCGGTTGTCATGAATTTGCTGCCTCCTGTATTAAATCATTTGCGATTTTATTTTCTGTTTTTAAATAACATTGACGGCTCGTTCGTTATCATTCCCAGTCTGATTAGAAGAACAGGCTTTCAGCTTCTGTTCGACCGATTAAAATCAGCTCATCTTTCTCCTTGATCCGATAGGACGGATCGGGGTTGGTGGATGTTGTGTTCTGATCGCAGATGGCAATCACGTTGCAGCCGGTCTCAACGCGAATCCGGGTTTCGGAGAGGGTTTTGCCGACCAGAGGCGTTCTCATGGCCGGAGCCTCTGCGATCAAAAATGATTCGAACTTACCGATAACGTTGGCCCGGGTGGTCGTGCCGAGGACCCTGCGCGCCAAGGATTGGCCCAGCATTTTGGTGAATTGAAATACATGGGTGCTGCCGGCCAGTTCGAGAATATCGACGGAGTCATCATTATCCGCATTGGCAACAACCGGCACCGTTTGAGATATTTCACGGACGCTAAATGCAATGTTGGTATTCGTCATGTCATCGGCATTGGCCACCACAAGCGCTGCATCTTCAACTCTTAACTTCCGGTAAGTCTGGGTATTGCCCAGTTCTCCGACAACCACCTGAAAGTCCAAATGCTGATATTCCATCGCCTTTTGCAAATCCTCTATGACGATAGCGTAATCATGATTATACTGGCGGAGTTTTTCAGCCAGGGCTATCGTAACCGGGTCATAGCTGGTGAGAATCACATGACCTTTGGTTCCCTCCGGCAATTCGCGCTGCGCTTTGGCCTTCGTTTGGGCTTCGATCCACGGCAGATAGAGAAACTGAATAAAAGTAAAGGGCAGCATCGTCAGGAGAAACAAAATTCCCGACATGAGAACGACAATCGAAAACAGCTTGCCGAGATCAGTGGCAAAAGTAATGTCACCGAAACCTAGCGTGGACATGACCGTCAGGGTCCAGTAAAAACCGGTAACCCAGCTGAATTCCTGATTTTCAAATATCATCAGGAAATGAAACAGGACGCTGTAAACGGTAACCATTATAATCAGAACGGAAAAAAATTTTACCAGCATCCATATATTGCGCTCCTGCTTTTTCGTGAGTAGCTGGATGAGTTCGCTGATAATTAGCTTCATTGCTATGGCCCGGTGTGTTTTTAGTGGTGAACGTCTGGTCCTCTGAGCCGGTCGTTGATCCCGCCGCCGGGGGTCAAAGACAACCGACTTTGCCAGAAGACATAAATTCCGGCATTAAACCGCCACTTCCAGTTGTGGACCCAAAAAGGTTCTACCGATCCGGTGAGAGACAAATGACGCTTGAAAAAATACGAAAACCGAATCTCGAAATCCGAAACAAATCTCAAATACGAATGTCCAAATGTTCAAAACGGTCAAGACAAGAGGATAAAAGCCGTGCGTAAAATTGTTCAACGCGCTTATCGCTAGATTGCCCATCGGATCGGAATTGTTTTTGTTATTGGTATTTATTTCATTCGAATTTGTTTCGTGCTTCGTGCTTCGGATTTCGGATTTAAATTGTTGTGCCAGTGGTTCTGCCCCCTTCCAGGGGGCTTCCTGAGGCCTCCTGCTCAGCGGGAGGAGGGCTCACTCGTCAGCCTATACCCTCATCGCCTCCAACGCCTCCCAGTCAAGCACCACCCCGTGGCCGGGGGTGTCCGGAGCCGTGGCAAAACCGTCAACGATGGCCAGCGGATCGGCAATATAGCGCTCCAAACCGAAGCCGTGAACTTCGAGATATGACTTGTTGGGTACGGCTGCCAGGAGGTGAACGTGCAAATCGTGCACGCCGTGGGACGTGACCTTGAGATTGTGGCACTCTGCCAGTTTGGCAATCTTCATCCACGGGGTGATACCGCCGCAGTTGGAAACATCCGGTTCCGGAAACATGACGCCTTCGGCCCGAATCAGGCGGGCAAATTCGTGGATGGTACGGAAATTTTCGCCGGCGGCGATGGGAATACCGCCGCAGGTGGCCAGCATGGCATGCCCCGTCTCGTCTTCCGGAATCAGAGGCTCTTCGATCCAGAACAGGCTGTGCTCCTGCAATGCCTGGCAGGCCTTCAGGGCCTCGTCCCGTGACCAGCGCATGTTGGCGTCGGCCATTAATGGGAAATCCGGACCCAAATGACGCCGCATGGCTGCCACCCGCTCCACATCTTCCGAAAGATTGGGGCGACCGATTTTCATTTTAATGGCCCGAAACCCGTTGCGCAAATTGCGGTCGGTCTGCTCGATTAACTCCGGCAGCGGCAGCAGCAGATCGATTCCACCGGCGTAGGCCGGAACTTTCGGATTGTGCCCTCCCAGCAATCGCCACAGGGGCATGCCGGTTTGACGTCCCAGGCGGTCCCAGAGTGCAATGTCAATTGCCGCGATTGCGAAAGAAGCGACTCCGCCGCGACCCGGGTAGTGGACCGCCCACCACATTTTTTCCCAGAGGGCCTCGATGCGGCCGGGATCTTCCCCCATTAAATGGCCACTCAAATCCCTTTCAATCATGGCATGAATCGAGGCACCACCATGATTAACGGCATAGGTGTATCCAACGCCCTGCGTCCCGTCGCTGTCGCTGATGCGTACCGTCACCAGCTCAAAATAGGCCATTTCACCATGGGTCGAATCCGTCAGAACCCGGTGCAGTTTGACCCGGTAGTAGGCGGTGTCGATTTTTTCTATTTTGCTCATGACTTTTCTCCGAAAATGATTTAGGAGTTAAAAATTGGGGAATTAAGGAATTAAGGAATTTAGGAATTAGATTTGGGAATTTGGGAATTTAGGGATTGGAATTGAATGAATCCTATCTTTTGTTGATTTTTATCCTTTAATCCCCCAATCCCTTAATCCCTCAATTCCTAAACTCCTGAATTTCTCAATTTATACTTGCTGAGACCGACTTCCAGTACCTATTTATTGAAATCAAATCATGCTTCCGTAGGATTTGAGTATTGATAACAGAGGTGAATTCAGATCGATAGAATACCTCAAATATTCAGTATTCAATAATCAATATTCATTCCCCGCTCTGTCGGGTTGGGGTACCAGGCAGGGTTATGCCGTTAGAGCTGTGATTTCAGCTTGCGGCGGCCGTGGGGCAGGGCCCCGTCGCGCTGATCGTTCAAGACAATCTGGTTTGATTCGATTGCCTGGTTAAAATCGGCGAGAATCGAATCGAGGTGGGCCTTGACCGCTTTGCGAACGGCTTTTGGATCTGCAGCGGCCATTGCTTCAATGATCGCGCGGTGTTCTTCGTAAGTTTTATCACCCCGCGACCCGATGTTCCAGATGGCTACCCGGATTATCTGGGCCTGGTCGTTCAGGCGCTGGTACCATTCGGCCAGCAGCTTTTTGCCGCAGGCCGCGACAATAATATCATGAAACTGGCGATCATGTTCGTAAGGAACGATTCGGTCCGAAAAACCGCCCTCCTCGGTTCGGTATGATCCGATGGCTTCATTGTGGGAGGTCAGGCTTGCAAGGAGTTCCGGGGTAATATGACCCTGTTTAATGGCGCAGGCAGCTGCGTCGGCCTCGATCAGGTGGCGGATGTAAATCAGCTCCTCTACATCCCGGGGTGAGAATTGGCGAACCACCGAACCCCGTCGCGGCACGTTTTTGATGAGGCCTTCGCCCTGCAGGATCAGCAGCGCTTCTTTGACCGGAGCGATACTGACGCCGAATTCTTCGGCCAATTCGGCCGCCCAGACGCGCTGGCCGGACTGCAGCTCGCCATCGAGGATGCGTTGCTTCAGGAAGTCGACGACCTGTTGGGTGAGGGTCGAGGTTTGAATTTTTGGGGTTTTATCATTCATGAGCGGCCGACGGTCCACAAACACTGGGTTGATTTGTCACCTTTGATGGAAATTACAGGCAGAATGACACGTTTCTAATAAAAAAAATAAAAAATGTCAAATAAAAAATATTGTATTTTTTATTTTTCTATGTTACGCACGCGAGTAAACCTGCGGTAACAGCAATTCGGTTGTTATCATCGTACAATAACCGGTGTTCATCTGGAAACCGGCGGTGTTGGTCAGGGCGCCGAATCCTGACGATTGCAATATCCGGTTCGAAACGGGGTGTATCGCCCGGATGGAATTGCAATAATCCAGATCCTGTACCAAACCGCCTCAAACTGATCCAATTGGGCGCCAACCAGCTTTCTAAAAGGAGGACGATCATGAGCAAAAATCAGAAACGGGTCGCCATGTTCAGCATGGTCAGTCTGGTCACCATTCTTATTGTTTCGGTTGCGTTGCCTGCATTTGCGGCGAGGGAGCTGCGATTTGCCCACGTGTACGAGATTAAAACGCCGTATCATGAGGCGGCCTTGAAAGCCGCCGAGGAGGTCGCAGAGAAAACAAACGGGCGCTACACCATCAAAGTATTTGCAGCCAGCTCCCTTGGCAAGGAGCAGGCCATAAATGAAGGTATCTCTCTCGGAACGATCGACATTATTTACACCGGCTGCGGATTTGCATCGCGCTCCTTCGGCCCCATCGGCATTTCGGACTATCCGTTTACGATGCGTGGCTATCCGCATTGGAAAGCTTACACCGAGAGCGATTTGTTTGCCGAGCTGAGCGATGGATACAAGAAGGCCACCGGCGGCGCCACCGTTGTCGCGCTGACGTACTACGGCGCCCGTCACGTCACGGCCAATAAGCCGATTCTGACGCCGGCCGACATGAAAGGCCTCAAGATCCGGGTACCCAACGCGCCGTCCTATGTCCTTTTCCCCAAAGCAGTTGGCGCCAACCCAACGCCCATGGCCTTTTCCGAAGTTTACCTGGCCCTGCAGCAAAAGGTCGTCGATGCCCAGGAGAATCCGCTGCCAACCATCCAGTTTAAAAAGTTTTACGAAGTTCAGTCCAATATCAACCTGACGGCGCATATTACCAACTCCCTGATCACCATCGTTTCGGGTTCGACTTTGAAGAAAATGAAATCCGCCGATCGGAAGATTTTGATCGATGCGCTGAGGAATTCTTCAGACTGGGCCTCGGGTCAGATCGTTCAGGCTGAGAAGGATCTGGTTACCTGGTTCAGAAACAAGGGCATTAAGGTTAACGAGGTGGATCGCAAGCCGTTTATGGATATCGTCAAACCGCACCTGCTGACCAAAGATATGCCCTGGACGCCGGATATCTATGAGCGGCTGCAGGCCATACCCGATGGGATGTAACCCGGTCGATCGTCTACCGTATCAGCCGAAAGAAATGCCCACCTGGTTAGCAAGCGGTTGATAGTCTTTTTATCGAAATCGAATACTTGCTCGTCAGGGCCAGTCGTTGATCCCGTGTTCTTTACGGGGGTCAGAGACAACGGGCTATGCCATAGGCCTAACCTGAACACAGCCGGTTATGGTAAACAAGTCGTTGACTCATCTGAGGTAAAGTCAAAGCCTGGACCTCAGGACCAGGATCCTTTATCATTCTATCATTGGTGACATATAAAAATAGAAGTTATTCAATTTAAACCAATAACCAATAACGAATAACGGATAACTCTCAATTGAGAGATTTTTTAAACTGAGGATTAGTTATGGCCGATAACTCAAAGGAATACGAAGAACTGGATGACATTTCCGATATAAAATGGATCGATGCGCCGGTGTTCATCGTTTTCTGGACATTGCTGTTCATTGTCTTCATCCAGTTTTTCAGCAGATATGCCTTAAACAGTTCTTTAGCCTGGACAGAAGAAATTGCCCGATATCTGCTCATTTTGCTGGGCTTTGTCGGCTCCGTTACCTGCGTCCGCAAAAGATCGCATATTTTTCTGGAGTTTTTCTACCGTTACCTGCCTCCTGCGCTGGTAAAAGGGATTGTCATTTTCGTTTCAGTTCTGAATACCGCCTTTTTCGCCTATGCCGGTGTTTTAAGTGTTGAACTGGCCCAGCGGACCCATCACCAGAGCATGACCTCCATCGATCTTCCCAAGGGAATCATTTACTGGATTGTGGCGGTGAGCTGCTTTGCCATGGCTCTGGTCGCCCTGTGGGAGTTTATCAAGCTGTTTAAAAAGAAAGGCGAAGATCTGACCCACGAAATCGACGAGACGGTCGTCCGGTCGCACTAAAAGGAGCAAATAAATGGAATTAGCAATTCTTCTGATTGTCGTTTTCGTCCTGCTCGTTATTGGTGCGCCGGTGACAGTGGCACTGGGAGTCGGCTCCCTGCTGTTTATTTTGATGGAAGGCACGCCGAGTGTTGTCGTTCTGCATCGCATGGTCAGCGGAGTTGACAGTTTCCCATTGATCGCCGTACCGTTTTTTATTCTCGCCGGTCATCTGATGAATTCGGCCGGGATTACGACCCGCATTTTCGAATTTGCCAAAGCCCTGGTGGGCTGGCTGCATGGGGGTCTGGGACATGTCAATATCGGCGCTTCGATAGTTTTTGCCGGCATGTCTGGAGCGGCGGTGGCTGATGCCGGCGGATTGGGAACCATTGAAATTAAAGCCATGCGTGACGCCGGCTACGATGACGACTTTTCGGTGGGCATCACTGCGGCCTCATCGACAATCGGGCCGATAATCCCGCCTTCTTTGCCCCTTGTCATCTACGGCGTAATGGCATCGGCCTCGATCGGCGAGCTGTTTGCCGCCGGACTGATTCCCGGACTGTTGATGGGATTGTCGCTGATGATCATGGTCACCCTGTACGCTCGCAAGCGTAAATATCCCCGGGATGCCGCCTTCAGTTTCGGTAAGCTGTGGGGGTCATTAAAAAAGGCCTTTCTTCCGCTGCAAACTCCGACCATTATCGTCGGCGGCATCCTGTCGGGTGTGTTTACGCCGACGGAATCAGCAATCGCCGCGGTCGTCTATGCCCTGATCCTCGGGCTGTTTGTTTACCGCAGTTTGACATGGCGCCATATTTTGCGGGTTTCCATGGACACCATCGAAACCTCGGCGGCGATTTTGATGATTGTTGCCAGCGCCACCATTTTCGCCTGGATTCTGATCGATCAGCAGGTGGCCGTCATCCTGGCCGACGCCCTGCTGGGGTTTTCCCAGAATAAAACGGTCATTCTGATCATCATTATGGCGGTTGTTCTGCTGATCGGCTGCTTCATGGAGACCATCGCCGCCATCACCATTCTGGTGCCGGTGCTGCTGCCCATCGCCCAGCAGGTGGGAATCGATCCAGTTCACCTGGGCCTGATCGTAATTTTGAATCTCATGCTGGGACTCCTGACCCCTCCGGTAGGGATGGTACTCTATGTGCTGTCAAAAGTATCCGGGGTGAAATTTGAAAGATGCGTGACGGCAACGGCTCCGTTTCTGGTGCCGTTGCTCATCGTTCTGGGCCTGATATCATTTTTTCCCGACATCGCCATGTGGCTGCCCAATATTGCTTACCGGGGGAACTAACGGATGGCCTAAATGAGGGAGAAACGCTCATTTAGGCGTTATTAGTTATTTGTTAATCGTTATCAGTATTGCCTGGCAGTTTGATCCAAGAAATTTACTTCCATGGATAATTAAAAACAGATTCCAATCCGCATTTCGCTATTAACCAATAACGAATAACCAATAACTTCATTTACCTTAACCAGGATAAAAATAAGGGCTTCAAATGCTGAAATATAATCGTTCGCTTTGCACGGAATGTGAAATTTGCATGGCAATCTGCTCGTGGTCCCACTTCGGCCAGAATACCGTCAAGCGTGCCCGTATCAAAATCGACGGGGACTGGCCGAAAAAGCCGATTATGCGGGTCTGTCTGGCCTGTAAGGAGCACGAATGCGTCTCCGCCTGCCCCCACGACGCATTGCGCTGGGAGGACTGGATTCGGCTGGATCAGGATAAATGTGATGGGTGTGCGGTCTGCGTCGATGCCTGTCCGGTGAAGGGCATCCATATCGATAAGCAATCCGGTTTTCCCCTGATATGCGATACCTGTGAAGGCCGGTATCAATGTGCGCATTGGTGTCCCACTAAAGCCGTCCAAAAAAAGGAATAGATCTCGATGAATACCCGCTTCGGTTATACTGGAAAAATATTGGATGTGGATCTGACAGCAGCAACCCTGTCAGAAGCAGAGTTGGACCCCGTCCTGGCAAGCGATTACATGGGAGGCAAGGGCTTTGGGGCCAAAATTCTTTACGACCAGCTGCCGCCCGGATGTGAGCCGCTTTCAGCTGAAAACATCCTGGTGTTCGCCACCGGCCCGCTGACCGGCACCCTGGCGCCTTCCAGCGGGCGCTTTGAAGTCTGCACCAAGAGCCCGGCAACCGGTTTGTGGCTGGATTCCAATTGCGGCGGCTACTTCGGCCCGGAATTGAAGTTCGCCGGCTACGATATGCTCATCATCAGAGGCAAAGCGCCGGAGCCGACGCTGCTGGTCATCGACGATGATAAACCGCAACTGGCTTCTGCCGCGGATCTCTGGGGTGTCGACACCATAGCGACCCACCGGCAGATTAAAGCGGATTTCGGAACGGATTTCAAAGTGGCCTGTATTGGCCAAGCGGGAGAAAAAGGGGCGCTGATTGCCGGCATCATTTCCGAGTACCGGGCTCTGGGAAGAGGCGGTGCCGGGGCGGTGATGGGTTCCAAAAATCTGAAGGCAATTGCGGTTCGCGGGAGCGGCGGCATTGCTCTTTCCGATCCGGATGCCTTCATGAAGATCTGCCGTGAATCGTTCAACGAACTGGCCAACAACCCCGACACGGGCGGCGGCCGGCAAAAATACGGAACCAATGTTATTTTGTCGCTGATGGATGAGACCGGTCTGCACCCGGTCCGCAACTTTCAAAAAGGAAAATTCGAGGGTGCCGACCGCGTCAACGAAGAAGCGGTCGAGGCATATTATGTTCGCAACAAAGCCTGTTTCGGCTGTCCCATATACTGCAGTAAAATTGCCGAGGTCAAGGAAGGCAAGTACAAGGGTAGTTTTACCGAGGGCCCTGAATACGAAAATGTCTGGTCCTTCGGCGCCAACTGCGAAAATGTGGATGTGGGCGCCATCATCCAGGCCGAATACCTCTGTGATTATTACGGTCTGGACGGCATCAGTGCCGGGAATGTCATCGGTTTTCTAATGGAATGTGCCGAAAAAGGATTGCTGCAGGAATCCGATATCGGCTTTCCGATGGCATTCGGCAACGATGAATCCATCATCAATGCCATTCACCTTATGGGAAAAAGGGAAGGACCCGGAAAGCTGTGGGGGCAGGGCGTTCAGAAACTGGCCGTCGGGATTGACGGGGCGCAGGATCTGGCCATGCATGTCAAAGGGCTCGAACTGCCGGCTTACGATCCGCGGGGCTCCTCCGGAATGGCCCTGGCCTATGCCACCAGTGACCGGGGCGGCTGTCACCTGCGGTCCTGGCCGATCGGAGATGAACTCCTGGCCACCCGGGACCGCATGGATCTGGTTTCTCTCGAATTCAAGGCTGAACTGGTCAAAACCCAGCAGGATCTGTTCTGTATGGTCAACTGCAGCGGGATGTGCCTCTTTGCAACATTTGCGGTAACCTTAAAGCAAATCACCCCTTTTCTTTACGCTGCCACGGGGCTGGATGTCTATTCATCCTCGGAAGAGGTCATGAAAATCGGCGAGCGGGTGAACAATCTGGTCCGGCTTTTCAATCTGCGCGAAGGGCTGACGCGGGACCTGGATACGCTGCCCAGACGCTTTTTTAGAGAACCGCTGAATGAGGGACCCAGCCGTGGCCGCGTTGTCGATCTGGATCAAATGATGGATGAGTATTATATGGTGCGCGGATGGGATGAGAGCGGGATTCCCGGGGAGGGGAAGTTGGAGGAGCTAGGGCTGGAATCCGATCAAAAGCCATAAGGATTCTGTTATTCGTTATTTGTTATTGGTTATTGGGGTAGAAAGAACCTATAAGATGACAGACGCCAGATGACAGAAAACAGAATACCTGATTCAGATCAATAATGTTGAAAGAAGTTATTCGTTATTTGTTATTGGGAAAAGCGGAATTCTGTCAGTATAACCAATAACGAATAACAAATAACCAATAACAACCATACCGGGAGGTACATCATGTTTAAGCCCGAGGGCGTCTTCGTTGCGATGCTGACACCGTTTGACGAGGATGGCGCCATAAACGAGGGAGAACTGCGGCGAATCATTGATTTTCAAATCGATGGCGGGGTAGACGGCCTGTTTCCGATCAGTTCGGTGGGAGAGTTCATCCACATGAGTCGGGAAGAAAAAGTTCGGATGATGGAAATCATGGTCGATCAAAATAGAGGCCGCGTCAAGATAACGCCGGGCGTCGGGAGCAGTCTGCCGGCCGAATCCATATTTCTGGCAAAAAAAGCCAAAGAACTCGGCTGTGATGGTGTCGTCGTCGCACCCCCCTATTTTTATCAATTATCTCAGGAAAATATTGAAGCGTATTTTGAATCTATCGCCGATGCGGTGGACATACCCAACATCCTGTACAATATTCCCCTCTTCACCCAGCCCATTTCCTATGATGTGGTCAAACGGCTTGCCCGACACGAAAATGTTGTCGGCATGAAAGACAGCAGCGGCAGCATGGTTGATTTCATGCATTTTATCGACAAAATCAAAATCGCCGGGGAAGATATTAATGTCCTGACCGGTCGCGAGGAGACCCTCTTTCCCTGTTTGATGGTGGGCGGTAAAGGCTGTATGACGGCAACTGCGGGGATTCTGCCGGAAATTATGGTAGACCTCTACAACGCCTGGCAGAACCGGAACTACACAGAAGCCAAAGAACTGCAGGAATCGATCCTGCTTATTCTGCGCACGATGTTCTCGCTGCCATTCCCGCTCGGTTTTAAATATGCCATGGAATTGAGGGGTTTTAAAATGGGGCCGCCCAAACAGCCCCTGTCTGACGCCGAACGTTTTAACTACCGCAATACGAAGGTACGCATCGAAAAAATAATGACCCCGATTCTGCAGCAGTTGAAAAAGGATCAAAAGGCGAGCGCGTAAAATTTATCCGACCTTTATGGTATAGCTTTTGGGGCATGAGCTTGCTCGCGGATTGAGGTAAAGTTTTAGCCCAAAGCTACTGATGGTTTCAGGTTTCAGTGTTCAGGTTTCAGATTTAAGATTACAGATGTCAGAAATATTCTTTATATGAATTTGGCTGAAGTTAATTGTGGGTGGGAGTGGATTGTATCCACGATTAGCGGCATATCTTGAGCCGGGTCCATCGCGGTTAAAAACCGCTTCCACGACCAATAGGACCTATTGTGATAAATTGAAGATCATCGGAAAAAAAGTAAATTCCTTTTCGATCAAACAGGCTGACTCCGGCGGCCAGCAGCTGGGCTGACACCTGAAACCTGAAACCTGAAACCTCTCACCACCGCAGGTCTAAACAAACTCGAATGCCCCGCCTAAGTTTTGCTCCTTCGCTCTTTCAAGTACGATGGTAGCAATCGCCACATCCATGGCGCCGGTTCCGATGGGAATGCAGAGGATTCGTTCTGCTTCGGTAAATTCCCCGGATTTTTTGCCCGCGGCAATTTCACCGATTGTTGCATATATACTCTTTTCGTCGATTTTCCCGGTGTCCGCCAATTCCTTGAGGGCACCGCGATGGAGGCATTGATCGATGTGATCCACGATAATTTTATCGGCTTTCAGAATAAATTCGTTTTCGCATTCCTGATACGACCCCATGGGAAACAAAATTGAGCCGGGTCTAATCCAGTCGTTTTTCACGAATTTCTCTTTGGACTGGGT
The DNA here is from genome assembly GCA_030066155.1 of Desulfobacterales bacterium. Lineage (GTDB taxonomy): Bacteria > Desulfobacterota > Desulfobacteria > Desulfobacterales > JAFDCJ01 > JAFDCJ01. The sequence continues at coordinate 498 of JASJCE010000111.1, read as the reverse complement.
CACGCAGATGATAGCATCGCCCCGGGCGGCGTCTTCGGGCGCATCCGCAATGTTGATATTACCCGTTACATATTCTTTCATATTTTCGGCAAATGCTTCGGCGCTCTGGCGGTAAATGTCATATACATTGATTTCTGCGATCTCGAAATACTCGGAGATGGCCATGGTTTGGGTATGTCCCTGCATACCGGCGCCATACAATCCGAGACGAATGGAATTATTTTTGTGAAGGTATTTCAGGGCGACGGCAGTCTGTGCGCCCGTGCGCCAGTTGGTAATCAATGCACCATCCATGACCGCCCGGAAATTTCCGATACGGGGATCCATGAGCAGGATGAGTGACGTAATATAGGGCAGCCCCCGCTTTTTTCTTTCGCCCAGTAACCCACCGGCCCACTTTAATCCGGCCGAATCGAGCCAACCCACATATGCCGGCATGGCATTCATAAAGCCCTCATAGGGCGGGAATTCGGCGGTCTCCCCCAGATCCAGTCCGAC
>JASJCE010000110.1 GCA_030066155.1 Desulfobacterales bacterium | reverse complement strand
AAGATGCGGGAAAGGAGGCGGTGTCATGATCAGGGACCATTTCAGGATACTGACTGTGGACATTACATCGGGCAAGGGCAAAGTGGTTACTCTCGAGGGCCGGGATACCGAGGCCGGTGGGAGTGGACTGGCAGCATTGCTGTTCAACCAATATGGACACCCGGACAGGCCGTGGGATGATCCGGAGCAACCGTTGATCTTTGCCATCGGTCCCCTGACGGGCTATTTTCCGCTAATGAGTAAAACGGTATGCGGCTTCAAGTCGCCCTACCACGATCAATACGGGGAAAGCCACGCCGGCGGCCGCTCTGCCTTTTCCCTGCGGTTTGCCGACCTGGACGGGTTGGTCATTACCGGCAAGGCGAAGAGACCCAGCTACCTCTCCATCGGCTCGCGTCATCTTGAGCTCGAAGATGTTCACTACATGTGGGGTGTTGACTTAAAGAAATCCGGCAAGATGCTTCGCAAAATGATCGGTGGCTCCGGCCACCGGACCATCCTGCGTATCGGTCCGGCAGGGGAAAACCTTTCAGCATATGCCTGTATCACGGTGGATACCTACCGCCGCTTCGGCCGGTTGGGCGCGGGAGCGGTGATGGGGAGCAAGAATCTCAAGGCCATTGCGATCATCGGCGACGGCGTATTCGATCTTCCGGAGGGCAAGGCCTATCCGAAGCTCTTCGACGATGTGCACCAGAAGCTGACCACCACCGACATGATGGACAAGTACCACAACCTGGGCACCGCGGTTAACGTGGCCGTACTCAACGAAATTCGGGCGTTGCCGATCAGAAACCTTCAGCGAACCAGTGATCCGACGATCAAAGGCATCACCGGTGAAACCCTGGCCGACGAAACCCTCCTGCGCAACAAGGCCTGTGCCGGCTGCCCGGTGGGGTGTATTCATATCGGCTTTGTGCGCGAAAAATTCATGGAACCCAACCAGTATCTTTACCACCAGGTCTCCTATGACCACGAACCCGTCTTCGCGACGGGCGCCATGCTGGGGATGACCAATGCCTTCAGCATGTTGGGAATCATTGATGTGGTGGAAAAGATGGGGCTGGACGTGATGTCAGCGGGGGTCGCCCTGGCCTGGGCTACCGAGGCACTGGAAAAGGGCGTCATCTCCGAGAAAGAGACGCTGGTATCGCTGAAATTTGATGACGCCGCGGGATACAAAACGGCCGTGCAACATTTAGGTCTGGGCACCAATGATTTCTATCGCCTGCTGGCGCAAGGGACCATGAAGGCGGCCCGGCAATACGGCGGGGAAGATTTTGCCTGTGTGCTGGGTCAGGAAATGGGCGGCTATGCCACGGGCGAGGTCTTTTTCACCTCCCAGGCCCTTGGATTCCGGCATTCGCACCTGGACACCGGCGGCTATTCCTTCGATCAGAAACATGAAGACAAAAATGTGACCCAGGCCGTGGATTTTCTGGTAAAGGATGAACAGGGGCGGGTGCTTTTGACCTCCATGGTTGCCTGCCTGTTCGCCCGTGGCGTTTACAAAGACGAGTTGCTGGCAGAATGCCTGGACGCCCTGGGTTACACGACCCTGGCCGGCAATATGCAGCAGGTGGCGCAGCATGTCCAAAAAATGCGCTGGCGACTGAGGCTGTCCACCGGCTTCGACCCGCAGAAGGTGAAGATCCCCAAACGCTTTACCGAAGTGACGAACTGGAAGGGCAAGGTAGATGAGAAATTCCTCAATGACCTGATGCAAGCCTACGCCAAGCGCATTCTGGATCTGGCAAAGGATGAGGAAAAGTAAAATTCTGGGTCCAGAGGGCCCGGCTTTGGTCCACCCCTGGAAGGACGATATGCATGGTAACGTTTGCCAGCACCTGAAACCATCTAGGTTTCTTCATCAAAGTTACAGCTGAGTATCAACGTTCCAAATTCTGTTTTGGTATTGATCTGGTAAGGTAATTTCTTAAAGAGCTTGATCATGGCGGTATTCGTTGGCAGCACATGTGCAATCAGTCTGAGGAAACCGTTTTCGCGGGCGGCTTCTACCAGTTTTCTCAAGAGTATGCCACCGATTCCTCTACCCTGCCATTCTTTGGATGTGGAAAATGCGACCTCGGCCACCGCACTGTTCTCATGCGCATATACTCCCAGACCGATTATTTTCTCAAACCCAATTTCTCCGGTTGCCGCGACAATTACGAGGTTTTTAATGTAGTCCACCTGGGCCATTCTATCCATATCTTCGCGATAGAAATTGCGACGTATACTGAAAAATCTGGTTTGGACATCCTTTTCATCCATGTTGTAAAAATGTTCCTGGATCAAGCGGGAATCAACCGGTTTGGCCGCCCTAAAAATCACCTGTTGGCCGTCATACACTCTGGTTTCTTCCATTCTGACGGGATAGATGCCGAATAAGGCGTCATTGAGTGATCGATCGCGATCAATCAAGCCGTTTTCCTTTGCCTTTTGAAAGAGCTCATCGCGAAAATCCGGATGCGCCAGGCTGATCATGGCCATGGCTCGCTCCTCCATATTTTTCCCCAATAGGTTAACCATACCGAATTCACTGACCACATAAGAAACAAAAGCTTTCGGTATCACAGGTGAGCCCCGGTCAGCCTTTGGCATAATTCTGCTGGTTTTACCATCGATACTTCTGGCCGGAATAACGATGATGGATTTGCCGCCGGGAGACATCGATGTACCCTGAATAAAATCAAACATACCGGTTACCCCGGAAAAATGATTATGCGGCAGTGCGTCCGCGTACACCTGTCCACTGAGATCCATGGTTCGGGCAAAATTGATTGCGACCATCTTGTGGTTCCGGGCAATGATGGCGGGATTATTGACATAATCCGACGGTCTAAATTCAATGGCGACATTATCGTTAAGTGATCGATACAAATCCTGACTACCGATGGCGCCGCTGGCAATTACTTTTCCGTCGTTCAACTTTTTATGACGATTCGTGACGACCCCCTGTGAAACCAGTTCCATGAGGTCATCGGTCAATATTTCCGTATGAACCCCGAGATCCATTTTCCTGGCCAGCGCCCTTGCAATCGGTTGAGAAAGCTCTGCCAGGCCAAGTTGAATGGTGGCGCCGTCATCGATCAAATTAGCTGCGATATCTGCTATCTCGGAAGCCGATTCATATGAGGGCAAATCAAACGCTGTAAGCAGTTCTTCCTCCTGTTCGACAATGACGCTGACATCATCCAGATGAATAAAACCCTGCCCCGGGATCCTGGGCATTATCGAATTGACCTGGGCGATAACCACCGCAGCGGACCGGGCGGCTGCCAGCGTGACATCCACTGAAATGCCAAGGCTCATCCAGCCATTCTCATCCGGCGGAGAGACTTGAATTAAAGCAACATCAAGTGGCAACATTTTCTTTTTGAATAAATCGGGAACCGCACCAAGGGTCATGGGAGTGATGAAACGTTTATTTGCCCGCAGACTTTTGGTTTGATCGGATCCCCCATAGATCGACCGAACATGGAATTTACGACCCCTGTATTCATCTGCCATCAAAGACACCAGAGATCCTTCCAGGCTTAATAGGCGGACGATCTCGACATCCGAGAAGAATTTGACGTTATTCATCAGCGCGTTGACCAAATGCTGGGGCTCGCCACAGGAAGAGCCGACATAAACGCGTTGACCCGACCGGATCATGCGAACCGCTTCATCGGCCGTACGAAGTTTTGACTTGAATTTATCTTGAAGGGATGTGTCTCTCATTTAGGTCTTCCTCATCGTCTGCATCCCGACCCGGCTAAGCCGGAAATGAATATTGATGATGGAATATTGGATATTTGAGGTATTCTATCAATCTTAATTCACCTCTGTTATCAATAATAGCAAAAGTCAGAATACAAATACTCAAATCCTGCGAAAACATGATTCGATTTCATTAAATTAGGTACCGCCGCAAAAAGGCGCAAATGACGCAAAATTTATACGGATTGGTTCCAGGTTCAACGTTCAGCGTTCAACGGTTATAAGATTTGATCGCTCCGTTGGCTTTACAGCAGGGGCGAGGCCAAACGGGCAATCCGGGCGGCTACTCGAAACCATAGGGGTTTGTTGTCAAAGTGAGTGCGGTCGACCGGTTCACAGAGCGCCAGGTCAGCCTGCAGCATTGCTTCCACGCGCCTGGCAAAACGATCATCAGCAACCAGGGCCGTGGCTTCAAAGTTCAGGTACAGGGCACGGTTGTCGAGATTGACGGTGCCGACGCCTGCCAGGCGGTCGTCCACCAGGACCACCTTTTGATGCAGAAACCGGTCCTGGTAGCGGAAGAGTTGAACCCCACAGTCGATCATCTCGTTGTAGTAGGTAAATGAAGCCAATTCGACGAAGCGGTGATCCGCTTTTCCAGGGAGCAGAATCCGTACATCGACCCCGCGGATGGCTGCGGCCTGGAGTGCACGCACCATGACATCGTCCGGCACAAAGTATGGACTGGTCAGCCATAATCGCCGCCGCGCGGTTTTGACCAGGGTCGCGAAAAGGGCACTGCAGTTGGGCATAGAATCGGCCGGCCCTGTGTTCACGATGGAGACTTTCAGATCATCGGCAGCTGCAGGCTGGATCGCCACGCTAAGCTCCGGGATCTGGCGGGTTGCCCAGAACCAATCTTTTAGAATAGAGAACTGAATGTGCTGGGCAGCCGGACCGTCGATTCTCAGATGGGTGTCACGATACGTCAGGTACTCGTCGGCCAGATTGAGGCCGCCGATAAAACCGATTCGCCCGTCCACAACGAGCAGCTTGCGATGATTACGGAAGTTGATCTGAAAGCGATTGCGGTGTCCCCGGGTTGTTTTGAAGCCGGACACCTGGATGGACGCATCGCGCAGGGCATTCAGAAAGGATTCCGGCAGGGTCCAGCAACCGATCTCGTCGTATAAAAAGTGTACCTGTACCCCGGACCGCGCTTTTTCGATCAACGCTCTGCTCAGTTGGCGAGCGACGCCGTCATCCTTTACGATGTAGAACTGGACGAGGATATACGATTCGGCCGCAGCAATGGCATCGTGCATCGACCCATAGGTCGCCTCTCCGTCTACCAGCAGCTCGACGCGGTTACCCCTCGTAAACGGGATCCGGGTCAGGCCCCGCACCAGATCTTCGACCGCTTCGAGGCCTTCATGCGGTTCTGCGGCCATCGCTGCCATACGCGAAAACCAGTCTTCCAGGTGTGCTCCGATGGAGGCTTCTTTTTCCCGCAACGCTTCCCGGTAACCGTGAAAATGCGTGCGGCCGAAAACGAGATAGATGGGGATCGTGACGACCGGCAGTACTATGAGGGCGATGGACCAGGCAATCGCCGCCTGTGACGATCGCGGACGCATCACGGCATCGACGGCAAGCAATATGCCGAGGATCTCGGCCAAAGCCAACAGGGCCGCTAAAAATGTAAGGTCATAAATATCAAACATAAGAAAAGAAATCGAATTGTGTATCGGCTCCACCTTCCGGCTACGTTCTTCGAACTACGCCGCGACACGTCCGACTTAGCGTCGCGAGCTTCAACGGGACAGGGCAATGCAATATACTAGACCCTTAACGGGCTTTATCTGACAACATGTTGTCAGAAACAAATGGTTTCAGTGTTCAGGTTTCAGGATTTCGTAATCCGCTTTCCTGACACCCGACACCTGACACCTGTCTACGATACCGTCTGAAGCGAAGCGGAAGCGGGGACACCTAAAATTTATGCGACTGCATGGCCATCGATTTTACTGCCCCGAAAGGGCCTCTTTTTGCGAGTATGGTCTCGCAAAAGCTTAGTACCTATTTATCGAAATCAAATCATGTTTGCGCAGGATTCGAGTATCAATATCCTGATTCCATCTATATTAATGAGAGGATAAGTAAGATCGATAGAATTCAACAATTCTTCATTCTTCAATCTTCAATTTTCATTTCCGGCTTCGCCGGTTTAGGGCACCCATTAAACGGAACCAACTACTATCCAGATAACCAAAGCGGGCTTTCTTGTCAACACAGACACCGAGGAATTTGAGAAAGGTAACTATGGAATGCGAATCAGAAGTGAGAGTCTTTAAATTACTACAATGTAGTGCATTTTTGTTATTTCTTGACAATGATGACAAATCCAAGTAGATATATAGCAAAATTATTGGTCAAACATCGCGTATTGACCCGGAACGGAACGCTACACATCATCCCCTTCGAAATACTCACAACCGGAACCTAATGCTGAGTTCCTCCTCCTTTTGAATCGAACCGACATCCGAGTTCAACTACCTGCAAAAATCTGGCACTTTTAACCCTTAACCTTCATATAGAATGTCATGAAAAAGTGTTTGCAGAAAATACCTATGTGAAAACCTCTGGAGGGGAATACTTCTTAAAGGAAGGATTTGTTGTATCAACTCTTTCAATTCAAAACCCGTATAAGAAGGGAGGCGAAGATGAAAAAAAAATCAAATCACCTTAAAACTATTCTACATAAAAGAGCAATTGCTTTGGTCGTGCTTTTATTTATCGTTGTTTCTCAAACATCATCGTTAGCAGTTCAATCTCATGTTGCCGCTGGTGGTCTCCATACGGTGGGTGTTAGATCCGACGGCACGGTAGTGGCGGTGGGGTGGAATGAATTCGGTCAGTTAGATGTTGGCAGCTGGAAAGATATCGTGCAGGTGGCCGCTTTTAATCTTCATACCGTGGGTGTCAAATCCGACGGCACGGTGGTGGCAGTGGGGCATAACCACTATGGTCAATGCGATGTTGAAAGCTGGACGAATACCGTGCAAGTGGCTGCTGGTTATTACCATACCGTGGGTGTCAAATCCGACGGTAGGGTGGTAGCAGTGGGATTTAATGAACAAGGCCAATTAAATGTTGGTAGCTGGGTGGATATCGTACAAGTTTCCGCTGGTGGGCACCATACAGTAGGGGTAAAATCTGACGGCACGGTGGTAGCAGTGGGCCGTAATTACTTTGGCCAATGCGATGTTGAGAACTGGACGGATATCGTGCAAGTAGCCGCTGGTGAGTCTCATACCGTGGGTGTCAAATCTGACGGCACGGTGGTTGCGGTGGGAAGAAATTTCCAAGGCCGGTTAAACGTTAACAACTTGACGGATATTGTGAGAATAGCCACTGGTGATTCTCACACGGTGGGTGTCAAATCCAACGGCACGGTGGTGGCAGTGGGACATAACCACTATGGTCAATGCGATGTTGAGAGCTGGACGGATATCGTGCAAGTAGCCGCTGGTGAGTCTCATACCGTGGGTGTCAAATCTGACGGCACGGTGGTTGCGGTGGGCCGTAATTACTATAGCCAGTGCGATGTTAACAGTTGGTAATTCTCTCATCATCGGGGCTAAATTCTGAGCATAGGGGAACATCCCTCAATACATAATACCTACATAGCGCTCCAGCCGCATGATTCATTAGATTTCGAGTAATCAAACTTGTTATCCTCCATGACATGAGTGGGGGCAATAATGGCCAGGCGTTATGGAAGTTTGGGTTGCACGATCTGCTTATGTATCAAGCCATTTGACAAAACCTAAATGTTAGAAGTCATTAAGCTCTACTACTTTCAGCGGCCGAGGGAAACAAAAGCTATACTGCAATAGTATTATCAACCCTGAATCAAAAAGGCAGAATCAGCAATGGCTCTGCCTTTTGTCTTTCAAGAAAAATTAAATAGTTTTGCCGTGGTAAAATATCGTATTGCTTTTGTAAAAAATACCCTGCTTTTCTCATCTCATCTATGATTAAGACTGTGGACGTTCCATGACCGGAAATAGGCGCATGCTGAGGCAGGTAATCAATAATAGCGATTCTTGCCATCGGTTTTAGGACCTTTTTAAGATTTTTAAAATAAATAATCCTGTTTTTAAATTGTATCGACTTGCGGTTTATCAGGATTTTTACCAAGGGATTGTTATTTTGAATCATTTGAGTAAATCAACCTTGCCCATTTGAATTTCTGTTGAGGAAGAATTGGAGGCGATAACTTACAAATTGCCAACGTTTCCGTTTTTGCCTCATATCTTTTGTTCGGCACGGATATCCGACACTATTAGTACCTGTATATCGATATCAAATCATGTTTGCGTAGGATTTGAGCATTGATAGCAGAGGTGAGTTAAGATCGGTAGAATACCTCAAATATTCAATATTCAATAATCAATATTCATTTCCGGCTCAGCCGGGTTGGGTTTTGATTAGTATTGGTATCATTGTTAGTGGTTGTCATCTCAGGTAAATCTTGATTGAGATAGTTTCCGGCTGCATTGCTTGGCATGGAAACCATTATCGAGGTCAAGCACTAATAGTGCTAGTGTTCAGATCAGTACGAAACATATAGATGGGTTATCTTTAATACATCAGATGGATAAAGCAACTACACCAATGATTATCATTGCCGATGCAATGATTCTTCGTACAACATATCCTTCGGATAGATATTTGGCACCCAATACAACGCCAATCAAAATACTCATCTCCCTTGCTGGTGCCACATAGCTCACGGGGGTTGTAATCATGGCTGTAAGCACAAGGATAAATGCCAATGGATTCAAAATGGCAACCCAAATGGTTTCTTTTTTATGTCGTTTCCACCCCAGAGACACTTCATGTTTCTTTTTGATGGCTATTGGAGCCAATACTATCATGCGCAATAAGAGTGATGAATATTCTAAAATTAAAGGGTAAACCATAACGGAGCTTACAGTATACTTGTCCCAAATCGTGTATGAAGCAATTGCCATACCTGATAATGCGCCAAAGAATCTTCCACTCATGATTGCTGATTTCTCTTTAGAGACAACATTCCCGAGGCTTGATATGATGATGATACCAGCAACAACGCATGCAGCTCCCAATAATGCAATGCTGGACGGTTTTTCTCCCAGAATAACAATCGCAGCAAGAACCGAAAGGGTTGGCCCAAGTCCCCTTGCAATTGGATAGACCACAGATAAATCAGCTTTCCTATATCCGGCTTGAAGGACAATAAAATAGATTAAATGAAGAAACGCGCTTCCACTTATAAAAATTATTTCGTCCAGTCCAAAATGGGGATTCTTTATGAATATCAGTGCGATTACAAGGGGTGCATAAATAAGGGCTGAAAGAGAAGCCACAGTCCATATAAATGGAATCCCCCCATTCGTCCTCTTTGAGAGTAGGTTCCAAGTGGCATGAATGAATGATGCTGATATCACTAATAAAAGAGAGATAAAATCCATCTCGCGTTCGATTTCGCAGCTGAAATTTGTAAGATATAAACAGCAGATGTCAACGTCATTGTCAAGATGAATCTGTTGTGGTATACCGCAAGAAATTAACACGGCAGATTTCACTACCTTGTTCGTGAACGAACTTACCTGCGTCATCTGCGAAACCAACCACAAAAACGAATAAAACTAAGGAGGGCCAACATGAAGGCAAGGTGGTTGTTTATTTTGGTTTTGGTATTGGTTGTCGTCTTTTCGGGAACTCAGGCTTTTGCTGGGATACTCGCCGATGTAAAAGCAAAGGGCTTTCTGACACTGGGTGTCAGCGAGGGTGTACCCGGATTTTCAATTCCAGATTCTTCCGGTCGCTGGGTAGGATTCGACGTTGACATGGGTCGCGCTGTTGCTGCTGCAGTTCTGGGTGATGCAGAGAAAATGAAATTCGTACCCTTGGCCTCCAAGCAGAAAATTGTGGCGGTTTCCTCCGGCCAAGTAGATATAACATCCCGCACCACAACGTGGACAATGAAACGAGATGCCAAGCAGGGTGTTGATTTTACGGCAATCGTATTTTACGATGGCCAGGGATTTATGGTGCCGAAAAAATCCGGGGTCACATCTGCAAAGCAGTTGGATGGGGCGACGATTTGTGTGACGGCTGGGACGACGACCGAGTTAAACCTTGCTGATTATGCCAGAGCAAACGGCTTTAAAATCGAGGCGGTCGTTTTTGACGGTAAAAAAGAAGCCTTTGGCGCCTATACATCCGGTCGCTGTGATGTCTTTACAACGGATGTCAGCCAGCTGGCTTCCTGGAGAACAACTGTAGCGGATCCCACAAGTCATATCATTCTTCCTGAAATTATCTCCAAAGAACCGCTGGCACCATTAGTGCGACATGGAGATAACCAGTGGAAAGATATTGTCACCTGGGTGATTATCGGCCTGGTTGGAGCAGAAGAGCACGGGATAACGAAGGCAAATGTAATGTCCATGAAAGAAAAATCGAAAAATCCAGTTATTCAACGTATGCTGGGCGCCACCGGTGATGTCGGAAGTTTTCTCGGACTTGACAATGACTGGCTGGTTCGAGCGATTAAAGCAGTCGGTAATTACGGTGAAATATATGATCGACATTTCGGTCCTAAAAGCAAATTAAAGATACCCAGAGGTCTAAATAAACAGTGGAAGGACGGAGGCTTGCTTTATGCGCCGCCGATTCGATAACCGCTATCAATGATGCAAGTTACTAGCCAATCAATGCGTATTAGAAAGGGCGGCCGTTCGGTCGCCCTTGTCGTACAACTGGCAGTAGTCGTCGGAATGATCAGCTTGGGTTATTTGCTGTTCGTCAATACCCAGGCAAACCTTGAGGCACGCAACATCGCATCCGGTTACGGTTTTTTCTCAGTTGAGGCCGGGCTGCCCATCTCCAATACCCTGCTACCCTACACCCCTGCGGACACATACGGTTACGCATTTTTCATCGGCGTCTTGAACACCCTGTATGCCTCTTTGCTAGGCGTTATTGCCGCAACCATAATCGGTGTTTTAATCGGAGTCGCCCGGGTGTCAAGCAACTGGTTAGTGGCAAAGCTGGCAGAAGTCTACGTTGAGGTCCTACGCAATATACCTCTACTTCTGATTCTTTTTTTTTCCTACGGTGTTGTTCTGGCGAGCCTACCGAGCCCCCGGGCCAGCCTGACCCCTTTTTCCGGATGTTTTCTCAATAATCGGGGGCTGTATCTTCCCAGGCCGCTTTTCCAGGACGGTTTCGGATTTGTTATCCTCGCTTTTGTAATAGCCTTTGTCCTGAGTGTCATCATTTCGAAATGGGCCACGGGCTATCGAGATAAAACAGGTACGACCCTTCCATCCGGCTGGATTGGGATAGCTCTGATTATCGGTCTTCCGCTGGCCACATACGTCTCCCTTGGCCGACCCCTTAAATGGGAACTTGCCATTCTCAAGGGTTTTAATTTCAAAGGCGGCATGGTGCTGAAGCCAGAGTTCTCGGCTTTGATGATCGGCCTGGTTTTGTACACCGCGGCTTTTATCGGGGAAAATGTTCGTAGCGGTATTCAGTCGGTTGACAAAGGGCAAATCGATGCCGCCAAATCGTTCGGTGTCGGCGAGGGCATCACTATGCGGCGAATCATTTTACCCCAGGCTTTACGGGTGATCATTCCCGCAACAACGAACGATTATACAAGCCTCATAAAAAACAGTTCCCTGGCAGTGGCCATCGGCTATCCGGATATGGTTTCGGTGGGAGGCACCATTATCGGCCAGAACGACCAGGCCATTGAAATAATCGGGCTGTGGATGGCAGTTTATTTGACGATAAATTTATTTGTTTCAGTGGTCATGAATTGGATTAATTCCAAAGTGGCTATCGTCGAACGGTGAAAAGATGACCTCTCCAGATTTATCCAACAAAACCGATGTGTTGATCTTTAAGCCGATGCCGGACCTACCGGCGCCCCTGATGACTGTAGGGGTGATCGGTTGGCTGCGGGAGAATTTGTTCAGCGGGTGGTTCAACTCCCTGCTTACCGTTATGGCCTTAGCTTTTCTTTGGAAAACCGTCCCGCCATTCCTTTCCTGGGCGTTTCTGGACGCAGTTTGGACGGGCGGATCCGACGCCTGTCCCCCTGGGCAAGAAGGGGCCTGCTGGGCTTTTGCCTTCGACAAATTTCGAGTCCTCATGGTCGGGTTGTATCCTGCAGAGGAGATGTGGCGTCCGGTTCTGTGCGGAATGATCTTTGTATTGCTGGGTGGAGTATCCGTTTTTCATCTGATTCAGATAAAAAAAGTGGTCGTACTGTGGTTTGTGCTTCCGTTTCCCTGTTTTTGGTTAATCAGCGGGGGGTTGGGTCTACCCGTTATCGACCAGTCACTCTGGGGAGGCCTCATGCTGAGCCTGGGATTGGCCACCATCGGTATCCTCATTTCCATCCCACTAGGCATTCTATTAGCTCTTGGCCGTTATTCCAACTTAACTCTGATTAAGGGGCTGTGTGTCGGCATCATAGAACCCATCCGTGGCGTTCCACTGATTACGATCCTGTTCATGGCATCGGTGATGATGCCGCTTTTTCTCCCGGTGGGAATGGAGATCAATAACCTGTTGCGTGTTCAGATCGGTATCATTTTTTTTTCATCCGCGTATATAGCGGAGGTGGTACGTGGTGGCCTCCAGGCTATACCCGCCGGACAGTTTGATGCTGCCAAATCCATAGGGCTGAACTATTGGAAGACAACGGCGCTGGTTGTACTACCCCAGGCCTTACGTCATGTAATCCCTTCCCTCATCGGGAGGTGTATTGCATTGTTTAAGGACACATCTCTGGTTATCATTGTCGGTTTGCTGGATTTCCTGGGAATGGTGAAAGCATCGGCCCAGGATCCGGAATGGCTGGGCCATGACGCTGAAGCTTATGTTTTTTGTGCACTGATTTACTGGATCATCTGTTTCAGTATGAGCCGCTATGGTCGTTCCCTAGAACGTTCGCGGCAGCAGGAATAGACCCTATTTCGATATGTCCCAAATCGCTCCAAAATCTGAAAAAGAGACATCAGGATCTAAACCGGCTATGATCCAACTGATTGGTGTCCATAAATGGTTCGGCAATTTTCACGCGCTTAAAAATATTCATGTGACGGTCCGGAAGGGAGAATGTGTTGTCATCTGCGGGCCGTCCGGTTCCGGAAAGTCGACATTAATCCGATGCATCAACCGGCTGGAAAAGCACCAGCAGGGAAAAATTATCATTGACGGTATTGAGCTTACAAAGGACTTGAAAAGGAAATCAAAGATTCGCAGCGAAGTCGGAATGGTTTTCCAAAGCTTCAATCTATTTCCCCACTTAACGATACTCGAAAACTTGACATTTGCGCCGATCTGGGTGCGTAAAACACCCCGCGCAGAGGCCGAAAAAATCGCCATGCATTATCTTGAAAGGGTGCATATTCCGGAACAGGCCGATAAATATCCTGGTCAGCTTTCGGGAGGACAGCAGCAACGGGTAGCCATTGCCCGTTGCCTGTGTATGAATCCCAAAATAATGCTTTTTGACGAACCCACATCAGCCCTTGACCCTGAGATGATTAAAGAGGTGCTGGATGTTATGATTGAACTGGCCACAGAGGGTATCACGATGATTTGTGTGACCCATGAGATGGGTTTTGCCAAAACCGTAGCCAGTCGCATCATTTTCATGGACAAAGGCGAGATTGTAGAAGAAAATAATCCATCCGAATTTTTCAATAATCCCCAATGGGACCGAACTCAACTGTTTCTTCAACAAATATTGTCGACAAAAATAAGAGAATGAAAGTAATCTTGTTTTATCTCAAAAACGGAAAAAGATTCGGTCATTGGGGCTGGAACAGATTGCTCCGACAAGCATTCCATCACACAGAATTATTTCTGTACAATCGATGAACAGGCAAATAGTTGCGCTTCAAGCTGAGCTGCAACCGGGCGGCATGCCGCAATCAAGTTTTCCGACTTCCCAATTCCGAATTCCGACTTCTAAACCCCCTGCCCTTTGCCCCATACCTTCTGCTCATTACCCTTTGCCCCTTGCCCTCTGCTCTATGCTCCCTGCCCTCTGCTCATTACCCTCTGCCCCTTGCTCTTTGCACTATGCTCCCTGCCCTCTGCTCTCTGCCTATTCAATCCAAAATCCAAAATCCGAAATCCAAAATCTTCTCTACCCTCCCTGCCCCAGACTGCGAGCCCGGAGCTGTCCGCAAGCAGCGGATATATCCGCTCCTTTACTCCGGCGTATGATGACGGTGTAGTTTTTATCAAACAGAATTTTGAAAAATGCTTGAATCACGTGTTCGGAAGGCCGCTCGAAAGCACAACCGCCGTGCGGATTAAATGGAATGAGATTGACCTTACACCGGATCAGCCGGAGCAGTTTGGCCAGACGCTTTGCATCCGCCACCGTATCGTTGACGTCTTTGAGCAAAATATACTCAAACGTAATTCTGCGGCCGGCCGGCAACGGGTAATCGCGACAGGCGTCCAGCAGGTCCTCGATGGGGAATTTGCGATTGATGGGCATCAAACGGCTGCGGGTGTCATTATCGGTTGCATTCAGAGATATGGCCAGGTTAATTTTCGTATCCCGGCCCAGGGCGTCAAAACGCGGCACGAGCCCGGCAGTGGAAACCGTAATTCGGCGGGTGGCGAAGCGCAGCCCGTAGTCATTATCGGTGATGGTATCCAGGGCGCTGACCAGATGGTTGTAATTGGCCAGCGGCTCACCCATTCCCATGAAAACGATGTTTCGCAACTGCTCAGGATTTTCCAGGTCATTCTTGATATCGCGCACCTGACCGATAATTTCGGCCCGGGTCAAGTTTCGCTCGAATCCGCCGGTTGCCGTCAGGCAAAACAGACATCCCTGGGCGCAGCCCACCTGGCTGGAAACACACAGTGTAAAGTGATCGCGTTCCGGGATCAGAACGCTTTCAATGCGTTTTCCGTCCTCTAATTTGAATAAATATTTGCGCGAGCCATCCCGGGAAGTCTCCGTTCGTTCCACCGCAAGCCGACCAATCTCAAAGTGCTCGGCCAGCAACCCTCTAACATTTTTGGAGATATCGGTCATCTGATCAAAGCTGTCCGCCTGGCGCAAATAAATCCATTTCAGGATTTGAT
This sequence comes from Desulfobacterales bacterium, assembly GCA_030066155.1. Classification (GTDB taxonomy): domain Bacteria; phylum Desulfobacterota; class Desulfobacteria; order Desulfobacterales; family JAFDCJ01; genus JAFDCJ01. The sequence goes on along the minus strand of JASJCE010000110.1, from coordinate 5,222 downwards.
CGGTGCGGTAAGCCGCAATATCCCGTTCCTTAAGCCAGGCCAGCAGCTGGTCACGGGTTAATTCAATAATATTCATGCTCAAAGCCGTTTATTCCCGAATAACAATACTTGATTTCTCGATTAATAATTGCCGCAAAAAGGCGCATAAAGCGCAGAAAACAAATATGCGCAGCATAAACGAATTAAGACGCCGCCCTTTCAAATTGACAAGCTATACCGGAAACAGCACGACCTTTAATCCAGTATACATTAATTTTTAGGGCGGCTTAATTGGTGAAATTAATTTACTTGACATAACATTAATGAAATTATATTTTCAATAATTTATGTAAAACAGATGGTAAATAATCATGTTTGAAAATCTCAGTGACAAACTGGACGCCATATTCCGCAAACTGAAAGGACGCGGCAAGTTATCGGAGAAAAACATCGAGGAAGGGCTGAAGGAGGTCCGAATGGCCCTTCTGGAAGCCGATGTCCATTACCGCGTGGCGAAGAAATTCATTGCGGATGTTAAGGAGCGGGCACTGGGTCAAGAAGTTCTGTCAAGCCTGACCCCGGGTCAGCAGGTCATCAAAATCGTCAACGACGAATTGACGGAATTGATGGGGTCGAGCCACAAGGAACTGGATTTATCGGGTACGGCCCCGATCGCGTTGATGTTGGCCGGCCTGCAGGGTTCCGGTAAAACGACCACCGCCGGAAAGCTGGCGGTTTTTTTACGCAATAAGGGCCGCAAACCGTTTCTGGTTCCGGCGGACGTTTACCGCCCGGCCGCCATCGATCAGCTCAAGAAACTGGGTGCGCAACTGGACGTTCCGGTATTTCCCGCCAGCGTTGATATGGATCCGGTGGATATCTGCCGGGAAGCCAGGACGGCCGCTCACCAGCAGGGCTGCGACACCCTGCTGCTGGATACCGCCGGCCGCTTGCATGTGGATGAGGAGCTGATGGACGAACTCAACCGCATCAAGCAGGAAGTCAAGCCGTCGGATATCCTGCTGGTGGCCGATGCCATGACCGGGCAGGATGCGGTCAACATCGCCAAGTCGTTTGACGAAATCCTGGATATCGGCGGCGTCGTTTTGACTAAAATGGACGGCGATGCCCGGGGCGGTGCCGCCCTGTCCATCAAAACAATTACGGGCAAGCCCATCAAATTTATCGGTGTCGGCGAAAAATTAACCGAACTCGAGCCGTTCCATCCCGACCGACTGGCTTCCAGCATTCTGGGCATGGGGGATGTGCTCACATTAATCGAAAAAGCTCAGGATGCGGTGGACGAGAAAAAAGCCGCCGAGCTCGAAAAGAAACTTAGAAAGAGCCAGTTTACACTGGAGGATTTTCGCGATCAAATGGTCCAAATTCGCAAAATGGGCTCTCTGGGCGATATCCTCAAAATGATCCCCGGAATGGGAAAGCTAAAACAATTAAAAAATCTGGATGTCGATGAAAAAGAGTTTGTCCGGATCGAGGCCATTATCAATTCGATGACCCCTCGGGAACGGCAGCAACATACGATCATCAACGGAAGTCGCCGCAGGCGGATCGCCAAGGGGAGCGGAACCCGGGTCCAGGATGTCAACCGGCTGTTGAAGAACTACTCTCAAATGCTGAAAATGCTCAAAAAAATGAATAAAGGTGGTATGCGCGGGATGCCCCAGGGAATGCTGCCGTTTTGAAGGAGAAAACTAGACTATGGCTGTAATAATCAGATTGGCCAGACATGGCGCCAAAAAAAAACCTTTTTACCGAATTGTTGTCGCTGACAGCGAGAGTCCCCGGGACGGCAGATATCTGGAAAAGGTCGGCACTTACGACCCCCTGATCGATCCGGCCAGGGTAACGCTTAAACCTGAGAGAATCAAATATTGGATGGACCAGGGCGCCAAGCCTTCCGACACGGTTCGGAGCCTTTTGAAAAAAGAAGGCTATTTTGCGGCAAACGCATAGATGGAATGACGATTGACTATTGAATATTGAATAATTAATGAATCGCTCTCCGAGGCGTAGGCGCTAAATCCCCTATGAGCCGGAGGCTGCGCTCTGTCTTTTTATAGATCAAGGGAATTCAGCAACTATTCAATCTTCAATCGAAAACGCCCGATTAATTGAACAAATCTGTCGACGACAAAGATCATGTGCTCATCGGTAAAATCGTAGGCGCACATGGTGTCAAAGGTACGAGCAAGGTTCGCTCGTATGCGGACTCGCCGTCGCTGTTCAAGCCCGGTGAGGCTTTGCTCGCCCGCAACGAGACCAGCGGATCGACTGAACACCTCGAAATCAACTGGGTAAAACCGCATACGGGAGCTGTGCTGATATCGTTCCGGGGAGTATCCGACCGCAACCAGGCCGAAGCATTGATTGGATCTGAGCTGTTCATTGCGAAGGATAAGTTGCCGGCTCTGGACGAAGACGTCCACTACTGGTTCGATCTAATCGGGATTGACGTCTACACAATTGAAGGTGATCATCTCGGGCGCATCGAATCCATCATCGAAACGGGCAGCAATGATGTCTACGTGGTAAAAGATGGCTCAACGGAAGTGCTGATTCCGGCCCTCGGATCGGTGGTGTTGAACATCGATACCGAGCATAACCGCATGGAAGTCGACTTGCCGGAAGGACTAATTTAGTTGATTCGTTGATTGGTTAAATAGTTAAATGGTAGATTAGTTGATTTGTTGAATCGTTGATTGGTTAATTGGTCGAATAGCTGACTTGTTGATTGGTTAAATAGGCAATAATGATCTATAAGCATATTTTTGAGGAAGGTGTTTATCAATAATATTTTACCTCCACCAATCTCCCCGAGAAAACTGAGATCGCCTCAGGTTAGTCGAGCGGAGAGGAGGCAGCCTCCTCGCTTCTGATTCATGGGATTGAGGAGGGGTATAATCTGGTATTGTCCTTTAAGGGAATGTCGATAGGACCGAAGTAAATTTCATACTTTCACCATTTGACAAGTCAACCAGTTGACCAGTCAACCAGTCAACCATTTAACGAGATAATGTATTTCACCGTTCTGACAATTTTTCCGGAGATGTTCGATCCGTTTTGGAACTACGGGATTATTCGGCGGGCAATCGATCAACAAAAGATTATTACCTCGGCAGTAAACATCAGAGACTACGCCGGCGGTCGGCATCAGGTTACCGATGATCGGCCATACGGAGGCGGCAGCGGCATGGTAATGAAACCTGAACCCCTGGCGGCCGCCATCCGGGACGCAACAGGGCAGCAGACCGGAGCGAAGACCGTGCTGTTGACCCCCCAGGGGCGAATGTTCAATCAGGCCATGGCCCGGGAGTTGGCGTCGTTGGGCGGACTGATTCTGGTTTGCGGTCGTTATGAGGGTGTCGACGAGAGAATCTGCCATGATCTGATCGATTATGAAATTTCAATCGGGGACTTCGTGCTCACGGGAGGAGAATTGGCGGCAATGGTTGTGATCGATGCTGTCGCACGCCAGATTCCCGATGTTCTGGGAGGCGAGGACGCCGCCGAAAAAGACTCTTTTTCCGACGGCCTCCTGGAGCACGCGCACTATACCCGACCTGAAAATTTTGAGGGGCACAAGGTGCCCCGGGTTCTGCTGTCCGGTCATCACCGGGAAATCGAAAAATGGCGGATGGAGTCGTCGGTCATGCGCACACTCCTGAAAAGGCCGGATCTTCTGCAAAATATAGAGTTAAACACGGAGCAGCGCGAGATACTGGCTAAATGGCGACGGGCAATTGAGAATATATTGGACTCTCAAGTTAGCGAGATATGAGACTGCTGAGCAGCAGGCGCACGGCATAACCGGAAAACATATATGCCCAACATTTATGTGGCTCTGACGCACTACCCGGTGGTCGATAAACGTGGAGATATTATCACCTCGGCCATTACCAACCTCGATTTGCACGATATATCGAGAGTGGTTAAGACATACGGGGTCAATGCATTTTACGTGGTAACCCCGCTGACCGATCAACAGGAGCTGATCGGTAAAATTATTTCACATTGGACCAACGGCTACGGTGCCGAGTACAATCCGACCCGGCGCAACGCTCTCGAGCAAATTAGAGTCGCGGAGACGATCGCAGATGCCGGCCGGGACATCGCTGCCACCGAAGGCGTCTACCCGAAGCTGACCGTTACCAGTGCCCGGCATTATCCATCGAGTGTCGGATATGAAAAATACCGGAGCATCATCAAAACCGGCAATCCACATCTGTTGATTTTCGGAACGGCCTGGGGTCTGGCGGAGTCCATCATTAATGAAGCGAATTATATCCTGGAGCCGATCTCAGGTCTAACGGATTACAATCATTTATCAGTTCGCTGTGCAGCCGGCATTATCCTGGACCGGCTTATGGGCACCCGATAGATAATCAGATTTTTTACACAAAAGACCGGAATACAAAACAGGGCCAATCGTTTGCGCTGGATTTTGGAGTTTTGGAGTGCTGGAGCGTTGGAGTAATGGATAGAGGGTTGAAGTCCATTTTTATGGAATACTCCAATACTCCCTCACTCCAGTACTCCAGTGTTATAGCTTCAAGAGGTGGCCTAGATCGTTTGTATCCATGCTTGTGAACCAATATGCTAAAAAATAATTATTAATTTGGAGGTAAGCAGTAAAATGAAAAAAATAGAACGTCTGCAAAAGGAAAATGTTCGCATGGACCTGCCCGATTTTGGCCCCGGTGATACGGTTAAGGTTCATGTAAAGATCAAAGAGGGAGAAAAGGAGCGAATCCAGGCCTTTCAGGGGGTGGTCATCAGCAAGCGCAAGGGCAGCAGCAATGCCACCTTTACCGTTCGTAAGGTCTCCTACGGTATTGGTGTGGAACGAATCTTCCCCATGTACTCACCCATTATCGACAAGGTGGAAATCATCACCCGCGGCCGAGTTCGACGTGCAAAGATCTACTACTTGCGTAAACTGAGGGGCAAGGCCGCCAGGATCAGAGAGAAACGGTTTAATTAATCCGAAATCTGATGAACAATTTATGGCATTTTGAGAATCACGCCGCCAGTGAAGGTCGCCGGTCTGTAGCCGGCATCGATGAGGCCGGCCGGGGCCCCCTGGCCGGTCCGGTTGTCTCAGCTGCCGTTATTTTGCCGCCATCATTTCAGGAACCCGGAGTCACCGATTCCAAAAAGCTGTCTTACGCAAAACGGGAGCGGTTATACGATAAAATCTATGCCCAGGCCATCGCCATCGGTAT
>JASJCE010000109.1 GCA_030066155.1 Desulfobacterales bacterium | reverse complement strand
TATACAAAATCTATACTCGTGCAACGCCGGCCATTAAAAAGATGCTGGGCGGAAAGGTATTGCAGACGCCGGATGCGTCTTTCCGACTCACGTGGAAAAACCGCGATTCACATTCGGCAGTGGCCTGAGAACCCATACGCGGTCCCTCCGGAGGTAGCACCAACAAGGGCCTTGACAAAGCACTGACAAATCATTAATGTGGCTATATTATCAGTAAAGAAAATATTGAATCAATTTAGTAATTTACTCAAATATAGCTAAACTGGTAAAAATACAGTCACTATCTCTCTGGTAGCTGCTTTTTCCGAGCTCCGTGGTTTTTCCGGCATTCCTTCAATTAAACGAAATCGATAAAGCAAAGCTGCACCTGCAATGAAAGAGATATTGTCGCCATCGCTGTTGCCTTATCTTCAGGCTGACGCAAATCAGATTAGGTTGGAGATATCGCTAATTTCCCGGGAGTCTTCATTTCTTGAAAAATCCCCTTATCCATTTCTGTTGATTGACGAGTCGACACCGTTCGAGCGTCTTTTGGAGGCCAAAATTGTAACCGGTGTCGGCAGCGAACTGAGAAGAGTTTTTTTGCTGCAGCAAGCGGATAGCTATCGTCACGCAGCCGACGGCTTGTGGCCGTTGACCAATATGGATATCGACCAGCGCTGGAAAACGGCGTTCGATCTCTTCTCTTCTCAAAACAAGACCGATCGTCCGGGTCCAATTTGGTTGTCCGACCCGGTCCGGGATTCTGTTGGATATTTGCCGTTTCAGCCCCTGTTTTATTGCAGCTTCAAAAATGTTTATTTCCACCCGCCCTGCCCGGAATGTGGTGGTTCGCTCGACTTGTGCCGCAATGACCAGTTGCTGACCGAAGCAGGCTTGCTGCCTTATAGCACGTCTTTGCGAAGATATTTGTTTTGCCCGGGGTGCCATCAGGATTCAAAGGTGATCCAGTTTTACACCCATTCCCGCCGGGGGGATGATCCGGTCAATCTCAAAGATCGATGGGATCTGATCAATGATTTCGGCAATCTGATTTTGAAGTCCGATTCCTCAACGGAATTTCCCTGTTCAAAATGCCCGGAGCTGTCCGCCTGTTATGGCGGCGATAATCGGGTCATAGCGAGAATTGTACCTTTTTCATTCTATCCGTTCCATATGCTCCTATTTGAGGCCCATACCCTGAGTGCGTCGGATTTTCTGGCGCTCGTTTCCGGGGCCACCGTGGAAGCGCTCAAAGCGAATATGCCCGGGGAGAAAACCGGCGGCAGGCAGCACTGTTTGCACCGCTATGAACAGCAGCAGGATTCCCGGGCGGGCCTGCTGTTCGGCGGCGAGAATGAAAAAAGCTTTCTGGAGATTTTGTACCTGAAGCTGTCGTTCCTGGGAGAACTTATCGGTATGTTTTATGCCGATTCCACCCAGGGCGTTTACTGCGATGCTTCCATGTCACTTGACCGGATCTGGGTCAGGCTGACGGACCAGGCCGGCCGACTGCCGCAATTCTGGAACTTCACCCTGACGGCAATAGATTTATGGTCGTATTCCCTTCGCCGGCCGCGATTGTCCAAATTCCCGCCGGCTTACGGTCACCATTTTCTGGCAAACATCTGGTTTTATACGCTGTTGGTCAACGCAGGTCAATCCCTGCAGACCGTGCATGCCGAACTGGAGAAAATGATGCCTGCGCCTGGCGATCCGGCCGAGGAGGGGGCTGAAATTACCGCGACCGGTATTGCTGAAACGGTTTTTGCGCCGGAAAATATATACTGGAACCCGGAATCAAAACAGGTTCCGGAAAACTGGCTGGCCATGTGGAATCGGGCTCTGGAAATGGGAAAAGCCATGCTGACGGCCGGATTTGGGGCTGAGCCTAAATGGTCCCCGGACGAATTCTGGCCGCAATTCGATCGCCTTAGATCGGATATTCGGGCGGCGTTGTTCGGACCGGTATCGGCCACCGCCGAAATCCCGGCTGAAAATCAGGCAATCGCCAATATTTTAATGCGTCTACTCGATAAATGGCGCCGGGAGCTAGCGCCGCCGAAAATTCCTGAAGCGGTGGAGGATGCCGATACCGTTAAATTGGGCGGTCTGCAACCAACCGAAGATACGGTCGAGACCCTGATCCTGCCGCAAAGCGCGACGCCGGTTGACGCCCTGTCCGCGGACCGTCGGCCGGATGAAGAAGAGACATTGATCTTGTCATCGGATAATGGGCGCCAGCCGTCCAAATCCGAATCCGAGATCGAATCAACGGGGGAGGAGCGCCTTCAGGCGACCGTCATCCTGTCGCCGCAAGACCGGCTCAAACAACCCAAGACCGGGGGTGAATCTGCGGATGAAGAGCCGCTTCAGGAAACCGTCATTCTGTCGCCAAAAAGTCGACCGATGCAACCCAAGCCCGATGTCAAACCATCGGATGAGGAACTCATTCAGGAAACGGTTATCCTGTCACCGGGTAATTCCGCCTCAAAACCGGCTGGCGGCGACGCACTAAATTCCAATCTGAGTAAAGCCGATCTTTCGGAAACGATTGTATTGTCTCCGGGAGAGGGTTCCGACGGGTTGGTCGAAGACGACGCTCAATTCACTGGTTCCGACCGCCGGACTGCGGCACCGCATCATTCGGAAGGGAGTGATACTCCGTTGCGGTTGGATCCAAAAAAGAGTAAGTATCCGCCCCAGGATGATGATATTTTGACTGAAACCGTCATATTGCGCCCCAAAGATTACAAAGGTTCCAAAGATGAGTAATTCCGCCTCTGTGGATGATTTGGTACAAGATATCCGGCGACTTTATTTGTCGAATACGCCAAAGGCTGAAGCGAACATCGATCGCTACCTGCAGTCACGGCTGCAAACACTATCCGAACCGGAGCGTTTGGCCTGGCTGGAGAAACTCACCGATCGATTTGCGGCCTCGAAATCGTCTGTGGATAAAGCCGTCGTTGCCGAGGAGGCGGTTTTAACGCGTCTGATTTCGCTGGTCCTGGGCGCGAAGTTTACCGAACTTGATCTGCTGTCAGCGGAAGTGACCCAGCGATTGACCGACTCCCTCAATACCGTTTTTGACGAGCTCAATCGGCTGATTTTTGTGATCCGGTCGACATTGACAGGTATTGACGAGGGGGATCAAACCATTCGTCACTTCATCGGCAGCCACATGGAAGGGGCTGATCAAACGGAGTCTCTGCAGACCTATCTGGGAGAAATCAGCAATGCCTTTTTACTCGCCCAGCGGGCATTTAAACAGGCCTCCCGGCAGATCGTAGAAGATGTGTTGAACCAGCTCGATCCTGAAAAAATCAGCCAGGAATACAAGGGCGGACTGCGTTTCGGCCCGTTGCGAAAGGCTGAGCTATATGATATTTATGAACAACGCTTCAAGGAATGCCGCCAGTGGCACGAGGCTGGCCGCATGCTCGAAGATTTCCAGCGTTTGGTAGAAAAATATTGCCAGGCGAAGGTTACCCATTAAATCGCCGATCCGATTAGAGAGCTCTGCAAAGGGGGGTAGCAGTGCTGATGGTTGAGCGTATTTGTTGTCGGGTAAAACGCCGATCGGAGTTAAAGTCGGCATCCCAAATCTGCTGGACCTGTGCATTCACGCCCGGAGGGCCCTGATCGAATTTGGCTGGTATGACCTAAAAGGAGGTGTCCATTGAAATGCTGCATTTGCAGATTGACAGTGCTGCTACTGGTTGCGGTCTCTTTGTCGTGTGCCTCTTCACCCAGCAAAGGACGTCAGCTGAACTGTCCGCGCAAGGCCGATGCGATTCAACTCGTTTTACGAGCTGACCCGCAGCTGCATTTTTCCAACAATGTGCCGCACACGGTATTTATTTGTATTTATCAACTTAAAGATCCCAATGCGTTTAACCTGAAAACGAAATATACGGAGGGGCTCTACGAACTGTTGGATTGCAGCAGCTTTGATTCCAGTGTCACTGATCTGGAACGGATTGTCGTCTACCCCAATAAAGACCTGCCGCTCACCATGGATCGGGCGGAAGGCACAAATTATATCGCGTTGGCTGCCGGATACACCAATATGGAAAAAGATCGTATTGTGCGCATTCATGAAATCCCGATCGACGAAAAAACCAAAATTCTAACCCCCTGGAAAAAATATTACGTCTGCCGGGATCTGAATTTGGAGATCTCGCTCGGTCCCGAGCAAATCGAAACGATTGAGGATCTTAAATGAACGTAAATCGCCCCCTTTTCTGGCATCAGGGGTTATTTCTGCAACCCCATCATTTCCAACAACAGGATCTTTATTTTCAGTCCCTGCTGGCGCCATACCAGCAATATATTCAGCCCCACCTGTGGGGGGTCGGTGATCTGGAAATCCAGGATTCGGCCCTGGATAGCGGCACTTTTCTCATAAATCGGGGGGAGTTTCTGTTTCCCGACCAAAGTTATGTGACGTTTCCGGGGAATGCCGTGATTGAAGCCCGATCCTTTGGGGATACCTGGCTTGAGGGCGAAAAACCACTGATGATTTATCTGGGAATCCGAAAACTCAATTTCAGCGGCGAGAATGTCACCGTGCTGCCCAGCCTGGACAATCTCGCCGATACGACGAGCCGCTATGTAACCTCCGCCGACACGGAGTCAACCGCCGATTTATATCAGGACAGTAAGGCGGCCGAAATGAAACGATTGTTTTATCTGCTCCGCATCTTCTGGGATAGCGAGATTGATCAGGCTGGAGATTATTCGATCATACCCCTGGCGCAGTTGGAAAGATCCGGCGACGAGGTTTTGTTGTCGCAACAATTCGTTCCGGCCTGTCTCAATATTGCCGTGTCCGATTCGCTATACAATATGATTGGTGATATCCGTGACCAAATCGCCTCGCGCGGCTACCAGCTGGAGTCCTACAAGCGCGAACGCGGGATTCATACAGCTGAATTCGGCGCCCGGGATATGGTCTACCTGCTGGCGTTAAGATCCTTGAACCGCTATACGCCGCTGCTCTCCCATATGGCCGAATCCGGTCAAGTCCATCCCTGGGCGGCATATGGCGTTGTTAAGCAGTTAATCGGCGAGCTCTCATCGTTTTCCGAAGAGGTCAATGTTCTGGGGGAAACCGAAGATCTGTTAGTCCGTCTGCACAAATACGACCACCGCAATTTGTATTCCTGCTTCCACAGCGCCCAGAAATTGGTGACCCGGTTGCTGGAAGAAATCACGGCCGGACCGGAGTATATGATCGAACTGATCTACGACGGCACCTATTTCGGTGCCGAGCTGAAACCCAATATGTTTGAAGGCAACAATCGCTTTTACCTGGTCATGAGCACCGAGCAAAATCCGCAGGAGGTGATTACCGCCTTGGAGACCATTGCCAAACTGAGTTCGCGCGAAACCCTGCCGATTCTGATTGCGCGGGCCTTATCCGGCATCAATCTCCTGCATCTGTCTGTTCCGCCCCAGGATCTGCCGCGTCGGGCCAATTCGATTTATTTTCAAATTGAGCATCAGAGCGAACAATGGGCTCAGGTGGAAAACGGCAATAATATTGCCCTTTACTGGGACTTGGCTCCGGATGATTTGAAAGTTGAGTTAATGATTGTGGGCAGGTCGTAAAACTGGACGTTTGTTGATAGCCGGCTAACGCCGGAAACCAAAGCCGATTCAATGCCGACACCAAAACATTGAAAGACGAAAGATGCGACTGACCGATTGTTTCATCGACATCATTGCCTACGTAGCCTATTTCAACCAGCGTCGCGGCTCTCAGCAGCTTGCCTATGAGCAGGTTCAGGCGGACATCTTGCGCCTCCTGTCGGCCAGCCAGGACCTGATGACAAGGGAAAACTTAGATGTGGAAGACTACGACCAGGCGCGCTTTGCCGTGATCGCCTGGGTGGATGATACCATAATGAACAGTCGCTGGAGCGAAAAAGGCAGATGGCAGCAGGAGCAGCTTCAACGTCGTTTTTACCAGATGGCCGATGCCGGAGAGGTTTTTTTCGACCGTCTGAACAAACTGGGGCCCCATCAACGAGATGTGCGCGAAGTCTATTATCTGTGCCTGGCCATGGGATTCAAAGGCCAATATTGCCATGCGGGCGATGATTTTCTGTTGGACCAGCTGAAATCGTCCAATCTCAAGATGCTCATCGGGACCTCTATCGGCACGCCGTCCATCCAAAAAGCGGAGCTTTTCCCGGAAGCTTACCCGGCTGACGCTGATGAAGGCGCTTCGTATAAAATCGGGCGCCGCATTCCGGCCCTGACCCTACTTGGGATTGGCTTTCCGGTGGTTCTGTTTCTGGGGCTATTTCTCATTTATAATTTTATTCTTAACCATTTGACATCGAACCTGTTGAGCTCGGTACCTCAATGAAGTCAATCCTTTTAAAAGCGTTAAAGATTTTTCTCATTTCCACGGCTGTCATACTGGGAATCCTGCTGATATTCGGTCTGGCGTTGATCCTGGGCTGGCCCTGGTGGGTTGGATTCTTTATTCTGATCGGTATTTTGGGCGCCATATTGGGGATGATCGTCGTCAGAAAACTGTGGCTCAAACGGCGTGAACAGCGATTCATCACCCAGGTCATTGAACAGGACAATCATTACCACGAAAAGATAGGAAGCACGGATAAGGACCGCACCAGAGAGATCCAGGACCGCTGGAAAGAGGCGATCGCGGCCCTGAGGAAATCGCACCTCAGAAAACACGGCAATCCATTATACGTCCTGCCCTGGTATCTGATCATCGGCGAAAGCGGATGCGGCAAAACCACGGCCATTCGGAGCGCACGGCTCTCCTCGACCTTTGCGGAAATCAATCGCACCTCGGGCATATCCGGTACCCGCAATTGTGACTGGTGGTTTTTTGATCAAGCTGTCGTTATCGATACAGCCGGTCGTTTCGCCATTCCTATTGATGAAAGTCTGGACAAGGAGGAATGGCAAAAATTCCTCGACCTGCTGGCCAAATACCGCCGCCGGGAGCCCCTTAACGGGCTGGTCGTTTGTGTTGCAGCCGATAAGCTTTTGGAATCGCCGGCGGCTGTGTTGGAGGATGACGGCAAGCGCATCCGACAGCGCACTGATGAGCTCATGCGTCTGCTGGGCGCTAAATTTCCGGTATATGTGTTGGTCACAAAATGCGATTTGATTCAAGGGATGCAGCAATTTTGTGAACAGCTTTCCGAAGAAAATGTCGATCAGGCCATGGGATTCATTAACATGGACAAAGATCGCAGAATTGAAGCGGCACCCTTGCTGGAGCGGGTGATCCGCAGTGTCTCGGAGCGTCTGCGGGACTATCGTTTGCTGATATTCAGCCAGCCGGTCACCCGAGGCAATTTTCCGGCGGCGGACTCGTCAACCGACCCGGCCCTGCTGCTCTTTCCTGAAGAATTCGAACGCCTCAAACCGGGATTGACGGCCTTTCTGAGCGGCGCCTTCGAGGAGAATCCCTATCAGGAAAGCCCTTTCCTGCGGGGAGTTTTTTTCAGCAGCGGTCGCCAGGAGGGATCTCCTTTCTCTCATTTCCTGAAAGAGTTGGGGATGATTTCCGAGCGCGAAATGCTGCCCGGAACCAACAAGGGCCTGTTCCTGCACGACCTGTTTGCCCGTATTTTGCCCAGAGACCGGGGCCTATTTGTGCCGACCCAGCAGCGGCTGGACTGGAATCGACTTACCAAAAACATGGGCTTAACGGCCTGGCTGGCTGTGGGTATCGCTATCTGCGGGTTGTTGAGCTATTCGTTTGTTAAGAATTTAACTACCATCCGTGATGTCTCCAAGACGATCGCCAGATCCGTCACCGGCAATCAGAACATTTACACCAAAGTGTCGCAGATGGAGGAATTTCAGCAAAAGATTATCGACATCAGCCGGAAAAACCGTGACCGGTGGATGCCGCATTTCGGCTTGCGCCAAAATGAAAAAATTGAATTCGGGCTCAAGCAGAAATACTGTGACCGTTTTCAATCAAAAATTTTAAACCAATTCGATCGGCAGATCACCGCTTCGATGGCCTATCTGAGCTCGAATTCGCCTGACGTTGACATCGCCACTTATGCGACGCATTTGGTGCGACGCATCAACCTCATGAAAAGCCGCCTGGCTGGCAAGCGCCTGCCGAAATTAGGCGAAGAGCCCCTGCCGGCCTACATCGTGATCGGCGAATCATTTGAACCGGCAATCGTCGAACAGCTGCAGGAGACATTCGGCCGGTTATATCTGCATTTCGTCGGCTGGCGCTCGGAAGCGGAAAAACTGAATGAGGAAAGGGACCTGCTGCAGACCCGGCTGACCCATCTTGTCACGAAACTGCGTACAAACCTGCAATGGATGATTGCCTGGGCGGATCTCCAGCCAAATCTGTCGACGGTCGATCTTCAGGAATTCTGGCAGATCGACTGGCTGGGGCGGGATCAAGCCTCGGTAGCCCCGGCATACACCGCTCGCGGGGAAGGCCAAATTTTTGCGTTTTTAGATGAACTCGAATCGGCGCTGCCCGGCGGCGCACCAACCATCGCGAGGCAACGCAAAGAATTTGAAATCTGGTACCCGCAGCAATATTTCGAAGAATGGCATCAGTTCGGATTGCAATTCTCAGCCGGTGCCGCCGCTGTCAAAGGCAAAGAAAACCGTCGTGAAATGGCGTCCCTTATGGGCACGGTTCAAAATCCCTATTTTCAGTTGCTGGAGCGGATGAACCTGGAATTCCAACCCGTTCTCAGCGCGGCAAAAGGAGCGAAACTGCCCGCCTGGGCCTGGCGCGTTGATCAATTGCAGGATGTACGCAAAGCGGCCCAAATGTTGAGGGCCGGGTCGGCCAAAATAAAGCCCGGAATCGTCAGAAAAATGGCCCAGAAAGTCAAAGCCAAGGTCAGCAAAGTTGAAAGACAAACCGGTTTACAGGCCGGTCGATATCTAAATCCGGAAAACCAGCAAATTGCCGCGAAGGCTTACGCCGATTATCAGTCGGCGCTGGCGGCTGTTGCTCGGGAGGCAACTCCACGTGAGTCGGCCTACGAAATGGGCGTCAAAATTTACAGCGAAGATGCGAGTAAATCTGAGACGCCTTTTTACGCCGCCAAAAGAGCCGTCGCCAAACTGGTAAGGGCAATGCCGACTTCCCAACCCGATTCTAAATTATTCGTGAAACTGGTTAATGGCCCCCTGGATTATTTTCAAACCTATATCATTGAAGAATGCGCCTGTCAGGTGCAACATCTTTGGGAGCGGGACATATTGCGGGAAGTCGAACCCATTGCCGACCATTACACCAAAATACAATATCTTATCGGTCAGGATGGGATTGCCGAAAAGTTCGTGAAAGACGGTGCCGCCGCACCGTTCGTCGCATACAGCGGCAAAAAGCGCTATCACGCCCGATCGCTGAGGGGCACGAAATTGCCGTTTGAAAGCCGTTTTTTCCAATTCATCAATAAACGGGCGACCGTGGCGCCGACCGTGGCAGATAATTATGCCGTAACCGTTGCGGGGCAGCCGATCAATACAAACCCGGATGCCCGAATTCTGCCCCATACCACCCGTCTGGAACTTCAGTGCAGCAGCGGGCCCCAGCAGTTAATATACCGCAACTATCCGAGATCAAGAATCTTCAACTGGTCTCCCGAAGGCTGCGGCAATGTGAATCTGGAAATCCTGGTCGGTGACATGATCCTGTCTCAATCCTACATCGGCGGCAAGGCCTTCGCCAAATTTCTGCAAACCTATGCCCAGGGATCCCGGCGCTTTGCCCCTGACGATTTTCCTCCCGAGCAGAGCGCCAAGTTAAAGAGCTACGGCATCAAATACTTCATCGTTGGCTATCGCTTGAAGGATCATCGGCCCGTCATCAGGCTCCTCGGTTCGAGGCAGCAGGGCGTGCCAACGGAGATTGTCGAATGCAACTATCCTTGAGAAATAAATCGGCCTGGAGCTGGTTCGCCAGCGGCAAGCATCCCATTGCCGGTGATTTTTTTAAGCTGGGGGATGCCGATGCGTTGCTCCAGGCATTCACGGATTGGGCCGAATCCGGCTACCGGAATCTGATGGCCGACAGCAAACCGGACGGCGAAGTACACGCCTGGCGATTTTGGTCACGCGGAGCCAAAAAAAATCTGCTGATTTGCGGCATTGCGAGGGACAGCTGCGATAGTTTGGGCCGCCCTTTTCCCTTGGTGATCCTTGGCAGCGGCATGCTGCGCGGCTGGGAATCCAATTGGGATCTTTTGCCGTACGCACTGGCCGACATCTGGAGTGAGCACGAATACCTGGCCTGCGCAAGGCTAACGGATTTGAATCAGCTGAAAGACGGTATCAATCGCACCAAACTTCCGTCTTCAGATTGGCTGGCTTTTGCCAATCAGCGAGCGATGATCGGCACCATGAATGCCGGCAGCATTATTGCCAGAGATCCGCACGCCATGGCCAAACATGTCCAAAACCTCTTGGACATCGGCGAAAGCATCATTGTTTTGAACAACACGCCAGGAGCAGATTCGCATATGTCAGCCGGATATTGGAATTGGGCGCTGAAAGCGCATTTGAAAAACGTCCCCAAAGCAGTTTTTATGGGTGGCATTCCCGATAAATCGTACCTGATCCTGTTTAATCGCTCGCTGAACGCCAAGGATTTTGTGCGACTCTGGACGATTGCTTCACAGTGAGGTAATCGACGCCTGGATATATATTTTTGAGCATGTGGGTAAAATAAGTTTGGCGATCCGTTCAGCATTTTGGCAAGGCCCCGGAAAGATCTTTGAGCATGGATACGACTCAACGGGGGGAAAAGATGGATCTGCTTTCCATCGGAAAAAATCCCATCAGTGATGATCAACCGACGGGTGTCAATGTTCGCTACGAACCGGAGTTTGAAGCGCTGCAAGCTGAAATTGACAAACTGTCGGTGCCGTCGGCGCTAGGTGATTTCGACTGGGAAAAGGTCTCCGATCTGGCGGCGACCATCCTGTCAAGTAAATCCAAGGACCTGGTTGTAGCCGGCTACCTGGCGGTGAGCCAGATCTATCTCAAGAAATCGGACGGGTTGTCGACAGGGCTGCAAATTATGCATGACCTGCTAACCCAATTCTGGGAGGATCTCTTTCCACCCAAAAAACGAATGCGCGGTCGACAGGGCGCAATCGAGTGGTGGATCGAAAAAACCGAGACAGCTCTCGAGCGGATAGAGCTGAGGCAGGTCGCGTCCGAAACATTGACCGGAATCCATAAGAATTTGTCTGCCATCGACGCTATTTTGGCAGAACAGTTCGAGGATCCCCCGCTGCTGCGACCTATTCAGCGTATCATTGAAACGATTGCTTCCGAAGAAACCGTTGAAGAAAAAGTAGAAACACCCCAACCGCAGGCGATCGCCCAGCCCAAACAGGCTGCGGCGGCAGCGCCGCAACCGGAACCGTCTGCGCCGCAGGTTATTACGAGCGATGGGGATGTCCGCAATGCCATCAATACCCTGCAGCAGACGCTGGTCAAAATCGCCGCTTTCTTGCAGGAGAGCGATGCCGGCAATCCGATGGCGTATCGATACCGACGCATGGCGGCCTGGTCTCAGATCTCTGCTTCGCCGCCGGCTGGAGACGGGCAAACCCAAATTCCACCCCCATCCCCCCAGATAACTCAGCCGCTGATCGAACTTCGGAGCAACGCTAAATTCGACGCTTTCCTTATCGCGGCTGAGCAGCGATTTTCGCAGTTTATATTCTGGCTTGATATAAATCGCTGGGTGGTCGAATCAATGGCCAGCTTAGGAAACGCCTATCAACCGGCCCAGGAGGCGGTTTGCCAGGAAACCGCTTTTCTGTTGTATCGCCTTCCCGGTTTGGAGGATCTGGCATTTAACGATGGCACCCCGTTCGCGAATTCGAATACCAGGCGCTGGCTAAAAAGCATTAAATTCGGAGCCGGAGCCGTCACCCTTGAAGCCGCAATGGCACCACCAGTCACCCCCACAGCAACGCATGCCGTTGAAATGTCCCAAGCCATCGAACAAGCCATGAACCTGGCGAAACAGAAAAAACTGGTGGAAGCTGTTCAAATATTGCATGAAGAGTCGAAAAAATGCCATTCAAAAAAAGAAGCGCTGCACTGGCGTCTGGCGCTATGTCAGATGCTTCTCGACGCGAATCGGTCGGAAATGGCACAACCTCACCTTGATCTGATTTTAAATGACATCGACCGCCATCAACTGACAAGCTGGGACCCGGAATTGGCACTGGAAGGACTTAAGGTCGTCTGGATGGGATTCAATCACCATACCGAAGAGGGCTCTCAAAACCAGGCGGCTGCAATTTTAAATCGAATCGCTGAACTCAATCCGGTCGTTGCGCTGCAATTGACCAAATGAGAATCCGTTTCCCGGAGCGGCTATTTTAGGATCTTCATTAAGATGGGCAAATTTTTTCAGCATCTAATAAGGCCTGGCGGTAATTTCTGTCAACTAGATATTTACACCCCATGATTTCATCATTACGTTGAAATAAAGTATGTTTCCAAAAGGAGGAAGTTATGGCAAAAGAAGGATCTGTTGCACCAAAGGAAAGGGTTAATATTGTCTATCGCCCCGCAACCGGCGATGCGAAAGAAGAAGTCGAACTGCCGCTCAAGTTATTGGTTGTCGGCGATTTCACTCTCAGCCCGGATGATCGTCCTGTTGAAGAGCGCAAAACGATAAACATCGACAAAGACAATTTTAATGAAGTACTCAAGGCCCAGGATATCAAACTCGATATCAATGTGGCCAATAAAATTTCAGGAGATCCGGATGAGGAAATCCCGATGTCACTGAAATTCGAATCGCTCAAAGACTTTGAACCGGAAGCCATTGTTAAAAAATCGCCGGAATTGAATAAACTTCTGGAGCTCAGAGATGCCCTGAATGCGCTGAAAGGACCCATGAGCAACGTTCCCGAATTTCGCAAGCAGATTCAGGAACTGATCTCTGATGATACCAAAAGGGAACAACTGCTAAATGAGCTAAAAGCCAAAGAAGAAGAGTAAAAAAATAAAAACAATCAACCGCTGGAGCCGCAGCCGGACGCCACGGAAACACGAATGAATAGACTTTAATTGAGTTGTTCTCAATTACTCCGGCCGGCTAAAATCGAAACCGCCTCGTGGGTCTCAAGTCGGCCAATATGCCTGGCCCAATCCAGATCAGAGGTTTTTCAGGGCGGAGTAATTAGCTTAAGAAAGGGGGTTCACATGGCAGAAGAACTCGAAAAAGAACAACCGTCTGCCTCAGAAGAACAAGCGACTGAGGACGTTTCACTGCTCGATGACATTGTTGATGCCACCAAGCTCAAACCGGTGGATGAGGGCTATTCCCTGACCAAGGAGGGAGTGAAAGCCCTGATACCTAAGCTCTTTGAACCGGGACGGAAAGTGGACAAGGTCTCCAACGCCGTCATCGACGAATTGATTGGCGAGATTGATAAAACCCTCAGCCTCCAAACCGATGAGATCCTGCATCATCCGGATTTTCAAAGGCTGGAATCTGCCTGGCGCTCGATGAAATATCTCGTCGACAAAACGGATTTCAGGGAAAATATTAAATTGGAAGTGCTCAACGTCAGCAAAGAAGATTTGCTGGAGGATTTCGAGGATTCGCCGGAAGTCGTCAAATCGGGTCTCTACCGGACTTTCTACACAGCGGAGTATGGGCAATTCGGCGGGCAGCCTTACGGGAATATTATCGCCAATTATGAATTCAGCCCCAAGCCTCAAGACGTTAAACTCCTGCAATACGTCGCCAGTGTCGGCGCCATGGCGCATGCGCCGTTCATCGCCTCCGCCGGGCCGGAGTTTTTCGGTCTGCAAGAATTTAACGGCCTTCCCAAACTCAAGGATCTACAATCGATATTTGAAGGACCCCAGTACGTCAAGTGGCAATCTTTTCGCGAATCCGAAGATTCACGTTACGTGGGCCTGACTGTGCCGCGCTTTTTGCTGCGGCTTCCGTACGGGCAGGACACAAAACCGGTGAAGGCATTCAACTACGAAGAAGGCGTATCCGGGTCCCATGAAAATTATCTGTGGGGCAATGCGGCCTTTGCCTTTGCCACCCGTCTGACAGACAGCTTTGCCAAGTACCGCTGGTGCACCAACATTATCGGGCCCATGGGGGGCGGTGCAGTGGAAGACTTGCCGGTTCATTTATTTGAATCCATGGGAGAAATTCAATCAAAAATTCCCACCGAAGTTCTGGTTTCGGATCGCCGCGAATACGAACTGGCCGAGCAGGGATTTATGCCTCTGGCCATGCGCAAAGGCAGCGACAATGCCTGTTTCTTTTCAGCCAATTCGGTTCAAAAGCCGAAATTTTACGGTATCAGCAAGGAGGGCAAGGAAGCCGAACTCAACTACAAACTGGGTACCCAGCTGCCTTACATGTTTGTGGCCAACCGCCTGGCCCACTATCTAAAAGTCATTCAACGGGAAAATATCGGAACCTGGAAGGAACGTACCGATCTGCAGCGCGAACTGAATGAGTGGATACGCCAGTATGTTGCCGATCAGGAAAATCCAAGCCCGCAAGTGCGCAGCCGCCGACCGCTGCGTCAGGCCCAGATAACCGTCGAAGATGTCGAAGGCGAACCCGGTTGGTACCGAGTCGGTTTAAAAGTCAGGCCCCATTTTAAGTATATGGGCGCTTTTTTCACTCTCTCGCTCGTCGGCAAATTGGATAAAGAATAATATTAAACGAAATCATTAAATTTGGGCGTTTAAAGGAGAGAAAGCCATGCTGATTCCGACGATTGGCGGGCTCCGAATTTTTAATTCAAGCGGACCCGCTGCACGGCCAAATCTCCCTATCGGACCGGATTCGAGGCGACAGATAAAACGATGCTTGGAATACGATGCGTGAAAATAGACTGACCGAGCGTATCCGTGCGTGGAATAGTGGACCATTGCGCAGGGAGGGACAGGATCCCAAGCGGATGATTGATTCCGTCGTCGGGCATCTCGAACGGCTCTTGAATACGAGACAGGGAAGCGCCCAAATTGCTGATGACTACGGTATCCCCGATTTTACCGATTTTAAATCGGCCTTCCCCGAGGCCCACCGGGATCTGGAGCGGTCGATCCGCCAGACCGTCCAGAAATATGAACCGCGGCTGACATCTGTTCGGGTTAAATTCATCCCCCAGGCCGATGAGATGCTGACGGTCAGCTTTCAAATCATCGCCCGTCTGATCCTGGAAGGGCGCAAGGATGCCGTAGTTTTTGAAAGTATTCTCGATTCCGACGGCAAGATCAGGATCAGGCGCTAGGCATCATTCACGACTGCGTCTGGAACAAATTGCTCCTCGGTTGACCGACGATTAAAATTTTGAATGCCAAGGCTCGAGCTGAGGATATTTGAAGACAACAATTCTCAATTGAGGGCGGACAGCGATTGACCCATGATTAACCGTTATTTTCAATCGGAGCTTGCCAGCTTAAGGGATCTAGGGGCGGATTATGCCAAAACCCATCCGGCCGTGGCACCCATGTTAAGTGGAATGTCTGCCGATCCTGACGTGGAGCGCCTGCTGGAGGGGGTCGCCTTTCTCACAGCGCTTTTGCGCCAAAAGCTGGATGATGAATTTCCGGAGATCATCCACGAATTGATGCGTCTGGTCTTGCCGCACTATCTGCGCCCGCTGCCATCGGCTGCAATGGTGGCCTTCACTCCCAAACCGACCCTCAAGCAGCCCGCGACCATTCCTGCTGGAATTCAGGTTGCGGCAGTGCCGGTGGAAGGAACGAGTTGTTTGTTTCAAACCTGCTACCCGGTGGATCTTCATCCCTTGCAGTTGCTGGAGGCCTCCTTCACCGAAGCCTCCGGAACGCCCCCTTCCATAAAACTCCTGCTGGAATTAACCGGGCCCACCCTGGCCGATTGGCAGCCATCTGTATTGCGGTTTATGCTGGCTGCAGATTTTACTGTAGCCTCGGATCTGTATTTTTTGTTCGGCAATCACTTGAAAACCATTCGATTGACCGCCGGGGACACCCGAAATGACATAACGTTAGGGCCCGAGTATTTGAAACCGGTAGGCTTCAACGCCGACGAAGGCATGATTCCGTATTCTTCGAACTCTTTTATAGGATATCGAATCATTCAGGAATATTTTCATTTTCCTGAGAAGTATTTATTTCTTGACCTGTACGGCTGGGAACAGTGGCAGAACCGCGGAGAGGGAAGTCGGTTTGAGATTACTTTTGAGCTCGATAAAGCTCCCATTGCGCATCCGCGAGTCAAAGCCAGTGATTTCGTTCTGTTTGCATCGCCGGTGATCAATATCTTCCCCTTCAGCGCCGATCCGATTCATTTAGATCATCGTAAAACCCAATACCGGATTCGACCCCATTGCACCAACGACACCCATTACGAGGTGTATTCGGTGGAGCAGGTCACCGGACTCGTTCAGGGAACTGCCCAGGAGCGCCCCTATTTTCCATTCGACGCATTTCAGACCGGATCCAACACGAATCCCATGTATCATATCAACACCCGCAGTTCACCGATGCGATCCGGTTTGGACGTGATGTTGTCGGTGGCCTATCCGCTGCATCTGGAGCCGCCGGTGGCCGAAACGTTATCGATTCAACTTTTGTGTACCAATGGAAACCTGCCCGAGAATATCCAGGCAGGGGACATCTGTTTGCCCACCAGCAGTACGCCGGAATTTGTCGAGTTTAAAAACCTGCGACCGCCAACCGGCAGTATTTTGCCGCCCCTTGGGAGCAATCTGCTGTGGCGGTTGATCTCCCATCTCTCGCTGAACTACGCGTCTCTGGCCAACGCCGGGAATCTGCGCGCCCTGTTGGACACCTATATTTTCGAAGATCAGCGGGATCGTGCGAAATTCTTAGCCAATCAGAAGCGGGTTGCTGGCATCGAAAACCTCGAGTCGACGAGCTGCGACCGGCTGATTTCCGGTATCCTGATGCGGGGGCGTGAGATCCACCTGGATATGCGGCAGGATCATTTTGCCGGCCTGGGAGACTTGTTTTTGTTTGGCAGTATCCTTGATTGTTTTCTCGGCTTATATGCATCGATCAACACCTATACCCGGCTCACTATTAAAGAAGTGATGAAGGGAGACACATATCAATGGCCGGAAAGATTGGGGGAGCATCCCTTGATTTAGATAAAGCGGGACTGATACCCGAGCTGCTCAAAGAAGGGCATGCCTTTTCGTTTTTTCAGGTGCTTCGACTACTGCGGCGATACGGTGCGAAGTTATCCGACGAATCGTCATCAGATCCCCATGGTGCCGATCAGATAGTGATAAAACCGAATCTTTCACTGGCGTTTCCGCCTTCAGATGTAAAAGCGGTGGAAGAATCCATGATTCATGACCAAACCTGCTTTGTGGTGACGGCCAATTTTCTTGGACTTTACGGCACCGCTTCCCCATTGCCCACTTTTTACACCGAAGATCTCATGGATGAGGAGGCTCAGGATGAGTCGGTTGCCCGTGATTTTTTCGACTTTGTCAATCAACCGCTTTTCGCTTTGCTTTACCGCACCTGGTGCAAATATCGCCTGCATTTAAACGTCCTGGAGGAAGAAAATCCCCGGCAGATCGAGCAGCTGTTCTGCCTGCTGGGTCTGGGCGAAAAGCCGGTGCGGCAGACGATTACAACCCCTTACCGTCTGCTACGTTACATCGGACTGTTTACGCAGTATCCGCGATCTGCCCTGGGGTTAAAGACGCTGCTGCAGGATGCACTGGGGGGTATCGCGGTGACGGTTGTGCAGTGCGTTCACCGTAAGGCCAAAATTCCGGAAAGTCAGAGACTGCGAACGGGAATGTCCGGCAGCAAACTGGGTGTCGACAGCATCGTGGGAGAGACTATCGATGATCGTATGGGCAAATTTCGTATTCAGCTTGGCCCCCTGACGAGAGCCGAATTTCACCATTTGGTTCCCGGCCAAGAGGCATTTGACTGGCTGGTATTGCTCACCGGACTGTATTTTGTTGAGCCCCTCGAATACGATGTGGAAGTGATCATGGCAGAAGCGGAAGTCCAGTCCGTTTTACTCGGTGACGACACCCGGTCTATTCTCGGCATTGATACCTGGATCTTTTCCAGCGACACCTGGGGCGAGGTCAGTGCGGCCTTCGACCCTGATCCCAACTAACCCCATCAACTCATTGAGGTAGAATCATGATCACAGTCGACATTAAATCGCTATTAGGTCGCTTAAATTCCTATTGCACCCGCTCCTTGGAGGCGGCCGCCGGGTTGTGCGTCTCCCGGGCGCATTATGAAGTCACGGTGGAGCATCTTCTTGCTAAATTGATGGATGACACCCAGTCGGATCTACCGTTAATTTTGCGCCATTTCGATATTGACGGCAGTCGGATTCAGAAAGCGGTGGCTCAATCCCTCGAAGAATTCAGGACCGGCAATGCCGCCAAACCGGTGTTCTCGCCCCTGTTGCTGGAGCTTATTCAGGAAGCCTGGCTGACATGTTCCGTTGATTTGGCTGAAACCCGGGTACGATCGGGCGCCCTGATATTGGCTTTTTTGAACCGCTCCACCCAGTTTGCCACCGGCGCCTACGTCGATCTCTTGGGCAGCATCAGCCGTGACGCCTTACTTTCCCAATTCTGGGACATTTTAAAAGGTTCTTCCGAAACCCCAACCGAGCGGGAGAAATCGGCGGAAGAAGGTGTGCCTGCAGATGGGACCGCCCTGGCCAAATTTTGCGTGGATTTTACCGCCAAGGCCCAGGCCGACGAGATCGATCCGGTATTCGGCCGCGACCCGGAAATTCGCCAGATGGTCGATATTCTGGCCCGTCGGCGCAAGAACAACCCCATCGTGGTGGGGGAAGCCGGGGTGGGCAAGACTGCCGTGGTGGAAGGTCTGGCACTGCGGGTGGTGCAGGGCGATGTGCCGGATTTGCTGCGGGATGTGTCCATTCTCGGGCTGGATATGGGATTGCTGCAGGCCGGTGCCGGCATGCGGGGGGAGTTCGAAAACCGCCTCAAATCGGTGATCAACGAAATCAAGTCTTCGGAAAAGCCGATCATTTTGTTTATCGACGAAGCCCATACCCTGATCGGCGCCGGCGGCGCCGCCGGTGCCAGCGATGCGGCCAATTTGTTGAAACCGGCTCTGGCCCGCGGTGAGCTGCGCACTGTGGCCGCCACCACCTGGTCGGAATACAAAAAATATTTTGAAAAAGATGCCGCCCTGGCCCGCCGCTTTCAACTGGTCAAATTGGATGAACCTTCCGAGGAAACCGCGATTCTGATTTTGCGGGGATTGAAGCAAAAATACGAGGAAGCCCACCACGTGGTGATGCGCGATGATGCCGTTGAAGCGGCAGCGGTGCTCTCCAGCCGGTATATGTCCGGGCGCCAGCTGCCGGACAAGGCCGTCGACCTGTTAGATACCAGTGCGGCCCGGGTCAAGGTGCTGCTGACCGCCAAACCCGATGCGATCGAAGACAAAGAGCGTTCGGTTCAAGCCTTGGAACGGGAAAAAGGGGCTTTGGAACGCGATCAGCTCCACGGCATCGACGTCGACGAAGAACGTCGGCAGGAGATCGAGGCCGAACTGGCAGAATTGAATTCCGAGGTCGGCGAATTAAAAGATCGTTGGCTGAAGGAACAGAGCCTGGCCCATCAGATCATTGATTTGCGCAAATCACTGTACGAGGCCAACAATCAGGATACGCCGGATGCTGAAACCGAAAACCAACTGAAGGAGCAGATCGCGCAGGCCACCGCCGAGCTGGAATCCTTCCAGGGCGACGCACCGCTGGTCAAGGTTGAAGTCGATCCGGACGTGGTTGCCAAAGTGGTGTCGGACTGGACCGGTATACCGCTGGGAAAAGTGATGCGCGATGAGGCCCTGAACATCATCAATCTTGAAGAAAATCTCAAGAAAAGAATCAAGGGGCAGGACGGTGCGCTGGGCTTCATCACCCGGGCAATCAAATCGGCCAAGGCTGGGATCGAAGACCCCAATCGGCCACTGGGCATCTTTTTGCTGGTTGGTCCCAGTGGTGTCGGTAAAACTGAAACCGGGTTGGCCATAG
>JASJCE010000108.1 GCA_030066155.1 Desulfobacterales bacterium | reverse complement strand
TCCGATGATCCAGTTGAACTGCCGAGGCGGATGATAGGCCCCGCTGAAATAGACTCTCAGGAGGTGTAAAAAAACGACCAGCAACAGCACATTACCGCTCCAATGATGGATGTTGCGGATCAGCTGGCCGAAGTATATCGAATTCTGGAGATGCAGAATGGATTCGTAGGCCCGGTCGGGAACTGGCTGGTAGGTAAATTTCAGCATCAGACCTGTGATAAACAGCATTCCGACCAGCACGGCTGCCATCCCTCCCAGACCCCAGGTCAGGGTGAATTGGAGGGTTCGCCGGGGCACCGACCGCGGTCGAAAATGCAGCAGAAGCCCGTTGAAGAGTTGCCGGTACCGGAAACCTTCGAAATTGGCGGGATCGGTTCCGGGAAAAATAGAATACCAGATTCGTCGGGGGAAACTGAGCTGGTCGGATGTCACGTCATGTTGCGGCATAGAAACGGGTCTCTGATGCTGTAGGAGCATGGGATGACGTGTTAAATACCGTATTACCGGTTCGCCGTCAATAAAACAATTGCATCAGAACCCACTCACCGTAAGCAATGCAACCCCCAGGCAACACACCGCAATCAGAGCCACCCAATCCCGCTTTTGGACAATCAGTTCGGGATCCGTCCGATTTTCGGTAAAGCATCTGGCTTCCATGGCAACCACGAGATCATCTGCGCGTTCGAAGGTTCGGCGCAATAATGGAAAACCGAGCTTTGTCAATCGATACACGGGATTTCTTCTATTCTCCACTCCTCGGGCTTTTTGAGCTTCCGAGGTTTCTCTCGCCTGGTTTAAAATGACCGGCACAAATCGCAAAATCAACCCCATCATAACGGCAATTTTTTTTTCAGGAATATAGGGAACCGGTTTTAAAAACCACTGCACCGCCGCTTTGACGGCCGAGGGCGGGGTAGTTGAAACAAATATGAATCCAAGAACAACAATTAAGGCCAAGCGCCAGCAAACCAGGATACCATCGAACAGGCCCTGTGTTGAAACGCTGAAATACTTGAAACTGAATACCGGCGGACCACCGGATGACAGCACCCGGGCTACAAAGATCAGGAGTAGTAAAATAGAAAAATAGCGCAATTCCTTAAACCCGGAAAGAAGCGGCAGTCGCGCACGAAGAATGGCACCCAGCAACATGACCGTCAGAATTCCAAGCCCACCGAAATGGATGTTTAAACTCACGAAGCTGAGGACAATAATACATAATATTTTAAACCGGGCATCTGTCCGGTGCAGTGAAGAATTGCCAGCCTTGTAGCCGAAGGAGGTTAATTCAGCCATGAGTCGGCCTCCAGCCCCAGACGGAAACTGCAGGGTTTTCGCACACCAAAGGCCTCGACGTCACACATGATCTCGGCCGGTATTCCATCTCTGACAATTTTGCCGCCGTGCATCAAAATTAGCCGATCCG
This sequence comes from Desulfobacterales bacterium, assembly GCA_030066155.1. Lineage (GTDB taxonomy): Bacteria > Desulfobacterota > Desulfobacteria > Desulfobacterales > JAFDCJ01 > JAFDCJ01. The sequence continues at coordinate 18,651 of JASJCE010000108.1, read as the reverse complement.
CATGGGCAATGATTTTTTCAAGATCGTGAGTTGTCACCAGAATCGTGTGGCCGGCTTGGTGTAACGCCAGGATGTGGTTTAAGATCAGTTTGACACCCGGGTAGTCCAAACTCGAAAAAGGCTCATCAAATATGATAACCCGGGGTTTCATTGCGAGGATGCCAGCGATAGCTAAGCGGCGTTTTTCTCCCCCTGAAAGCAAGTGCGGTCGCTGATGGGCGAGCTCCGTTAATCCGACGGCCCGCAATGCAACTTCCACCCGGCGCTGAATCTGTCTGCGGCCTAAACGCAGATTTTCCGGCCCAAACGCGACGTCTTCGTAAACGGTTTCTCCCACAATCTGGCTGTCGGCATCCTGGAACATCATTCCGACAAATTGGCGGGCTTGCAACAGATTACCGGCCACGTTGATTCCATCCAATCGAACAGTTCCTTCAGTGGGTAAAAGCAGGCCGTTTAAATGCCTTAACAAGGTGGTCTTTCCCGAACCATTAAGACCGGCAATTGCCACAAAGGATCCCGCCCGGATGTTAAGATTGATGTTCTCAATGCCCAGGGTGCCGTCGTTATAGCGATGACTGAGATTTTCGATCTCGATTATGTTCATATCGGGTTACGGGTTACGCGGTTCATTTCTCGCGCTACGAGTTATGTATTGGCAAGGAAGCTATCTTCAATCTTCAATCTTATTTTTTCAATACTAATGCAGGTTGTCGGACGTCAAACTGCCTTTAACCCGCAGTCCGCATCTCGAAACTCGGAACGCGGATGACCGGTCGCAGGGCTTTGGCAATTAGTGCTGCTGCCGCAATCTTCAATGCATCACCGATGAGAAAGGGGTACATTCCCACAGTCAGGGTTTTGGTCCATGTCATGCCGGTCAGAAATTTCAGCCAGGTCACGCCACAGGCATATAGAACCACGGTTCCGCAAATCATGGCAATCACGTCATAACCGATTCGCGCCGCAGCTTTTTCGGAAATATACCCGACGATAAAAACAGCCGGGAGATAACCGATCAAATACCCGCCGGTGGGTCCGATAATGCGGCCGATTCCCCCCATTCCGCCGGCAAAAACCGGCAAGCCCAGGGCGCCAATCAAAAGATAGACGGCAACACTGGCAAGCGCCCACCGGCTCCCGAGCAAAAGACCAGCCAGGAAAACAAACATATTCTGCAAGACGATCGGTACCGGTCCAATTGGAATGGCAAGATAGGCACCGGCCGCCATTAAAGCTGCCAGTAAAGATGCAAAAACGATCATTCGAAGTTGATTTGATGCATTCATATTAAAAAGCAATCTCCATAAACTATTTTTTTTCGAGTACCATCGGCAATTTCTAGAACTAGGGCACCATTTTCATCCACATCCACCGCAAGCCCTTCCGATTGCTCATGTCGGGTCGCAATTTTAACCCGGCGGCCCAGGGTTATGGTATATTTTTTCCATTCTGCGATGATATCGTCCGATGCTATTTGCTGCATACGCCGGCTGAATGTATCCAGAAAACGGGCCAGAATATCTTTTCTTGAAACCTCCCGCTTCATCAGTTGCCTTAACGATGTGGCCCCCGGCTGGAATCCGGTCGGGTCATTGTTGACATTCAGGCCCATCCCAAGATTTATAAAGTGAATACGATCTGCTTCAGCTTCCATCTCAGACAGCATACCGGACAGTTTCTGATCGTCGACCATGATGTCATTCGGCCATTTGACCCTGGCATCGATCTCAAGCAGCTCCCGAATTACCCGCACCATGGTCAGAGACGCCAGAAAATTGACCTTGAAGCTCGATGATACTGAAAGCTGCGGGCGCAACACCATGGTAAAATAGAGACCGCCCTGATCCGACCGCCACTGCCGTTTCAGCCGACCACGTCCCCGGGTCTGTCGTCCGGCGATGATGACCGTTAAATCGGGACAGCCTTCCCGGGCTTGGTCCCGGGCAATGTCCATAGTTGACTTCACTTCGGGATAATATAAAAGGCTGGCCTGGTCGCCCTCGTATTCCCAGGGAAACAGAATATCCGGCGAGCTGACCAGACGATAACCGTCAGGCGATCCGTAAATCTGGTAACCTGACTCCTGTAGTTCCTGAATATGTTTTAAAAGGGAAACGCGCGAAATGCCCAGAGCGTCGCAAAGAACTTCCCCGGAAATGATTCTGTTCCGGGAACGAAGGGATTTTAGGATTTCAGCTTTCATGTTTCGTTATACCGGTTGTCACGATTATGTTCGGTCTGGACCACTTTTCGAACCGGCAGCGCTGTGATTGAGGCATACATCGTTCCTGCGAATGGCGACAACCGCTATTTAATTTTACTTACAGCGATTGCACCAAGCCATCTGACGGTTTTGAGAATTAGAAGCAGAATTGAAAAATTATCGATACCGGAGCTTTTTCTGACCAACGCTATCACCTCAAAGGAGCGTGAAGTTATCGAAACATATCGAAATTGTCAAGGTCCGATGAACCATAAAGAATTAATCCGCCCCCCTCCGAATGCAGCACCTGTCTTCGTTATAAAAAGAAAAGTTTGGATTCAGGATGTGCGATACTCAGGGCGGATTAATTAGCCGATCCAATTGCCGCTGACTTCGGGCAGGGCGTCCACGCCTTTAGTTTGGGCGTAGGATTTCATAATTTGCATGATTTCGCGAACTTTTTCTGCTGGAAGGGAGGCCGGGACGAATTGGTCGAGACGGGCTTTCACCTCGGACTGGGCCCGATCCCAGGCACTGGTTTCTTTTGCTTTGCCGCCGGCGGTCCAGCGGTGGATTATTTTGCCCGGGAAGATAAGCTCTTTTCGAAACCATTCCAGAGTGTGCGATGATGTCAGATACCCTTTTGCATCCCGTCCGGCAGCTTTGATGACATCCAGGGCAATGGTCTCCGGGTTGCATTCGACGCCGCGGATGAAGCGTTGCGCCATTCCGCAGATTTCGTTATCGATGACCAGTTTTTCAGGGCTCTGACAGTTGGCGAAGGCCATCATCCCCGGACCCCGGCTGAGATTGATGCCGGATAGGGCCGCCAGCAGGATGCCCATGCCGGATTCGAGGCCCGCCTGGGTATCGACCCGTTTGGCATCGCTTTGGCCGATATTGGATGCGGTCGGAAATCCCAAGGCCTTGCCGATCAGACCGTAACCGGATCCCAGCAGGTGGCTTTCGACCGACCCGATGCAGGATGTTCCATACCGCATGTCCAGGAGGATGGCGCCGCCGCCATATAGAATCGGGGTTCCCGGATTGATCAGCTGGGCGATAACCGTGCCGCTCAAATTCTCGGCCGTGTGTTCAGCCAGGGTTCCGGCCAGCGTAACGGGTGCGTTTCCACCCGGCAGCGGCATGGGAATCAGCATGAGCGGCGCGCCGAAGCGGGCGCAATCCACCAGGTTCTGGGTGACGATGCCGCCCCAGCGCAGCGGTGCCGTCGGATTGGCAGCAAAAACAGCACGGGGCCGGGCCCGGAATTCGTCCTCACCGCCGCTCAGCACGGAAAACATCTCCAGCTGCACCCGCAGTCCGTCAACCGTAAACGCCCCCGCAAACAAAGGCTTGGTGGTATTGAGCATGATCAGGTAATAGCGGTAGGCATCCAACAGCGGTTTGGGGATATCGGCGGGTACAATCGGTCCGGTGACAAAATGTACATTTTCCAGATTTTGGACAAGGCTGACGATCTTGATCAAGTCTTCGAGTTCGGGCGGGCGGATCTTTTGCGTCTCAGAATCGAGAATGTTCAGGGCAACCGAGCCGGGACAAAAATGGGCCCTGTCCCCCTCAAGCAGCGCCGGCTGCTGCCCTTCCTGATCATATATGGCAAAAGCGGACGGCTTTTTTTGGAGCGCATTGTCAATCAGGTCCGCCGGAATTCTGGCAATCTTGTTATCAAAATCAACCCGGGCACCGCCTTCGGCCAGGATCTGCAATGCCTCGGCATTGTCCACCATAACCCCGAAGTCATCCAGCAGATCATAGGCAGCTGCAATGATTTGTTGAATATCCTCGGGATCGAGTATTTCGAGTTTAGGGCGACGCATAATCCTCCCGATCATTTGGAATGTCGAATGTCGATTGTCGAATGACGAATGATGGAAAACGGAAGAAACGAAGGTGAGAAGGTGGGAAGGTGAGAAGGTAAGAAAATCTGAAAGCGGAATATTTCGATTTCGGATTCTTGTCCGCCGTGTTTTTGGTGGATTAGATTGCGGATTTTGGATTTGAAAAAAGAATTTATTCCGTTACCTACCCAACTTCTGATCTTCTCCTCAATTTCCTTCTCAACCTCCTCGCCTCCCAGCATCCTGGCTTCCCGGCTTTCCAGCCTTTTACCTTAAACCCTGTACCGATCACCAATAACGTATAACTAATAACAATCCGTTACCTCCCTCTGCCCTATGCCCGATAAACCACCTCTCCGTGCACGATGGTCATGGCCGGATTGACCGATGGCCAGTCATTGGGAGACAGATCGAATAAATCCTGTTCAAAAATGGTCAAATCTGCCCATTTGCCGGGTTCGATGGTCCCCAGTCGATCTTCGCGACGGGTATTCCAAGCGGCCACCGATGTAAAGCCCAGGATAGAATCCGCCAGGGACAATCGTTGATCCGGGAACCAGCCATCCGAAGGTTGTCCGTTTAAGTCCTGACGTGTGACCGCGGCATGGAGACCCAGCAGCGGATTGATTGATTCCACCGGTGCATCGGACCCGAATTGCATCCGCAGGTTGGCCTGGAGCAGCGATTTCCAGGCATAAGCGTTTCGGCATCGCTCGTATCCCCAACGCTTGTCGGCCGGGGACCAGTCAGTGCCCAAAAAAACAGGCTGGACGGAGGCCACCACGCCCAGCTCATGAAATAACGGCAGATCTTCCGGTCGGAATATTTGAACATGTTCGATGCGGTCCCGATGCTCACCCGGAAAATCCCGCCGCGCGGCCTCGATGCTTTCCAGGGCATTGGTCAGGGCCAGATCGCCGATGGCATGGATCGCCGCATCCCAACCGAGGCTGTATGCCAGCCGGATCAATTCCTCCAGCATTTCCCGGTCCAGGCAGGCAATGCCGCATTCCGACGGATCGTCGCTGTAGGGCTCATGCATCAGGGCCGTCCCCGATCCGAGGGAGCCATCGGCAAAGAGCTTCACATGGTTGAACCAGAGTCGACTGCTTCCGCCTCCAGCGGTGATTCCAAGCTCTGCCGCTTTATCCAGGTCATCCGGCGGCAGCAGGTGGTAAATTCGCAGCTTTAATTTGCCTTCGGCCTCCAGAGCCGCAAGTGCTTCCCATTCGGTAAGCGTCTCACAGGTATGAACGCCGGTAATCCCGTTTTGCAGCGCATTTTCCTGGGCCGCGAGAGCCATTTGCTTGCGCGCTTCGAGGGTCGGCGGGGGTATATGCTCCTCGATGATGTCGCGGGCTTCACGCAGTATGCCGGTTGGCTCGCCGCTGCCGGGATCTCTATCAATCTGTCCGCCATACGGGTCAGCCGTATCCCGTGTAACGCCGGCCCGCTCTAAGGCCAGGCTGTTGATCCAGATGCTGTGCCCGCAGGCACGCACCATCATGGCCGGATTGTGCGGCGTAATGTCATCCAGGTCGCGACGGGTCGGCTCCCGCCGATCCAACCACTGATGATGGTTCCAGCCCCGACCGAGAATCCAATCGCCCGGTTTGCTCCGGGCAACCGCTTGTTGAATTCGTTCGCGGATTTCGTCCAACGATGACGCATCCCGCAGGTTGATCATTTGAAACGCTCTTCCCAGGCTGACAAAATGACAGTGAGCGTCCACCATACCGGGTGTGGTCAGCGTTCCCGGCAGTCCCATTTTCTCGGTTTTGTTTCCGCAGGCCAGTTCAATCTCTTCATTGCGGCCGACATGCGTAATTTTTTCATCTTCAATCTTGAGGGCTTCGGCCCAGGGTTGGATCGGATTCCCGGTAAAAATCCGCGTCGAAAAGAGTGCCAAATCCATACGAATGTCCTTTCCAATCGAGTTCTATTCAACAGATTGTTTACCCTGAAACACAACTGCAGTGGAATGGTTAAAAATTCCAAATAACAATTTACAAATTCCAAACAAAACACAATGACCAAAATTCAAAATCTCAAACATAAGTTGAAATTCGTTTTGGTCATTGAATATTGTGATTTGAAATTTACTCGCCCTGTTAAATTGTCATCCAATAACCTCTTGAATTATTATGTAAAACTGCCTTTCTAACCACCACAAAGGCAGTTTATTTTAAATATTTAACGGGGTAAATAATTCGGTGCTTGTAATTCGAGATTTATTACCTGAATTTTATATGCAAATATTCTTGAATTAAGGTAGAGCTAAAATCACCGAAATGGACTTAAGCGACGATTGCTAAATAAAAATTCAGGTACTATTTTCGCACTACGTCCAAAAAACAATGAATCACGAACTATGACCTATGAACTATGAACCATGAGCTATGAACTATATGCTATCAGCTATGAACTATGAGCCATTAACTATGAACTAACTTATCCCCTCACTTGCGTTACGGTGTGCGGATCCAGGATATCCCGCAATCCGTCTCCGAAAAGATTGAGCCCCAAAACGGTCACAAAAATGGCAATTCCCGGAAAAATCGAGATCCAGGGCGCGGTAAACAGCTGTTCCCTGGCGGCGGACAACATACCGCCCCAGGATGGTGTCGGCGGCTGGACACCCAGACCGAGAAAAGAAAGCGAGGCTTCCAGCAGAATCGCCCAGGCAACCCCTAAAGTGGCAATGACCAGAATGGGCCCCACAATGTTCGGCAGCACCTGGGTGAACATGATGCGGGTTTTGCCGTAGCCTAAAGCGCGCGCCGCTTTGACATAGTCAAGGGTTCGGGCGGAAAGGGCCTGGGAGCGGGTAATGCGGCAGGTGTAAGACCAGTTGGTGAGACCCAGGGCCAGAAAAACATTAAACAAACCGGGACCCAGCAGGGCCATCACTGCCAGCGCAAAAATGAGAGACGGAATAGACAACATAATATTCGTCAGACCCATCACGAAATCATCCCACCATTTCCCGAAAAATCCGGCTGACAGGCCTAAAATGACACCGATCATGGTGTTAAAGAGCTGGCAGATCAACCCCACGGACAGGGAAATGCGCGCGCCGTGTATGACCCGTGAAAGGATATCGCGCCCTTGATTGTCGGTGCCGAACCAAAAAGTGGCGCTCGGCGGCTCCTCTGATACCATCAGGTCGGCATCGTCAATCGGATGATAGGGGGCCAGGAATGATGCAAAAATCGCCACAAAGATAACAAACAGGGTGATGATGCCGCCCACGATCAGATTGGTCTGGCGCAGCAATTTTTTAGTAGTGGTGTTCATTTATAAGAAGCCCGTATTCTGGGATCGATAAAACCGTAAAGCAGATCAACGATCAGATTCACCATCAGGAACACGACGATAATGGTCAGGATGCAGCCCTGGGTAACCGGGATGTCCCGCTGAAAAATGGAATCCACGACAAGGGATCCCAGACCCGGCCAGGAAAAGAGCTTTTCCACAATCACGGTCTGGGCCATCAGCGTCCCGAATTGCATACCCGCCGTCGTTAACACAAGAATCAGGGCGTTGCGCCAAACATGCTTGCGATTCACGAGCAACTCGGAAAGTCCTTTGGCACGTGCCGTACGAATATAGTCATTGGTTAAAATCTCCACCACCGCGGCCCTGGTGGTGCGAGCCAAAAGCGCCATATACGCTACGCCCAGGGTAAAGCCCGGTAAAATCAGGTTTTTTAGCGATCCGTCTCCGTACCCCATGGGCGGCAGAAGTTGCAATTTGACCGAGATGAAGTACATCAGCAGAAGCCCCAGCCAAAACTGGGGTATGGATACACCCGATACGGCCCCCATCATGCTGATGGTATCCAGCCACCGGCCCTGACGGACGGCGGAATAAAAGCCCAGCGGAATGCCGAGGGCCAGGGCGATGCCCATGGCCACCAATGCCAGTTTGAGCGTCGGCCATAGCCGCTCAAGAATCAGCTGGGTTACCGGCTCCCGCCGCAAAAAAGACAGGCCCAGGTCCAGCGTGGCCAGATCCCTGACGTAAACCAGAAAGCGCAGCCATACCGGTTTGTCCAGGCCCCAGTCTTTTTTCATCTGCTCGATATAATGCAGGTCGATGTTGTGGTCCTGCTCCCCGGCCGCCATCAAGGCAGCGTTGCCCGGTAGGACATTGAGCAGCAGGAAGATGATAAAGGTAACCGCCAGAATGGTTGGAATAAACTGAAGTATGCGCCGCACGGCATAAGCGAACATGGGTTTTCCCTAATGAGATTTACCGCTCAATAAGACCGTTCTGAGCCCTTATCTGACAGCATGCTATTTGAATTAGAAGGTTTCGGGTGTCAGGGTTCAGGGTTCAGGGTTCAGAGATTTTAAATGAAGAATGACGATTGACGAATGACGAATGAAGGAAATCGCTCTCCAAGGCGTAGGCGCTAAAATCCCTACGAGCCGTAGGCTACGCTCTACTGATTTTATGCTCCCGGTGCCCCGGCTTTCTGGCCTTCCGGCTTCCCAGCTATCGGGCTTCCCAGCTTTTCAGCTTCATGCCTGCCAGCTTTTTTTTCCTTTATCCTTTCACTTATCAGCTATCAGCTATGAGCTTATCAACTGGCGCGTCAGCGCCTTAACCTTTCGCCTTGAGCCTTTATTAACCTTTTACCTATCGACTATCAAAGGGGGAGCGAATGCCTGCTCCCCCACATCGAAGATATTATTTCATGCTCGCCCGGGGTGAGGTTTCATCGATCCAGACATTGGTCATGTCCTGGAACATCATTTCCGGAGCCACCGGGGCCAATCCGTGCACCCAGGGCTGATGCGCTAAGACAGCTTTATTATAGTTGAAAAACCAGAGTGGTGCGTCTTCCACGAAAATCTCTTCCGCCTGCCGGACATAGGCCAGTTTTTTCTCCTTATCCCGGGTAGCTTCGGCCATTTCCAGCAGCCTGTCAAATTCAGCGTTGTTGTACTGGATATAGTTACCGGCCGCCGGTGGGTTGTCCGATTTCCAGCGGGCCATCACTTCCACCGGGTCCGGACCCGAATCCAGTGACCAGATGAACATCTGGTAATCCGCCTGGCGGACCCGTTCGGCCATGGCGGCACCTTCCATTTGCTGAATTTTCAGGGTGATGCCGACCTTTTTCAGATAAGGCAGTGCCGCTTCATAGATGCCGGTGCCCCAGGATTTATTGGCCGTGCCAATGGCATGCTCAACCGTAAATCCCTTTTCATAGCCGGCTTCTTTCATCAGCTGTTTGGCTTTTTCCAGGTTAAAATCGTATTTTTTAATATTGGGATTGAAGGCCGGCGATGTCGTCGGCAAATAACCCCGCGCCGGAAAAGCCTTGCCCTTGAGAACTTTTTCAATGATCAGATCGGCCGGAATGGCATGGTTGATGGCCTGCCGCACGCGTTTGTCGCTCAGCGGTTTAAAGTCCGGGTTGAAGCCGACGAGCCGCGTGAACATCTCGGCCACCTCGATCATATTCTTGGAGATTTCCGGATTGGCCTTGTACTCTGGGTAGTTCACAGCACCGACGATGGTGGCGTCCAGTTCCTTGGCCTTGAAAGCCAGGTCGCGAGGTGCCGCTTCGCCCATGATCTTGTATACGATTTTATCCAGGTAGGGTCTGCCTTCCAGATAAAAATCCTCGAATTTTTCCATAACGACTTCAGAGCCCTTGACCCATTTAACAAACTTAAACGGGCCACAGCCCACCGGATTGGTGGCGAAGGCATCACCCAGGCGTTCGACTTCCTCTTTCGGGAAGATGTCGGTTCCCGGCAGCCAGAGATAAAATTTCATGTCCACCGGAACGTCCAGCGTCATCTCGAAGGTCAGGTCGTCAATTTTCCGCAGTCCGGAAATCGTCTTGGCTTTGCCGTCGATAACGTCCTGAACCCCTTTGATGGGTTTGACTTGATCCAGCTGAGGTGAGGCCGGTTTAAGACTGGCAATACGGGTATAGGACCAGATCACGTCATCTGCAACCAGCTGGCGACCGTTGTGAAATTTGATGTTGGGCCGCAACTTATAGGTGTATACCAGACCGTCATCAGAAATACTGACGCTCTCGGCCAGCTCCGGAACCGGTTCATTTTTATAGGGGTCCCATTTGTACAAAGAACGGTGGATATTCATCCCCACCAGATAATCCTGGTAACGGGTAGATTTGTGCAGATCGAGCCCGAACAGATCGCCGCCATAGGGTGCCATGGTATTCAGCGTTCCCCCGCTTCTGGCCGCAAAAGCGGTTGAAGCCGTTAAAGCCATTGCCAGAACCAGTGAAAAAATCAGCACTTTCCTCATGAATCAACCTCCTTTTTTGTTATGATTCCTCAGCAGTACGGATCTGTGACCGGCAGATCCAAAGACAGATAACGTGACTACAATTCCATACCCCCTTGGCCATGTCAACCTATAATTAATGGTTCAGGGATGATATCAAACTCGATAGATTTAATCGTTAATCAATTGAGGCAGTCAATGAGGAATCAAGAAAATCCAAGCATCAAATTCCAAATTTCAAATAAATTCCAATGACCGAAAATCAAAATTCAAAACAAACAAACCACAGATTTGACATCGGTTACCGCTTATCTGTCAAACAATGGCCTTCCAGTAGCCATGGCCTTTGGACTTGACAATGCAATTCCGATGTGGGCAATTACACCGGATGTTTGATTTAATCATCAAGGAGGCTACCGTGGTCGACGGCACCGGCGCCAGGTCGTGGGTTGGTGACGTGGCCATCAAAGACGGCCGTTTTGTCGCTCTCGATACCAAGATCAACGCTGATGCGCGGCGGGTAATTTTCGCCCGGGACTTCATCCTCGCGCCGGGTTTCATTGACATCCACTGTCACTCTGATTTTGCGATTTTTGATGACCCGGATTCTACAATCAAAATGAAACAGGGCGTAACGCTGGATGTGCTGGGCAATTGCGGTGAATCGCTGGCACCATTGGACGGGGACGCGCGGTCATCAATTAAAGCCGCAAGCGATTCCGATATCAACGGCTGGGCCCATCCGCTGAACTGGTCGGGGTACGCGGATTACATTCGCAGAATTGAAGACGCCGGTCTGTCCATCAATGTAATGGGCCTGGTCGGTCACGGCACCCTGCGACTGGCTGCCATGGGGCACTCGGATGCCTCCCCCTCGGCCGGACAGATGGACCACATGAAGTCCCTGTTGGCCGATTCCTTGGAAGCGGGCGCCGCTGGCATATCGACCGGTTTGATTTACGCACCCGGCTGTTTTGCCGATACGTCCGAGTTGATCGAACTGGCCGGGTTAGTGGGGCGCAAGGGCGGGTTCTATGCATCCCATATCCGCAATGAAGCAGAAGGCGTCCTTGCCGCGTTGGACGAGGTTATTCGAATCGGCCGGGAAAGCCGGGTTGCGGTGCATGTCTCGCATCTAAAGCTGGCCGGATACCGAAACTGGCATCTCAGGGATGCCGTTGTGCAAAAACTGGAAAAGGCCCGGGCAGATGGAATCGATCTGACCTGTGATGTGTACCCCTATTTTCATTCCTGCACGACGATGCTGGCCATGCTGCCGCCCTGGTCCCTCGAAGGCGGTGTGTCGTCGCTGATTGGACGTCTCGCAGATTTCCGGCAACGCCGGCAGATCATCCATGATATTGAAACCGGAATCCCGGGATGGGAGAATATGTACCATAATTCCGGCTGGGAAAAAACGGTGATCTCCTCGGTTCAAACCCCGGCCAATAAAGACCTGGAAGGTAAAAGCATTGCCGTAAACGCGTCCGAACGCGGGAAAGATCCGTTTGATCTGATGCTCGATCTGATCGCCGCAGAAAAGGGAGTCGTATCGATCATCAGCGAATCCATGAATGAGGATAATATGGTCCGATTTTTAACACTTCCGTTTGCCATGATCGGCTCGGACGGATCTCCCACCCGGGGCAAACCGCATCCGCGTCTGTACGGGACGTTCCCCCGGGTTTTTCGGCGAATCGTGCGGGAAATGGGCGTCCTATCAGTCGAGTCGGCCGTGCACAAAATGAGTGGCCAGACCGCCGACCGCCTCGGTCTGCGACAGTCCGGATTTATCCGCCGCGGCCTGAACGCGGATGCTGTGATATTCGATCCCTTGACATTTGGTGACACCGCAACCTATGGTCACCCGCAGCAATTCCCCAGCGGCCACATCGCAACCATCGTCAACGGTCAGGTGGTCATTGACGGCGAAGAACATACCGGAGTGAGAAAGGGAGTTTTTTATAAGGCGGGAGGCTAGATTATCTATCAGGAGGCGGTAACCCGTTAACAATTTGGGATTTTGGATTTTGAATTTGGTTAATTGGAATTTGTTTGTTATTTGTGATTTGTTTTTTGGAATTTTTGTACACTGTCCGACTTAATGATTTCGTATTGGCATTCGCAAAGTAAATTTACAGGGAAAACGATTGAGCGAAAAAAACCATCTTCTGGAAATTCAAGAGCTAAAAACCTATTTCTATACCCTCGAGGGTACTGCCAGGGCGGTACAGGACGTTTCGCTATACATGGATGAAGGGGAAACCGTCGGTCTGGTGGGGGAATCCGGTTGCGGAAAAAGTGTAACCGCCCTCTCGATCATGCGGTTGATCAAAAATCCGCCCGGTCGCATCGTGGATGGCCGCATACTGTTTGAAGGGGCAGATCTGATTAAGTTGTCCGAGGGGCGCATGCGCGAGATTCGCGGCGCCCGGATTGCAATGATATTCCAGGAGCCGATGACATCGCTAAACCCGGTTTACACTATCGGGCACCAGATCTCCGAAATGTTTGTGCTTCATAAAAAGCTTGGCAAAAGGCAAAGCTGGGAACGGGCGATAGATACCCTGCGCCAGGTTCAGATGCCATCTCCGCGCAAGCGTGCCGATGAATATCCCCACCAACTGTCCGGCGGCATGCGGCAGCGTGCGATGATTGCCATGGCCATGGCATGCAATCCTAAAATTCTGATTGCGGATGAACCTACCACGGCCCTGGATGTGACCATTCAGGCCCAGATCCTGGATCTGATGCTGAAGTTGAAAGAAGATTTCGGTGCTGCCGTTCTGATCATCACCCATGATCTCGGCGTCGTGGCCGAAATTGCCCAGCGCATCGTGGTCATGTATGCCGGACGCGTGGTGGAAGAAGGAACGACGCGAGACATATTCGACAATCCGAAACACCCATACACCCAGGGCCTGCTGCGATCCGTACCGAAGCTAGGTGAACGCTCCCGCAAAGGTCGAACGCGCCTGGTGGAAATCACCGGAATGGTGCCGAGCCTCTACGATCTCCCCAGAGGCTGCAGCTTTCACCCCCGATGTCCGTTTGTTATGGATAGCTGCCGGGAGACACCCCCCGAATTCGTGGATCTGGGCGGAATTCACCGCATGCGGTGTTATCTAAAGTGAGGTTTTAGGTTTCGGGTTTCGGGTTTCAGATGTCGGGCCTTTAACGATACGTAGCGGGTTTGTCCAGGCAGACGGGGTTCAGCATAGATTAATTGAGGAATTGAGGAATTCAAGCATCAAAAAATATAATGACAGAATACCTTCAATCCCTAAATTCCTGAATTCGCAATTCCTGAATTAGTTACCCTGAAACCTGACACCTGAAACCCTGTTCCGCCGAAGTAGAAAGCACAAAGAATAGCAGAATCAGAATTGATGTAGGGGTAGCATCTCTCAATCGGCCTGGCAAAAGGAGCAAGAAACCATTGGATCCACTGCTCGAGGTCAACGACCTCAAAGTTCATTTTCCGATTACCAAAGGTATTTTTTCCAGAACGGCTGGATACGTGTATGCCGTAGACGGCGTCTCATTCAACCTGAAAGCGGGCGAAACCCTGGGAATCGTTGGTGAGAGCGGCTGCGGCAAAACCACCACCGGCCTGGCAATCCTGCGTTTGATCGATCCGACGGACGGGCAGGTCCGATTTCAGGGCAAGGATATGTCCCGGTATACCAAACAGGAGAAGCTGAACCTGCGCCGGGAAATGCAGATCATTTTCCAGGATCCCTATTCTTCATTAAATCCGCGAATGACATTGAACCGAACCCTTGCGGATCCGATGAAGATTCACGGGCTTTATTCGGGCTCCGAGCGGGAGGACCGTGTCGCTTATCTGCTCAGAAAAGTGGGCCTGACTCCCGAGCATGGTCGACGGTACCCCCACGAGTTCAGCGGTGGTCAACGCCAGCGCATCGGCGTCGCCCGGGCGCTGGCGCTAAACCCCCAGGTGATCATCGGCGATGAACCGGTTTCCGCTCTGGACGTTTCGATTCAGGCCCAGATTATTAATCTGTTGATCGATTTGCAGGAAGAATTCGATCTGTCCTACATCATCATCTCCCATGATCTGGCGGTGGTGGAGTACATTTGCGACCGAATTGCCGTCATGTATCTGGGCAAGATCGTCGAAATGGCAGCGTACCGGGAATTGTACACCAGACCCAGGCACCCCTATACCGACGCATTGCTGTCGGCGGTCCCCATACCGGATCTCGATGCGAAATCCGAACGGGTCATCCTGGGCGGCGATGTCCCCAGCCCCATTAATCCACCCTCCGGCTGCCGCTTCCATCCCCGCTGTCCCAAGAGAATGGATATCTGCCCGAATGAGGAACCGCATTTGAAGGATCTCGGAGACGAGCACTGGGTGGCGTGTCATCTTTACTAACATCTTCATCGAAAACAGCATTCATTGAAGAAGTGTATTGCTCTCTGTCTGTCGGCTGATAAAAGGAAGAAGGCCGGGAGGCTGGGAAGCTGGGAGGTTGGGAAGCTAAGAGGTTGGGATGCTGGGAGGTTGGGATGCTGGGAAGTTGAGAAGAAAACAAGGTGAGAAGATTAGAAGTTGAGAAGAAGCTTAGCTTTCAGGCTTTATAGCATTCCAGCTTCATGGCTTTTATCATTTAAACCAGACACCATAACCCATAACGAATAACAAATAACGATCTGTCTTCTGCGTGCCGCGGCGAAGCCGTGAAGCCGTAAGGCGAAGACGGGTCATCTGCCATCTGGCTTCAGTCATCTGAAACCTGACACCTGACACCTGAAACCTTCTAAATTCAGGTAATCCAAATATCCAACAACGACGACTCCACAGTACGAATCGACTTACGCTTGGTCCTCCTGAAGTAAATACTCAATGGCACTTTCCAGTAGCGCCGGGGTCCGCTCGCATAAATCCGGCAGGTATACCCTTTCGGTAAACTTATGGTGGTCCTTGCCCCAGGGCCCGATATTGATGACCGGTAGCGACAAAGCCTGCATTTCGGCAAAAGGAATGTCGTAGGGTTGCCGCCACAACGGCATGTTCGGTGCGATATGGCTGGTGATTTGATGCCCGTTTTGCAAGGCGGCATAGCTCAAATCCGTTATCCCCATTATATAGTTTCCGGTCCGGTATTCTTCCTGCCAGCCTTCAGCCGCGACGCCAGTCAGATGATCAGTCAGGGTTCGAACGCGTAACTGCAAACCCGGAAATTCATCGTTGTGAATCGGCGGATAGTACGGGGGGCAGAGCGCAATCACCACCATGGGGGATAAATCGTTTACATAGTCCAGGGTCATCTCGATAATCTGAAAAGTGGTCTCCGGCATATCCAGGTTCTGCTGCTCGATGTCCATTACCCTGGCGGCTATGAATTTATCATAGGCCCGTTGAAATACGGGCCCGGAATCATCTAAGGCCTCGCGGTGCAGATCGGCGAACGTCTTGACGTTTACTGCCCAGGAGGGGCCGGGCTCGGACTTATTTTTCAGACGGCTGTGGGATGCATGGCTTTGCTCAATTTTCCGAAGCACGGCTCCAAAGGCCTTCTCACAGGATCGCTTCAGCTTCAGAATCAATTCATGGGGAGTACTTTTCAAATGGATCAGACTGAGATACCCGCCGGCTGAAGCGGGTACCGAAGCATCATAGACCTCTTTGCGGTCCCGCATGAAGCTCCAGGAGGGCGGCGGCGGAACCTCGCCCCGGGCCGGATCGGTATAGTCTGTGTTCAATTCGGTTTGCAGAACGATTTCGGACAGCAGCAGGACCGGGTTGAAACCCTGGTAGATATGACCGATATGGGTTTTCTTTCCGCGCACATATACCACAGGCAGTAATTTGCCGGCCGAACCGATGTGGAACTCACCGTATTTATCCTGCTCTTTGGCGTGGGGTTCGGAATTAATCAGCATTACATAATTTAACTGATATTTTTCTTTAAGGTCGATCAGCAGGCTCAGGCTGCCGCGCATGCCCACCGACAGGGATTCTTCATCCGGAACGGACAGCAGCAAAATATTGCCCCTGAAATTCGGCTTTATCGAGAATTCCTCCACCAATGCCAGCTGTATCGCGGCCCCGCCTTTCATATCGCCGGCTCCGCGGCCGAATAGCCAATCGCCGCTTTCGAGCTCCTGCCGCACGTCCGTCGCCAGCGAGACGTTTTTCAGTGCAGTCACCAGGCCGGACGGGTCATAGGCCCATTGCGCCAGATTGCCGTAGTCGAAGGAATCCACCACGTCGTGATGATGCAGGAGGATAACGGTTTGATTGCCCTGCCCCTTTACAAGTGCCCAGACCGCGCTGCGCTCCAGCGGGTCCTGCTGCATCGGGTACTGGCCGAATTGATCGGGTAAGCGCTTAAAATAAGCCAGTCCGGCAAGCCAGTCGTGAATATAGGCTTCAACCTCTCTCTCCTGACCGGTGCCCGTATCACTTTGAATCCGCACCAGATCAATCGTCAGCTGTTTGATCCGCGCCGCTCTTGAAAATTTCAACATGTAGATTAACTCCATTCATCGGCCACCGGCGTTTGCTGATCTTAGTCTCATTGACAACTAAACCCAGCCAAAAGTAACGTCTTTATCATTTTCCAAGGCAAAGCCGGTGATTGGTGAAGGGAGTTAGAATCGAAAAAATAGCCCCGTAATCAGGTGGCTGCGGTCCCCAAAACCACCTTCTGCCGTAAATTGCCAGCGTTTGGTGATCGACCATTGTCCGCCGAATATCGTGTTCCAGGGAGTGTCGTTTTTGATATCCAGTTCAAAGTCAATTTCGACTGAAGGCAATCTGGAATCGAATTCCTGCAGATTGATATCATCGGTTACCGTCTGCCGGTATCGCATGTACATCCCGCCGACCCAGGCGGTTAAAGAGCCCGGAACGCTGACGGGATTCCAGTAGAAGCCGACCCGGGGAGTAATTGTATAGACCTTGATATCACCATCCACGACGTCGATATTGGAATAGGTGTAGTTGCCGTCCACACTCGCAAAAAAATTCTTGTAGCCGCCCGCCAGGGTCATTCCCCCGCCAAATGTGGTCCCGTTGTAGTCGATATTCAGATCGATGCTGCTCCCCGGCTGAAAGATCGGGGGGAGCCCAATCGGCGGTATCTCTCCGATAACATTGCCGATTTCCAGATCGATCTCGGTCTCTCCGTTAATGGAACCGAAAATGCCGTAGATGTTGGCAAAGGGCAGCAGCCACATGTCCAACCGGGCCGTAACCGCCGCATCATGGGACTGGGCATCGCTGAAGTCGAGGCCTTCGACCTCTTGAACCGGCCCGCCAAACCCAACTTTGACGTTACGCAGTTCAATACTCTGGCTCATCAAGACCAGATTGACCCCGGTACCAAACGGCAGCGGAAGGTCAAAGCCTTTTTCCCGCACCGCCTCACCAAAAATCGGTACCGCACGGGTAATCGGCTCCACCGGTCTTTCAGTTACATCCGGCTGTTTTTCCGCTTCGAGATCCCTCTCCTCCTCCTCCAGCACGGGCAAACTGGATTGGGCCAGAATTGTTTTTGTGGTGGTCTCGCTATCCGGAAATTCGAATTTTGCAGATTGATGGGTATGATTGTACTTTGGGGAATGGGGTGAATAGCGTTCGGATAAAACACCTCCTGCCTGGGACCACCCGGGGTGCGCAAACGGGCCGATTAACAGAAACAGGGGCAAAATAACACAGTTAACAAGACCGCGAAATATGCGGAAAACGCTTGGAGCGCTGGTCGTACAAGTCACAAAAGGGCCTCGAAAAGGATATTTGACGCACTCATATACATCTACTTATAGAAAACCAGTGCGCCAAATTCAACCCAAAAACGCTTTTGATGAAAAATTAGCGCACTTGTCCTACAAATTTTATAGATACGAATCTGTTGACATTAGGTTGTTAAAGCCGAATGTGTGCACTAAATTTATTCGAGGATCGAAAACCGATCCTCAGGGGTCAGACAAGAGGCAACTGGCTGTGCCCTGAAAAAATCAAAAGTTGACTTTTAACTACGACAAGCCTTAAAAGGGCGCATGGGCATTGAGGCCCACATATCGTTATGCCATCGGGGCAGAGCCACAAGTCTCATTTTTCAATAGACTTCACTCGAAAAAGCGATGTCTTATCTTTCTGATCTTTAAAAATGAAATCCCAATTCTCAAACGCCAAATTACCAATAAATCAGAAATTGCAATATTCAATGAGAAAATATTTTCAAGTTATTGCAAGTGTTGCTGTTATATTACTTGTTATTTCGGGATGTGCCACCTATCAGGCTCAAAAAGTCGGTCCGACACCGATCATGA
>JASJCE010000107.1 GCA_030066155.1 Desulfobacterales bacterium | reverse complement strand
GTTGACGAAAGTACCCCTGACCGGCGATAAATTGACCTGGTGGAAAGAGAATAACAGCGAGATCACCGACAAACGCGAGTTGGACGGGAATGTCGTCTTCGAGGAGGACGGACAACTCTATTTAAATCAGATTGAGTGGATCATCCAGACCTACAAAAAATTCGGCCAGCGCAACAATCAACTGGTTCTTCAGGTGGCCCACCCCTCGGATCTGACCCTTCTTGATCCTCCCTGCCTGCGATCCATCGACACCCGCGTTCAGAACGATTCGCTGCGCTTTTTTGTCTATTTCCGCTCCTGGGATTTATGGAACGGATTTCCGGCCAATCTGGCGGCAATCCAGAATCTGAAGGAATACATGGCCGGCGAGATCGGTGTCAAAGACGGTGAGATGGTTGTGGAAAGCAAGGGGCTGCATCTTTACGGATACGCGGAAGATCTGGCCAAGCTGAGATGCCTCAAAGAATGAAGATTGACTATTGAATAGTGAATAATTAAGGAATTCTGTCTAATTACATAGTAGCTCTCTTTAAATCTTTTCCGGTTAAATAATCCATAATTTCAACATTTAAATAAAAACATCTTATCTGTTGCACAGGTGCAGCACATGTGCTATTTTATGTTTTAATTGATGTTTTTGCATAAAGACCTGAAATTGCCACTTTTAAAAACTTATTATAATAATTACAAATTATAAGGTTATATCTCAACTTAACAATACCCGGGGAGATCTGTAATGGACAAACCAGTACGACAAGAGACAATGCTAAGAAAACCGATCCTTATGCCGCCGAGCATGATCGATAAAGTTGATAAGATTGCGAACGACCGAAAGGTTTCCTTTGCCGAGGTCGTAAGGGAGGCGGTCAATGCTTTCAACGGCGATCTATCCTTGCAAGATGAGACCCTCCTGGAGGCGTTGGCGGATACAATGATCAAGACGACTCAGGATGTTGTTAAAAAAATTGATGCAGTTGAAAAGAAACTTGATGAAACCCATGCCATGCTGGAGGCTCAATAATGGGAGTCAGTAACAAGGTCATGGAGGCTCTGAGAGCGGGAATACTTTTGAATGAAAGGGTCACCACCCTGATTGACAAGGTAGATCGCATGGATCATGATATCCGTCACATGAATGACAGGCTTATTCGTCTGGAAACACTGGTTGAAGTTGCCAAGATGCAGCAAACTCAAATCGATAAACAAAAAAATTGACAGGTTAGAAACAATTGGCTAACTGGCAAAACCGGCCGACGGGCCAAACGGGCTTAACGGGCTAACCTGTCTCAAAAATAAAAGAACCATTGTCTGTAGTCCACGTAAAGTCTACGGTCCGGAAAACAATGATCTCGTTTTGCAGTTGCAAAAGCAAAAGATTGAGAAAGTGATTTTGGCTGGTATGTCGGCGAATCTCTGCGTAGAATCACATCTTCGTGAGTTAATCGAGCGCGGATTTGAGGTCGTTGTCGCGGCTGATGCGACCGCGGCAGCTAAAGTTCCTGGACTAAATGGAATGCTTGCAGCTCTTATAAACTACCGAATGATTGCCAGTGATGTTTGGACAACAGGTCAGGCTGTCGAAAAAATGACAGCAGCCGCCTGAAAATACTCAAAAAGTGACGCTATCGGGGCTCCTCAACGTGGGAGCCCTGTTAATTACTGATGAGGCCATTATTGTTCAGACATCTTGTGTTGAGATCTATTACATGTTCACCGCACTGTTATGCCCGTAGGGCAGTTGTGTTTCACTTTCTGCCCTCCTTTTCGTGGCATTTTATCGAGGCGAAGTTTAACGAAGGCCGAAGCGTTAGCGACGACTGTTAAGCAGAAAGTCAAAAGAAAGATCAACTCTGCTTGGCGGGCTCTGCGAGGAATACAGCTTTCAATTCGAACATCAACAATCATCCCCGCTGTTGCGGGGTGACCTACTCCAGTCCTGACTTATCTTTACGCCACAGATCTCATAGATTACATTGAGATTGCGCCGTCCCTGCCGGGGTCCCGGCAACTCACTGGATACATTCGCCAAAATCATATCGCACGACTTGAGCTTGAAATTTTTTTTTTATTAGAGTACATTCACATTGAACGCGATAAAAGACAGCCCAAATAATGGTCCTGCCCCCCGACCGGTCATCATCGGATTGGTCATTCATTATTTTTGAAGGTGGATTTCGAGATCTGTGCTTTTTATATCCGAGCGCCACTATTTGTTGATATCTGGTGTTGGAATACTTGCTGTGCTGAATAGGGGAGGATAGGCGTGGGCTCAACGACTGAAAGAAGAAAGCATAAACGCTACAAATATGAGGCCTTTATTACACATAACATTTTGTCGCAGGAGGTAAGCCCTGAAGGGAAAATATGTAATTTCAGTAAAGATGGATTGTACTTTGTATCTAACCAAACCTTCCTTCCGATGGAAGATATCTTTATCGAAATCATAAATAGCCCCGGTACATCCTCAACGGATATGGAACTTGTTTTCGATGTTGAAATAATATGGTGCAGAGAGTTACCGGGAGTTCAATTTCGCTACGGCTATGGTGCGAGATTCAAATTAGGCCCTGATGCCGCTGAAAACAGATCAATAGTTGAAAAACTCCAAAATCTGTCGTTACCCCAACCAATGCGATCGTTACCCCAACCAACGCAGAAGGCTCATGCCGATCCAAGGGGGTTTCCAAGAAAGATTTGTCAGAAATCGATTATATTCAAACACGGAAATCAAGCTTGCAGAGGATTGGTTGCCAACATGAGCCGTGGTGGCGCGTTCATTAAAACCAGGTTAAAACTTGGCCTGGGGCAAAAGATTCAGCTCCCCGTGATCGAGAGTAAATCAAGAAAACATTTTAAGGTACCAGGCTGGATTGTGCGAGTGGCTTCAGATGGATTCGGTGTCAGCTTGAATCGAAGATCAGGCTCAGAACGCAGGAGCGATTTAGACCGAAGAATCGGTAAAGATCGTCGGAAAACTACTGCACGAACAAGCAGGAGCATAAAAGTTCGCTGAAAAATCAATACTATTTCCAATAGTTTCGACTTTCCATTCTCATTACGGCATTCCATGGCCCTATCCTTTTTTTCCATTAAGTTTTTATGATAGTTCCCGATAGTTATGTATATTGGTCCCTAATTCGCCGGATCGATTTGGAACCAGAACTGTCAGAAATCATGATAGATAAATTTCCATAAGATTTGGAAATAATCTTTGAAACAACGGCTGTCAGTGGAATTATCGATTTCGAAACTTTACAACTAGCCCCAAAAAGGACAATTGAAAATGTTAAAAAATGCGCTGTCGAAAGTTTACAAGACTGTGAAAGAAGCGCAGCAAAAGTACCCCGTTGAGTCAGCCAACGCCATTGAGCAGGTATCAACTGACATTGAAAATCTTAATGCCTTCATTAACAGGGAAGTTGATAAAATTGAATTTGACAGTAATCTTGATGATGAGGGTAAAAGTAGTGAGAGAAGGAAGGTATTGGAGCAAGCTGGAAGAAAACTCGAAGGGCTAAAAGAAAAAAGAATGAAGTCAGATTTAATCTATGATTTGGAAAAAAAGCTGATAGATAAATCTGGAGCAAAGAGTGATTCGGTAATTCAATTTCTGCGTGAACGGGAAGTTCGTGACAGACTGCAAGGCTTAACATCAGAACAAATTTTGTCTCATTTTGGCGAGTCGCTTTTCAATGGCAAAAACAGGCTGCTATTGGATGCTATCTTGAATGCACCGGCTGGATTCGAAATTCTTCCCAAAGAACCCCTTCAAAAACTGAGAGAGGTTAGAGCTAAAGTTTTGAATCCGGAGGTTGCTGCTCAACTCGACACGATTCGTAAGCTGAATGCCTCGATGGAGAAAATTTTTGGGGTCGTTCAAAAAGAGATAGATAATAAGAGACGAGATGAGCTTCCTGAAATGTTGACCCCTAAAGTAGATTTTTTTTAGGCTTAAGATGAGCATAAAAAACGACCAAAGAAAGGAAAAGCGTCAAAAACTTGAGGCCACTATCTGGCATGACAACTTGTTTCCTGAGATTTTTTATGAAGCAAAAATGTATAATTTCAGCGAAAGTGGAATCTACTTTGAATCAGATCAAATTCTCTATGAAGGAGAGAAAATCTACATTGCCGTAAAAAATCCATCCGGGCCAGACAACGAATACAAGAATTGTGTTCAAGTCCAAATTAAATGGCGTAACAATTTAATGGGCCGTTATATTCTATATGGATATGGAGCCCAATTAGTTGATTATGTCCATCCTTTATCAGAATTGATCGATCAGTCCAATCACGACGAAGATTCCCTGCAACGAAATACTTTAGAATTTAGAAAAGACTCCAGGCAAGATCCGCGATCTTCTTACCGCAAGTTAACATTTTTCACCACCGGAAACCGTAACTACAAAGGCTTTATTACTAATATAAGTCGCTCCGGTGCATTTATCGTATCCAAATATAAATTTTCTTTAGATCAGCAGATAGTTCTTGATATACCTGGTGACACAAGGCATGACAATATAAAGCTAAATGCCTCTGTGGTCCGGCTAAGCCCAAAAGGCGCAGGTGTGAAATTTGACAGAAGAACCGGCATAGAACGAAGAAAAGGCGTCGATCGGAGAAAAATCCGGGGAATTCGTGCAGATTAGAAGCGGTTACCTGCCATAATTCTTAACACTCAAGATTCCTATCATGGAATCTGCTTATCCCCTGTGCGATTCCGGAAAAAAAAGAGGGTAACCTTCCTTCTCGTCAATCATACCATCATAGAGTTGATCCATTGGCGCCATGGACTCCACGAATCAGATTTGGATAAAATTGTACGCTTTTATGAGAAATTCAGGTTTGAAGTTGTTTCCGAATCCAAAATATTCGATGTTAAAAATCGATACATTTTAAAAGCTTCAAAAGCATGATTCGATAGGCAAATATACCAATACTGTCATGAAGCGGGGTACTGGATCTATCTCGATTGTTCAATACTCCTGCTCGTAGAACACCCTAATTTCGGTGAGTTCCTCGCCGCAACTGTTAATCTTTTTTCCCTGGTGCCACGGCTTGCATGGACAGCGTTTCCGACGAATCTTGATAGCCTCTGAACGCTCGCTAAGCACAAACCGATAGATAGCCCCGGTGCGGTCGCTACGGTCGGTCCGGGCCAGCAGTTCATCGAGTGCCTCATACAGTCGCCAGCCATCCCGGCTCGCTCTGAAAACGTGTTCGTTTTCGCGTAACAGAATCGCGATATCCGCCATGATCTTGACCGTGTGCGTGTGGTAGTGGCACTGCGAGCCTGCTGGCGATCCTTTTTCTGGTACGTCCGTCGGCATGTCGTACCCGTAATACGCCCAATAGTAGTCGATCGGGTTCTTTCCGGACTTAACCGTCGCGTTGTCGTGGAACCACATGAACTGCCGGATGTTCGGCGCGCGGTGGGGTTGTGAGTGAATGGCACCACCCGAAAAGGCAAGCTGATACATCCCGGCGATGGCATGGGCCTCCAGCCTCTGCAGGACCTGCTCATGCGTACCGAATTGCTCCGACACAAGTTTGCCGTGGTTTTTCACCTTCATGTACAGCTTCAGCACATCACGCACAACATGCAGATGCTGGTTCAGCACGGCCAGACGGTCGTTGCCGACAACTCCCAATCCGCGCGAATGGAACCAGTAGCAGGGTCGAAAACGCACCTTCTTTGCCCCACAAAACGCGACCTTAGACCGGATGCCGCCGGTCTTTCGACCATGCTGCATATCCAGCGCCCGCGCGAATAGAAGTGCCTTTGTCATCAGCCCGCGTGCGGTTTTACGGTCACCATGTTCGCGGTATACCTCTGCGGCCGTGGCGAAGAATTCGGCATATTCAATTTGATCCATTCCTTGCACATAGCTGTTGTGGTTTTCCCAAACCAGCGCACCGTTACGGTCGACCGCTTTGGAGATCAGGTAGTCGATCTGATTGTAGAAGCGCCGGCCAAAGGTCGGGTCGTCGCGATAGGCTTCACGCAGTTTGCGCATGTAACCCAGCATGAAATGCGGCAGGACTTTCGCGTACTTGAGATATGCTGCCTTGCGCCACCGATAGATATCGGAGACCCGAACGCGCCGGCCATCGCTGCGTATGACAATGTGATCGACCTTCTCAAGGCAGTCATCCTTGCCCTTTGAGCACTTGTTGGCACTAAGGTACTCGAAGTATTCCTGAACTTTTCCGGCATAGGACTCCTCGCAAAAAGTGGTTGCCAGTGTGACCAATATCGCCGACATGGCGCAGGCATTGAGGAGTACGGCTAAACAAGGCTTCTGCTTCCGTTTCACAGGTTTCATTTTATAAGTTCCTTCCTTGGCGGGCGGTGCCAACGTCTTGCCTTTACAGATTCTGCACGGTCGGCGATTTCAGCTTGCCAGAATCCCCGATTCGACAGCCGCCTCCATGGGTATTTCGCTAGCGTTTGAAAAACGCTAGAACGCCCGAAACCAATATCAGTATTGCTGAGAATCGCAAAAACAAATAAAGAATATGGGACTTCGCTACCAATGATGATCAGAAACAGATTGAAAAATGAGAAGTTGCTTTTTCAAAAGGGATGAATCGAAAACGGACAATTGTGTATCGGCATCAGCTTCCGTCTTCGTTGAAGCTACGCCGCGACAGGTCCGACTTCGCTCTTCGAGCTACGACGGGACAAGGCAGCTCAGCATATTGATACGCCAAATTTTACACTGGTAATAGTCATTCAACTAACCAAGGCGGGTTTTGTTGTCAATATTAATTTTTTACGTCGGGAGTGCAATTTTTGGCCATTTTGAGCATGGCACACCACTTTGCCCGCGGGCGGATTTTTTAAAGGTCAGTTTCAAGAGGAGGGGATTAAGGGGAGGGTGAACAATAGAATTTCGAGATCATTACCCGCCTGAAATATCCTGTCTAAGTATCTCTACCGTTTTTTCCAAATCCAATATTTCAACAGAGGTCAGTCAGAAGTATCAATATTGCCGATAAGTTTATTTCGTCCACTATGTCCCGTAGTTATCCTTTACTACAGCTTTTGCAGCCATAGGCTAAAAATCGGATCCACCAATCGGTATCGGCTGTCCGCGTCTTTTTCGACCAGATCCAGCTGCCTTAGCTTTTTCAACGCAGCCTGAACCCCTCCAATAGATCCCAGATCATTCCTGCTTATATACCGATTGGACAATATGGTTTTTGACGGTTCAACTGCTAGCGCTCGCAGCAGGGCAATCTGGCGCGGTGCAAGGGCCTGGAGAATCGCCTGGAAAAAAAAGATTTCGTTATCGATCATTAATTCGAGAGCCTCTTTGATATCTTTTTCGTGCACCACTTTGCCGGAAACTTCATAAACGTTTAAGGCCAGCTTTTGGGCATAGTACGGATTTTGTTGTGACACCAAAGAAATCTTATCGGCATTTTTTTCAGGACAGCGTTTACCGCCCCCTTTAAATTGATCTATCAAATATGTGACCAGGTCGTCGTAGGGCAATTTCTTTAGTTCATACAGCTGGGCGCTCTGATAGAACGGCCGACTTTTTTCATTGAACATATTCAAGAGAATATGGCGGCGACTGCCGACAAAAAAATATGATGAACGATGAAATTGAATATGTGACCGCAGCGTTCCCTCAATCCGTTTCTCCTTTAGTTCTGTAATTTCTTGAAATTCATCAAAAACAATATGAATTTTTTCCGGCCCGATTTGCGCCATGAATTGACCCAAGTCATCAAGGGTTTTATCCAGCAACTCTATACCCTGTATATTTTGTCCGGTTGTTTCGACACTTACGGCAAAACTTCCGTCTTCGGAAGGTTTCAAGACCGGCCGGAAGGTTGTTAAAAGTCGGATGGCCTTTTTCATCAGCGGCTCATTGCCGCGAATAAACGCATATACGCACTTTGCAATCCTCCCGGCGACATCATCAATGGATGTAACTCCCAAAAAATCGGCATAAAGGACAAGCATGCCTTTCTTTAGTAGGTTGGATTGAACCCTTTTTACAAGCGACGTTTTGCCAAATCGCCGTGGAGAGAAAACGACGACATTGGTTCCGGCTGAACCATATGCGATGAGTTGCCGCAGCTCTCGGGAGCGGTTGCAAAACGGCGCTTCCGGCGGAATCACTGAAATGATAAATGGGTTTTTAGCCATTGCTATTGTACTTAAATTATTGTATTACAATAATTTTATAGCAATAATACTAAATGTCAAGTTTGGGAACACGCCTGGGTTTTGGTTAAATGCACAACGTTCGGTTGACCTCTGGAATGCTGAAAGGGAAAATAAGCAGGAGATTATAAAAATCACACCGCTAAAGAATTTTTTTTAAAATTTATGATATATATTCTTGCTTTATCGAACAAGCTGGTAATAATAATTTTGTTCTGAATATAATAAGTATCGGCCACACCCTACTTTATACTGTAATCAAGGAGTTGATAAATGAAATCTGAAGCACAACTGAAAATGTTGGATAAAATGAGAAATGAGAAGGGTTTTATTGCCGCACTGGACCAAAGCGGTGGCAGTACGCCAAAGGCTCTAAAGCTTTACGGAGTCGAGGAATCGGAATACAACGGTGACGACGAGATGTTTGCCAAAATACACGAAATGCGTACTCGCATTGTGACCAGCAAGGCATTTCGGGGCGATCGCATCATTGGTGCCATTTTATTTGAAAATACGCTGGATAGAGACGTTGCAGGCAAGAATTCTGCAGCCTATTTATGGCAAGAAAAAAATATCGTTTCCTTTCTCAAGGTTGACAAGGGTCTGGTTGACGAGACAGAGGGCGTGCAGGTAATGAAGCCAATCCCCAATCTTGATGAACTGCTGGACAAATCCACCGAGCGCGATGTCTTCGGCACCAAAATGCGTTCTGTGATTAAGCGGGCCAACTCTGAAGGAATCAAATCCATCGTTGATCAACAATTCGAAATTGGCAAGCAAATTCTTGCCAGGGGATTGGTTCCCATCCTCGAACCCGAAGTTGATATCCATTGTCCCGACAAAGCCGAAGCGGAAAAAATTCTAAAAGAAAATACTCTCGCTCATTTAAATAATATTCCTGATGGGGAAGTGGTTATGTTGAAATTAACGCTTCCTGATGAACCCAATTTTTACATGGACCTCATCGAGCATAAAGCTGTTCTTCGGGTTGTAGCCCTTTCCGGCGGTTACACACGTGAAGAGGCCAATCAAAAATTAGAGAAAAACAATAAGCTTATCGCCAGTTTTTCTCGAGCCCTTTTAGAGGGATTGGGTGCAAAGCAAACTCAAGATGAATTTGATTCCGTGCTTGATTCTTCCATTCAAAGCATTTACGACGCATCTATAACCTGATAAATTGGTTCGGGTGTTTTACTTTTAAATATTTAATCGGGTTAATCCGCATAATCTGTGGATTAAAAGGGTGAATAGTAGACCCCTCGGCCTTTGCCGTGTTTTACGAGTCGACCAATTCTCACTAAATTTTGCAGGTGCTTTTTGATCGTGTTGCGATTTGCCTTGAGTTCCTCTGATATAAAAGCGACCGTAATTCGGCCCTGATCACTTGCGAGAGTGCAGATTTTTTCTGAGAGTTCGGGCAGACGCTCTGCCTTTTTCTCGCATTCGATCTTTGCCTTCAGCTCATCTTTTTGTTTTTTCAGCAAATCAAGAAAAAACTCCAACCAGGTTAAGGAAAATTCCTTCAGCGATTTCAGCCTTTCTTGAGACTCTCTCAGAGCCAGATAGTATTTATCTTTATTCGCCTCCACCAACCGTTCATGGGAACTGTACTGTGCGAACGTATAGCCGTGGCGAAGCAATAGCAGGTTTGTCAAAATTCTAGAGAGACGTCCATTGCCATCCTGAAATGGATGAACTGCCAGGAACCGAACAATAAAATCAGCGATCGTCAACAGTGGATGGATATCTTCATCCTGAAAGCGCTCCTGCGTTGTCCCGACAAGCATCTCCATCAGCCTGGGTGTCTCCAAAGGTGTCGCGGTTTCAAATATGATTCCAACCTGATTCCCCTGCGAATCAAAGGCGGCAACATGATTGGGGTGTTTTTTATATTCGCCCAGATACCAGTTATCCTTTTCCGAAAATTGCATCACAACTTTATGCAGATATTTGATATTGTTTTCACTGAGATCGATTTCATCATAGCTGTCATGTATCAGCTGCATGGCTTTTGCGTAGCCGGCAACCTCCTGCTCATCGCAGTTGTTAAAGGATCGCACATCTAAACCCTTTAGGAGCGTTGCTACTTCCGCATCACCCAGCATTGCCCCCT
This sequence comes from Desulfobacterales bacterium, assembly GCA_030066155.1. GTDB lineage: Bacteria > Desulfobacterota > Desulfobacteria > Desulfobacterales > JAFDCJ01 > JAFDCJ01. The sequence continues at coordinate 9,803 of JASJCE010000107.1, read as the reverse complement.
CGATCCGTGTGGAAGATCCGATGGATTCTATGGTTGCAAGAATCCGCATGGAAGACAGAATCTGCGGGGGAAGATCCTCAATGGCTTTCCAGTAGCCTTTAAATTCATCAATTTCGGCAATCAATTTGATGATGCGCGGTGTCATTATCGCTTTCCGATCAAATACCCGTTAATTTATCCATTTTTCTCCAATTAGATTGAGCAGGTCAATCAGAAAATGGATATTAATGGATATTTTTTTGGATAATACTGATTGAAACTGTTGCCTTCAATGAAATAATGGCACAGGTTGACGCCGGCGATGGTCGCTATGAACTATTTCACTACCACGACCGTGAAAAACGAGAAATCGATTTCCTTATAGAGCGGGAAGATGATGCTTTGCTTGGCATTGAAGTCAAGGCTGGGTCTGCTGTTGCGAAAGAGGATTTCAGGCATATGCGATGGTTCCAGAAGAACCTGAAAAAAAACCAGACATTGGTCGGTATAATTCTCTACACGGCTGATAAGCTTTTAGAAACGCATAAAAACAACACCGTCCTCAAAATTTGTCCAAAAAATTTACAACGTTAATCCATTATTATGCCCTAAGTGTTTAGAATTTATTATAATAATTTCATTCATCGATGACTCGAAAATTATTAAAAATATTCTCAAACACCTGAGCTTGTGGGATGTTAAGCGCAAACCGTCTCCTCGAGCCAACGGTCCGCCAACTGAATCTGTCATCATCTATGATGAATTCTCATCGCCCAGCGCGGACGATTACATAATTGATGCCGATTATCCAATTGAAACTTACCTTTAAAAAAATCCGCCAGCAGGCACACCGGTAACCTATGCCCGAAATCGCCTTAATGGTCAATTCCAGCTCAAAAAATCGATATTGACAACAACACCCGCTTCCGTTATCAGGTTGAATATTGGTACCCTTTAGTTGATGCCTCAATATGTGGGGCCTCATGATATATGGGACGGTGTTGTTTTATTGCGTTATTTTTAGTCGTTGTGTTTTCAACATAGTGAGAGGCACAAATTTTAAGGAACGCAATAAAAAACACCTTTATTAATCCAGCGCCCCATAACGACTCCTGATTGATTTAATGGCAGCTATGGTTGATGTTGGAATGATGGTAAGACAGCGGACTGTCTGCTGTTAAGTTCTAACTTGTCCTCATCAGATGCGGGCTTTGTGCGAAACTACCTTATGCAAAAGGCAGGACTATGAGAACCCTAGACCCAACACGCGATCTCGTTCCCCTCGGGTACGCGGCCAACGCCGTCGCCGTTGTCGATGGTGGCGGTGATGCGCTCCAGGACGCCATCAACCACGCGCAGAACAATCCGGGGTATTGGCGTATCGTGCTGCCGTCCGGCACCTACTACACGAGCAAGACCCTCGTGGTGGGTGTGCTAGGAGACTACCGCTCCGTGAGTATCATCGGTGGAGACGCCGCTTTCCCTGGGGACGGGGCGTGGACAGACCGCTTTCACAACGCGCGTATCGAGCTAAAAGGCCCGAACGCCTCCACCTCACCCGTGCTGGCTGTGACCAACGGGCGACGCTGCTACTTCCAGGGCTTGCAGTTCGTGTCACAGGGAAACCCCGTTCCAGCAGCGCAAGCAGATATCTCCTCGCTATTCAGTAGTCCGGACTTTGAGGACTGGTGTGACCCTGCAGCACGACTCAACAGATTCTCACCCCAGTGTGTGGTGGCAGTTGATCCATTCAACTTCGCGCTTCCTGTAGAGAACAGGTACCCAACGTTAGATGAGTGGTACATGGCTGATGCATGGGCATCGAGTGGGACCATATTCCGTGGATGCACCTTCGAGGGTGGCGTTGTGGGCGTTGCCATGAGCCCTGCTGGGCTGAACAATAACGAGAATAGCGTTTTTGAAGATTGTTACTTCCTCAACAATGCGATCCACTTCAGTCAGGGCCAGAGCCAAGCGCGAAACAACTTGATTGCAGGGCCACAGATGCAAGGCTCATGGCTGGCCATTGACGACGGCTATGTGGCCCCCGGTGGCAACACGGGGGTTGGCCCGGTCCTGACACGTGGAGGAAATATCGGCATGACCCGCTACGTATTTAACCTGGCCCTGACTGCCGGGACCATGCACGCGATCGGTGTGCATGTCGAGTCCACCCTAAGCCTTGGAAAGCTTGGCTACGGGGCATCTTCGGCGCAGGGTGGGGCGATCCTCAGTGGGTGGACGATCACTTTCGCCACAGCGGCAGACTACTCACTTGATTACCCCGAGGTGCCGTTTCACCTGGCAACGTTCGGGAGGGTGACGCTAGACACCTGTCAGATCCACGCCGAGGCTTGCCCATTACGCATCTGGAATGCCGACGTGGGAGCGTTTGTGATGCGTTCATGCTCCACCAGGTGGGAGACACAAGGCGGACGAGTGCCCGTGTGGTTCAGCCGTCTTGATTCTAAGCGCCTTCAGGACACGCAAGTGCGCACCCCAGCCTCAGTATACCTCCCTGACGACCCTGCCATTATCGAGTCACCAGTAAACGGCGGTGCACCTGTTACCCTGACGTCGACAGGCTCGAGGACCGCCACCCTCGACGTGACGACGTTGGAGAACCTGGCCATTGGTCAGGTCCTTCGAAGTATCGACGGCGCAGGTGGGTACACGCCCCAGACGTTGGACCCGTCACAATACCCCTATGGTCAGCATGCCGCCATTGGAATTGTGTCGGACATTGACGAGGTAGCTATGCGCGTGACAGTTACCGGTATCCCGTATGGGCTGCCAATGGGCGTCCCAATGGTGCTGATGACACATGAGTGGATCGTGTAAGATGCCACGAAGATTAACCTTCATAAAGAGAAACGACAATGGCGGCTATTGATAACATCGTCAGTGTTACTATTACTACTGACACTCAAGTCCCCTCACGTGCTGGCTTTGGTACACCAATGCTAGCGGCGTATCACACTAACAATACGGATCGAGTCCGCCAGTATAGGGATCCGTCGGAATTGCTTACTGACGGTTTCACTGTCAAGGACTGGGTATATTATGCAGCTGCTAAGATGTGGAGTCAGCGGCCTCAGTCGCGTAAGTTTAAAGCAGGCAGGAGAGCGCTACCCTACACTCAGACGGTGGAGCTAAACCCGATTATCACTACTCAGGGTTATGTTTACACCATTGTGGTTACCAGTCCTGACGGTACGGAAACCACGGTTACTAAGACGAATGGCGCTTCAGAAAAAGTGGCTACGATCGTCGCCGCCCTTCAGAGCGGATTGACTGCTACGGACGTTGGTCCTGGGACGGTATAGAGGGACGGCCATGAATATATGCATCTTGTTGTAATTGTGCATTGGAAATGCATATTTTCATGACCGTTCCTCAATTTCTAATAGCCTAATCGCTTCGTTTTATTTACGCTCATTTGAGGTAATAAACACAAGGTTTAGCTCATATTATTCGCTTAGCTTTCGTCTTTATCGACAACAAAGCCAAGCTGCTGAGCTGCGGCGTAGTCTTCTTGTGCTTCGGCTTCTTTGCCCTGCATATGCTTCGCGTAGCCACGATAGAAAATTGCCGTCGCCTGTATACCGACCTGCGGTTCGGCTGCCTCTTCATCGCGAAGGCCAAGTCTCTTATCGACTTCTTCGAAATCAACGCGCTCGGCCACCATATCAAAGTCCTGCTCGGCTTGCTCAAATCGGGAGAGTTTGAAACGATTCATTCCCCGGAAAAAATGTACCTCGGTTGCATTATTGCCCAAATCGATCGCGTCACTGAATAGATTTTCTGCCTTTTTATGGTCGCCTTGCTGATAAAGATCGACGGCCTGGACGTATGCGTCGCGAGCTTCTTGCGGAATGATGATACTGGCCAGGCGCTTCAGAGATTCGTCGATCGCGGCTTCCAGATCAATGGTCCGCGGCATAGCAGACCGTGTCGCCCGGTACATGTGGATGAAGCCGGTGGTTGATTCGATTGCATCTTCCGGCCATTTCGCGCTTTTAGGCGAATATGAGGTTGCGGCATCACCGATATTAGCGGGCAGGCCATCCAGGTCAGCCTCATCGACCACAACGATGACCCGTTTCTCAAATGCGTGCGCCACACCGATCTCATAGATTACATTGAGATTACGCTGCCCCTGCTGGGGTCCCAGCAGCTCTCTGGATATATCCGCCAAAATCATACCGCACGACTTGATGAGCTGCTGGAGCAGCGGCGCATAGTGTTCGCTGGACAATCCGCCCCAGGCGCGCAACGCACGAAAACCGGCGGCTTCCAGTGCCGGTCGGTAGTAAAGCGCGTAGTAGGTATCAAAAGGCGCTGAAAAAGGCATGACGACAAAGGCTGTTTGATCCTCTTGCCCGGTATCATTTGTCTCGAGGATCTGCCTCAGGTATGCCAGCGCGGGATCAAGCAGCGAGTTCGCCGAAATCCTCCCTTTAGCATCCTTGCGTGGGATGAAACTACTAAGATCGGGCTCTGGGAGATTGTTTTCCTGGACGACCATGCTGATTGTCTCTTCCATCATATTGGCGGCTTTATCCTCATCACTTCGAAGGCTCCATTGCATCAGGGCAGAACTCAGGATCGCAAAGCTTGCAAGTTCGTTTGATATCGGTTCAATGACGGCCAGCACCTTTTTCATGAACTTCATTGATTCCTCGCTGCCCATTGGACGCCAATCCGGCACCGCAATTCGGGCGTCGATCTCATTCAGAAACTCCTGCATCCTCGATTGTCTTTGTGGAAAGCCACCACGGCCGTAGCGTGCAAAGCTGGCGACCATGAACTGACCCAGCATAAAGCCGTTGTAGCGGCAGTACAAAGAGGAAGATAGACGGTCGGCCTTGCGGGCACGGGCATTGAAATTCAGATAGACTATCTCTTCGGGATCCGCTTCTGCCGCAACTTGCAGTTTCCTCTCACGAGGATCGGATTCGTCATCGGGCGCGACCCGGTAAACTCCGGGACCGACTCGGATGACCTCGTTGGTCGTTCCTTTAACTTCGCCGTTGATTAAAACGGAACATACCTCCGGATATTTAACAATTAACCGTGTCATGAATTTTTTACCAAATTCAGAATTCACATGTTAGAATTCGACGAACTGTTGTTCAGACACCTTTATTAGTTTACCTATGATATGAAAATAAGCCGTTTAAGAAAAATCTCAAACTAAGGAGGTCAAAACAGGGTGTCACAGGTAGGCAATTTTCAGTTGTTATATCGATGAAAGAATACATTGCCGGTGAGATCGGTGTCAAAGACGGCGAGGTGGTTGTAAAAAGCATGTATGCAGAGGGACATATGCAGAGGTACGGTCATGAATATATGCATCTTGTTGTAATTGTACGTTGGAAATGCATATTTTCATGACCGTCCCTTAATTTCTTAGGAAAAGTTGCTGTAAAATTGACCGATTAAATATTGGAAGCAGATCTTTAAAAAAAATCCAGCCGCGGGCAAAGTGGTGAGCTATGCCCGAATTTGCCTAAAAGCTCCATTCCCACCTCAAAAAATCACTGTTGCCAATCAAGCCCGTTTCCGTTATCAGGTTAGGTGTTGGTTCCATGTAACTGATGCCTCAATATGTTGGGCTGCCTTGTCCCGTCGTCTTGTCCCGTCGTAGCTCTAAGAGCAAAGTCGGAAGCTCGTAGAGCGAAGCCGGACCTGTCGCGGCGTAGCTTCAGCGAAGACGGAAGCTGATGCCGATACACAATTCGCCATTTTCGATTCATACGCTCCGGAAAAGCAACTTCTTATCTTTAGAATAACGAGAAATGCGAGCCACTCAAAGCTGTTAGGTGGGATCATGGTTCCCTTTCTGCCGTTGAGCGGATTCGAGGAGCTCCGGCAGAACCGGACCCCCCTCAGCCGCATATGCGCCGGCTTCAGGATCCGCCGCCATTTCGACCGCATATTCATCCTCCCCAGGCTCATCCACCTCTTCCACCAAAAGGGAACTCCGAGCAACGAATTTGAGATGGGAGTCGACGGTTGCAGGAGGAAGTTCATCGCTGTCTTGCGCGGCTATGGCCTTCAGGCGTTCACGGCGCTTCGGATCCTTGACCTCAGCAGCGTATTCGTCCGAGCAGCTTTGGAGAACGTCAGTATCAGAATCTCCCTGTTCGGCAATCCTGAGGGCGTGGCCGACCAACTCGGGCCAGCATGTGCAGAATAGAACCCAGCGCACCAGTTGCCGCTGACGCTGAATCGTCCAGCCACTATCCGGCAACCCCTGCTTCTGCATCATCAACTTCATCAACCGGTGAATATTGACGGCTCGCTTGATTTCACGTGGGTTGTCGTCGAGGCAGTCCTGGTATGCCCGGAAGGCAGCTAGCTCGTGGGGGGTGTCCATTACCATCTCTTCATCGGCAAACAATCGCTCTTTTCGCATTAGCGCATCCGTCTCTCGGAGCAACGAGAGATCAACGCGGAGCGGTGGCAAACTTGACTCAGACCCTTTCGGTAGAGCGTGCGTGTCGCCCGCCATCGTCTGACTTGTCAGGATGTCATCAACGCTTTCCTTGCTGAACAAAGTGTCGAGCAGATTTTCGCGCTCGGTTTTCTCGATCGGCGGCAGGTGGAAGGAGAGCTGAAGGATCTTCCTCAGGTAGTGTCGCGGGAAGGACCGCGCGGGCGGATTGCCGTCGGTGGTATAGTGCTCGCGTATGGCCCGGTATATCATATCTGTATCGATTCCGAGGAAAACGAAAAAATTGGCCGGTGCAAGGACCAGGATGATTGCCTGGAGGATCTCCATGATGCGCTCCTCAGAGCAGCGATCGAGATCGTCGATGAAGACCACCACCCGGGCACCGGAGCGGTAATTCTGCAGTGCCTTTTGAAGAAACTGAAGATCGTCGATCACGGCGTGCTGAAATCCCAACTCTTTACTGTAGGATGGCAGTCTGGCGAAATTGGCGATGCGGGCACTAATGGGTTGGGTTGCCTGCGCCAGGCGTTTGAATAGAAAAAGTAAAGAGCCGACCCCGCCCAGCGCTGGCAGTAGGGCCTTTTCGAGCTCGCTGGGAGTTGCTCGGCCTTCAATCAATTTTCTCAAAATCTCGAGTCCATTCACTCCAAGCAGCCATCCGAGACCTACCGCAGCAAAAAATATCAACAGAGGGAGTGCCGCAACCCAGAAAAGCTCTGCTGTTCGTGTACTGATTGCATGCCACAAATTGATGCGAAGAGTTCTCCAGTGGCCCAGCTTTTTTTCAATACCAGCCGAAACCTTGTTCAGGAGTCCTGCCCAAACCTGGGTCGCATCATCATAGCGCCATGCGTTGAAGTCCACGGTCACGATCGGGGTCTCCGCTGCCTTCCCCACCTCGCCCAGCTCCTCCCTGATCTGCGCCATGAAGGACGATTTGCCCTTGCCCCAAGGTCCGTGAATCCCAACGGACAGAGGCGGCACCGTCTGTTTATGGAGCACCATACGTGCCAGCGCATTTGCATATGGCCGCCGCCCAAGCTCGTCGCTGGTGGAAGGCTCGTCACTAATGGCGGGATTCTCTTTATAGGCGACTGCCTCCTTCTTCTCGGGGGATTCAATTTCCGAATATTGGCCCGGCTCCAGGATCAGGCGTCGTTGAGAATGTATGTCCGGGTCGAGCTTCACTTCGTCAGGAAGTCCTGCGATCACCAGCATGACGCGGTAGGGAAGAAAATTCGCCAATTTATTGAGAAAGCCACTCCACGCTTCGGGATTCTCAACTTCTCCGTCCAGCTGCAAAAAAAGGACCATCCGTTGGCCGGTTTTTAGGAAGTCGTTCATTCCCGTCGGCTGCTTTTTTTGCTTCTGACCCTTGTATGGTTTTGCTTTCCTCGAATCGAGCTCCCGTCTGATTGCATCGGTGATTAGCGACGTATCCAGGTTCGCATCATCACCAAGCGGCATAGCATCATCGATTGTCTTTGCGAGGTGTGTTAACTGCTCCCAGGTAACGGGATATCTCCGAAATTTTTGCAGCCGCTCTGATCCAAACTCGCGCAATGTACCATAGTTATCGTCCGTACTCGGCCAGCGGCTTACGTCTGCAATCAGGCTGCTTGCAAGGGTGCCGAAAACGTTTTCAGGCGCCGATGGGATCAGCGTGTAGCGGGCCGTGATCACTGAGTTCCAGGTTTGATCGCTATCAAAGCAGGCCTCTTCGAGCAATCTGAGATCTCGGGCCGGGCCTACCAGGAGCAGAACACCCTGGTCTTTGCTCAATTTTTCGTCAACGTTGTTGAGGATCGAAAGGAACTCGTTGTATGGTTTATCCTTCAATGGGGCAGGCATCAATCATTTTCCTTGACTGAAGATCTGTTGAAATTTGCATTGCCACCTAAAGCTATTTCGCACAATTCATGCCATACTGTGAATGCCGCACGTCAGATTTTAATATTTAAATAATCTACTGATATTGCACATAATACAAATGCGCTGTATCCGATTCGTTGCGGGGTGACATATGGCGCAAGCTTCTTATGCAAACTTAATATACAGGTGAGCGTCGGGTTGATTTACAGTTGTGGAAATTTAGGGGACGTCCATTGAATTATTGGATTTTTACGCTAAAAGACTGACCCCCAGTTCCTCAGCAATTTTCTGTCCCCTTTTGACTGCTTGACTGACTGTCGGTTGGGCTAAATTTAGCCGCCTTGCCAGTTCTACCGTGGTCATCCCAAGTTCACGCGTTCCCCACCTGACACAAAATGGATTTATAGCGATTTTGAAAAAGCTGCCCATGGCGCCGGTGACGTCGGTTGAAGGTAACGGCATAACCGGTTAATAGTCTTCTCATGACAGTGGCAATCGGCGTTGCTCCGGTTCTAAGCAACAAATGCAGGTGGTTTGGAATCAATGCCCATGCAAAACACGGCGTACGGGTTTCTGTTAAAACAGATCCCAACCGTTCTAGAAAATTGTCCCGATCAGTGTTATCATAAAAGATCTTTCGGCGCTCAATACCCCTGACAATAATATGGTGCAGGGCACCTGGGGCGTCTATGCGGGCTTTTCGCGGCATCTGATCTGCGTATCATTATTTTTTTCTTTGTAAACCAATATTCCAATGGACGTCCCCCAAATACCGCAAATACCGTCCCCCAAATACCCGTGACATCGGGCAGTCCCTCTGAAAAGGCTGGAATTAAGAACGGTGATATCATTCTTGCCGTTAATGAACAGGATGTGCATGGGATGGCAGATTTTTACCGAAAGGTCTGGGCTCTTGGCAAAGCAGGCGTTGAAGTGCCTTTACGCATTCTCCAGGGTATTCAGATTCGTGAAATTGTTGTTCATTCCACTGATCGCAGTCAGTACTGGAAGCCTACGCAGAAGGAAAAGCAAACCAGCCTCAATATGTGATACGCTCAAATCTTTATTTCGTCCACTACGTCCCCTTACGTTCTGAACGACATCTTCCGGACTATTCTAAGTTTTCTGCATCAGCCAGGTCCTGTGGACGGCCGGTGGCTCTTTTGTTTTTTTTCAAGTTTTCAATATCAATAAAATCGATTTGAAGGCCTTGAATTTCGACATGAACTTTTGTTTTATAACAATCCTGGAATTTCAAATCTTTTAGTGTCGTCAAGATATCAATACGATTAGGAGGATAACCCAATTGAATTATCTGATCGCTTTTGAGAAAATCGTCGGCTTTGAGGCCTAATGATCCAAAACCAAATTTCTTTAGTGCTTCCATTATTTTATTAGCATTGTCCGGCGACAACTCTATCCATACATCAAGATCTTTGGTATAGCGCGGATGTCCGTGAAATGCGACAGCATATCCGCCAACCACTAAATA
>JASJCE010000106.1 GCA_030066155.1 Desulfobacterales bacterium | reverse complement strand
CAGGTTGGCAAGGGTGGTGTTGTCAGGGATCCGGCCCTTCACAAAGCGGTTATCCATCGATTGGTAACCCATTTCGAGGCTTCGGGACTTATTCGCGAAGCCGTTATCCCTTCTTCGATCCTCGGTCCCAAAGGCAACCGTGAGTTTTTTTTACTGCTGCGATGTCAGCCGGGCATACATGCCTGATTTTAGGCTTGCTTTTTTGAGTTCTAGCAGTTAGATATGGGGTTTCATAAATTTCAGGCGCAGAACAATTAATAGAAGAGAGGAGCTTACATGAGTGAAAAAGTTGAATCATTAAGAAATATCGCTCTGGTTGCGCATTCCGGAGCCGGAAAAACATCGCTGGCAGAGGCTATGTTGTTTGACAGCGGAACCATTAAGCGCCTGGGCCGTGTGGAAGATGGCAACACGGCGATGGATTTTGAAGCGGAAGAACTCAAACGGACCTCCAGTCTCAGCTCCGGTTTCCACCAATTCGATTGGAAAAAGCATACGATTACCATCATTGATACTCCCGGCGATCAAAACTTTTTTTCAGATACACTCAGCTGTCAGCAAGGTGCTGATGGTGCGCTGGTCGTCATTGATGCAGTTGACGGCGTAAAAGTCCAGACCGAACAGGCCTGGGAGTTTGCCAAGGAATTTCAGCAGCCATGCATGATACTCATTAACAAACTCGATCGCGAGCGGGCCGATTTCTCCCGGGCCTTTCAGGAGGCAGCCGACATCCTTGACCCGAAGCCGATCATTCTGCAGCTTCCCATCGGCGCCGAAGACAATTTTAAAGGTGTCGTCGATTTAATCAGCGGGCAGGCTTATGTTTATGACGATAACGGCAAAGCGCAGAAAGGCGAAGTTCCCGGTGATATGCAGGAGGCGGTGGAGCGTGAAAAAGAGAATTTAATTGAAAATATTGCCGAAGCCGACGATGAGCTGGTCGAACGCTACCTGGAGGGCGAAGAGCTCACTGAAGCGGAATTGAGGGCCGCCTTGAGAACTGGTACCCTGGCCCGCGCGTTCGTCCCCGTGGTTTGTGGATCCGCTACAAAAAATATCGGTATCGATCTTCTGATGAATTTAATCGTCGATGCGATGCCATCCCCGCTGGATCGAGGTCCCAAAATGGGCACTGATCCGGCAACCGGTGAAGAAATCGAACGGGCGCCGGATCCGAAAGCACCGTTTTCGGCTTTTGTTGTCAAAACCCTGGCCGACCCATATGCCGGCCGCCTGACCATATTCAGAGTCGTCTCCGGCTCCCTGGGGACTGACGGCACCTTCTACAATGCCACCAAAGAGACCAAAGAACGCTTCAATCAGCTCCTGACCATTACCGGAAAAGAGCAAAAGCCGGCGGCCGGTGCCGGACCGGGCTCGATTGTGGCCATGGCCAAGCTCAAAGAAACCCTGACCGGCCATACGCTCTGTGACGACAGTGCTAAAGTGGTGTATAAATGTGTCGACCCCCTGCCCTCGCTGATTTCATTTGCGATCAGTGCCAAATCCAAAGGCGACGAAGACAAAATTTTCAGTTCGATGGTCAAGCTTCTGGAAGAAGATCCGTCACTAAAACTGGATCGCATATCTGAAACGAAGGAAATTATTTTATCGGGCCTGGGGCAGATTCATATTGAAACCACCGTTGAAAAGCTCAAAAGAAAATTTAATGTCGAAGTAGTCCTGAATACCCCCAAAGTTCCCTACCGCGAAACCATCAAAAAGAAAATCCGGGTCCAGGGCAAACATAAGAAACAAACCGGCGGCCATGGTCAGTTCGGCGACTGCTGGATTCAACTGGAGCCGCTGCCAAGGGGCAAAGGTTTCGAGTTTAAGGACGCCATCGTCGGCGGTGTTATACCCAAAACCTACATTCCGGCGGTTGAAAAAGGAGTTGTCGAGGCGGCCCAGAAGGGCGTGCTGGCCGGTTTTCTGTGTGTCGATTTCAAGGTTACCCTTGACGATGGATCTTTCCATGCCGTTGACTCGTCGGAAATGGCTTTTAAAATAGCCGGATCCCTGGCATTTAAAAAGGCTGCCGAACAGGCCCAGCCGATCCTGCTGGAACCCATCATGAACGTCACCATTACCACTCCCGAAGATTTTATGGGGGATATCATGGGAGATCTCAACGGCAGACGCGGAAAAGTCCTGGGTATGGACAGTGCCGGAAGAAATCAGGTGATCAAAGCCAATGTGCCCATGTCGGAGTTTTTGACCTATGCACCCGATTTGAGATCCATGACCGGCGGTCGCGGCATCTACACCATGGAATTTTCCCACTATGATGAAGTACCGGCCCAGATCGCAGAGAAAATCGTTGAAGAGGTCAACAAGGCCAAGGAAAGGTAATAAAGAGAACCGCAGAATATCGAATCATGAATATTGAATGTCGAAGTAAAAATTAGGACTGAGTAACGAGGACTAAGGTCTGAGGCAAAAATTTTCCGGCAATTGAAACTGTCATCGACTCAGTCCTCAGTCCTGAGCGCTCAGCACTTTTCAATTTAGACTGAGCGAAGCCTCCGGCTCGTAGGGGTCATAGCGCCTACGCCTCGGAGAGCGAAACCGTCCTTCGACATTCTGCGGTTCGCTGTTTAATTTTTTGAAGTTTCATAATATCGATAGAATACATTATTCGACGTTGGACGTTGAACGTTCGATGTTGGACGTTCGTTTTTTTCCTTTTGGAACAATCTCTGGGCGCTTTACCGCCAGCGGCTGGGCTGAAACCTGAACACTGAAACCTAACCCCTCAATCTTCAATCTTCATTTTTCATTTCAGACACGCCGCATAATCGTGCGGCCTGTTCATCCAGCATCCGGTCCAGACCGCCATTGTCATCAGGCACATATCCAAGGGTCTTCTGCCACACCTCGTCATCTTCCATGCAGTAGTATATCAGCACCCCGGGCGCGAGACGGCGGATGCTGGCAACTATTTTCTGATAAACGTCGATACGGATCGGCTTAAAATAACGCATCTTGCCATCGAGCCCGGTAACAAACTCACCGTAAATGATCTTTGAATCCGGAAAGCGTTTCTGGACCAGCGGTTTTAACGACGGCATAAATCGAAACGTACCCAGACTGATCCAGACAATATTTTGGGCAGAAATCCGCGCAAAAATTCGTCTGATAACATCTTCATATTCCGTTTCACAATTATCGTAGATAATGATGGGATCAAAATGAAAAGCCACCGGGTATCCCCAAACCTCACACTGCGCGGCGGCATTCAGCCTGGCGGAAAGGGATGCGGTTCGCCGTTCTTCATTTTGAATTACGCGCGGCGTATTAATTGACCACGAAACGATGGTTTTGCGATTGTGATCAAAGCGCTGCAGCCGGTTTACGTCGGCGGTTTTTGTTTTTAATTCCAAAACAGCGCGATTCTGGCGGCCAAATGCCGGAATTAATTGCTGGCTCAAATCCGTCCAGGGGTCCCAGATGAAGCTGTCGGTAAACTCTCCCGTTCCGATCCGACGAATGTCCTTTCCCTTGAAAATAGTGTCGAGTTCCGCCAGCAGATCGTCGTGGTTGACAAAAAATTGCATCAGGGGGGGGTGGAAGTAGGACTGCAGGATACAATAAGCGCAATCCATGTGGCAAAACGTACCGATATGCAAAATTTCGTATCCGCAACAATTGTAAGAGCGGGTGCCGGGGCATTTTTTTATGAATGCACCTTTGTTGCGGGTTAAGTAGAGGACATGTTTACCTTTCTGGATCGGATCCGGTGCACTGGATATGCGTCGATAAAGCGCCGTGTCTTTGGCGACGATTACTGCCGGAATGTCGAATCGCCTGGCAATTGATCTTGCCAGGGGTGAATCGACTATTTCTTGATCAATATAAAGTTCTTTAATACGCATACGAATTTTTTCAAATCATCAAATCCAAAACCCCGCTGCAGGTGGCGGAGCAGCCTGGTTATATCGTGAAATAAGGGCAAGGAGTGTTGGCGTAATAGATTACTGGATCACTGGGCTTAATGAAATGCGATCTGATGCACACTACCAGATCAAACGGTTAGAATCAAACTGCAGATACGTATAACTGCGCAAGCTCACTTGGCAACACCGCGGGCGAAAATGTCGAAAGCAACGTCCAGCGTTTCTTTTAAAAAATTCTTATCGCCGTCAATCATACGTTTGCTTTCTTCCCACAGAACGACGCCGGTGAAGAGCGACCAGACGATATCTGCAACGGATGCTGGATTTTTGTCGATAAAATCCTTCCGACCGGATCCGTCTTCAAAAATCTCTGCCAGCAAATTGAGTGAGTTGCGGGATAGCTCGGTAATGTCTTCAAGAAGGGGGGACGATAAATTTTGGAGTGTTTCACTGGATTGCAGATGGAACATGTTGATCAAAATCATGGGATCAAATTGGTAGACATCGTACAGGGCTTCCTTAATGGCAACAATTTTCTGAGGCGGCGTGGTATCTGTTTCTTTTTTTACATCTTCAAGCCGTATATTCAGATATTGAAGTATTCTCAATGACAATGATGCGTACAATTCATCCTTGTTTTTAAAATACAAATACAGCGTACCCGGACTTAATTCGGCTTCCCGGGCAATGTCTTCCATGGTTGATTTTGAGAAGCCCTTCTCAGAAAAAACCCGCTTGGCGGCAACAATAATTTGCTGTCGCCGCCGCTCTCGTTCTCTTTGTTTGCGTTCCTGTATTCCCATAATTCTCTGAAGACAATTTATTATATGTTTAAAACTATAATTTTTATAAATGGTATGTCAAGTAATTTCTGTTCATTTAATGCCGGTTCATGTCAGGTGCTGGGTATATTGGCCAATTCCGAAGAGTTGCCGGGATTAAGTCAGACTTAACGCCTGTAAACAAGCGGTTGGAATCGACAAACAGCCGTTAACGCATCAAGTTCAATATGGCTGCCGGACGGGTCTAATCATCAATGATTTCGTCAAAACTTGGATGCTGCATTATTTGGTCGACTTTTGCCTGCAGGATTTTGAGATCGGCTTTGTTTCTGAAGCTTAAGACCAGGGTGTAATGGTTGCCTTCGAGATCTTTGGGGGGTATTAATTTCAAGTCCTGTCCGAGTTTCAGGTTTTTGACATGGTGCTGAAAATGTTGCTCGGCCGCGACGATTCGAGGAAAGCGCCATTGACGTAGAAAGACGCGAATTTGTCGTGATTTCTGAACGCGATCCAATTCTTCACTATTGGCAAGCTGCAGTAGTTTATGATGGCCCAACACCTGGCGGATTGAGATACCCTCACGGCGGGCGATTTCGGTGACCAACATCATTATCTCGCGCTGCTTATTGAGGCTCAATTTCAACTGTTCGAACAGTCTGACGATTACAACGGCAACATCATGCGGCAGATTGGTCAATTCGCCGGCCATTGCCAGGGGGATGACATCATTTACAATTCCGAGTTGAACGGGCATGGGCAGCAGGCAAAGATCTCTAATTTTTCGGATGACGGCATAATTTGTCGGCAAACCGCAGCTGGAGGCGATTTCCGCCAGTTGTCGCAAGTCAGCTGACAATTTGGAAAGTTTCTGCAATGCCCGGGAAGTTTCGATCAAATTGAGGGGTCTTTGAAGCGCATTCTCGGTGATGGCGATTCGCAAACAGTCCAGATAACTGGTATCGGTCGCCAAAACACGGGCGAAGATCTCGGGGAGGCCCAATGTCCGGCAAGCGGCTATCCGGCGAAATCCGCTGACGATGCCATAGCCGGTATCCGTTTCGATGACAGATGGTGGTGATATGAGACCGCTGGTTTGGATTGAGGATGCCAAATCTTCAATATCTTCGCAGGTGGTGATGCGAAAGCGGTCATTCAGGTAGTCAATTCGAGCCAGAGGGATGGTCAGGAATTGAACGGATGGATGGGGCGTAGATGACATTTTACTTAAGCAGCGATTGAATATTGAATATTGTAAGTATACAAAAGCGGGTTCTTACGGCCATTTTGTCTCGGATATAAATCGAACGACGCAGGCGGCCATCAAATATCCAATATTCAATCGAAATTAGGTAATTACAATCCGTAACTATCCCCCGTCAGCTGAACGAGTGCTTCCAAATATTTTTTTCGGGTGTTGCGAATAATTTCCTCCGGCAATGACGGCCCAGGGGGTTTACGGTTATAGTTAATGGAAATCAAGTGGTCACGGACATACTGCTTGTCGAAACTCAACTGGGAACCGCCCGGTTTATAGGTGTCTTTGGGCCAGAAACGTGATGAATCCGGCGTCAATACTTCATCGATCAAGATCAATCGGTCACCCATCCGCCCGAATTCAAACTTGGTGTCGGCGATAATAATACCCTTTTGAGCGGCCATCTCGGAACCTTTTCTATAGATGGTAAGGCTCAGGTCTTTAACCGTAGAAGCCATATCGCTTCCGATCCGATTGACCGTTTCTTCATAATCGATATTGATATCATGGGCGCCGAGTTCTTCCTTGGTCGACGGCGTAAAAATCGCTTCCGGGAGCTGGTCGGATTCAGTTAAATTTGGCGGTAGTTTTATGCCACAGACCGATTGTGATTCCTGGTAAGATTTCCAGCCGGACCCGGATATATATCCCCTGACGACGCATTCGATCGGCAACGGTTCCGTTTTTTTGACCAGCATGCTCCGGCCGTGCAGTGTGTCCGCATAGGGCTTGCAAATGGCGGGAAAATCCTCAACATCGGCGGATATGACATGGTTTTCGACAATGGACTTCGTTACTTCGAACCAGAAAAGGGAGATTTGCGTTAAGATTATGCCTTTGTCCGGTATCGGGTCCGGCATGACGACATCGAATGCCGAAATACGGTCCGTTGCCACCAAGAGCAAATTTTCTCCGAGATCGTAAATATCCCTAACTTTCCCCCTTTTTAATAGATTTAAATTGTGGAAATCTGTCTGACTGACTGCGGCTGTCATCGTGAGTGCTCCTTTCAGATGGCGTCAAAATTGTTATTTATCCGTATCCATATTGGTTAAATCCTTAGTTCCGCTCTCGCTGATATATTTTTTGATCAGATCAACCGCATTTTGATCCAGATCCAGAAATTTGATTCCGATCTGGTACTTCCCCCCGTCTTCAGAGCGGACGTGAATCGGTTTGCCCTTGATATCAAGAAGATCCTCCTCCAGACTGATCGTCAAGCGGATGATATGTTCGGATTCTACCGGGAAATGGGTTTCCAGCAATATCCCCGACTCGGAGATATTCAAGGTGCGGCCCATGCCCTGCTTGACGATATTATTGTTTTCATCCAGGCAGATGTAGGACAAATTGAGTGAATATATCCGTTCATGTTGTCTTTTGTTTTCAGAAGTCATGGCATTCACTTTTTCGCTAGAGGTTATGGCCAATGCGTTTGCTTCGCTCTGCTGTGACCTATTGCTTCGACGATGGTAATTTCACAATCATATCTATTTTGAGGCCTTTGAAGACGCTTTTTTGTAGTAATCGGTGGCGATGAGTGTCGTCACGGATATGCAGGTCGCCAGATGGGCAATGATATTCTGCAGCGTTGATGACAGATTTTCGTGCTCTCCCTTCAGGGCGTTCGGATCCAGAGCACTGAGTTTGAGGTCCTTTGATGCCAACACCGATGCCGAATACGGCTCCTGCCCGAGATCCAGGAAAGGTACGTGGCCAAAAAAGTCTCCGGCTTCAAGTCGCGAAATCGGAACCATGCCCATCTCCGTTTCCCGTGCCACGCAAGCTTCTCCGGATCGGATTTGAAATAGGCGATTTTCATCCCGCCCCTGTTTGATCAGTGTTTTTTTGCCCTGCATATGGCCGGCAAGGTTTTTACTATCGGAATAGATTTCAACCGCCATACCGGTAACCCGCTTGAGTCTCTCATCCAGAGCTCTGACGAATTCCCGATACTCCGCAGAGCAATTGGCCAGCTCGCTGGTCATAAGCTGTGCATCCAGCATGCCGAGTTGCACATTGCCTTTGGCATGCACGGTAGCGCTACGGACGTTATCTCCTTTCAGAAGTGAGGCGACGCTACCCAGGAAAGCACCGTCCCCGATTCGAAGCAGCTTAAGCTTGCCATTCGGCGTTTCTTTGACGATTTCGGCAACCCCCTCCAAAATGACCCAGATCCAATTGCCGTGGTTGCCTTCATGTACGATTTCATCACCATCGTAAAAGCCTTCTTCGTCGACGACATAGGAGTAATCGACCAGGGGACCTTTGATCAGCGGCAGCGAATCGGATTTTTCGGCCGGTGCCGCTGCCTGGGCACCGCCCTGGGGCGGACCCAGAACTTCAACCTTCCCTTCGTCTAGCAGCCGCAGACCATCCAGGATAATTTCCATGCGGCTCTTGGTGATGACCTTTTCACAGGTAACCGTGTCCTGGATAAACTCAAACTGTCCGTCTTTCCATCCAAATAATGAAAAAAGCGCGTCAAGTCCGCTCTTGGAGCCGCTGGCAGCATTAATCGGATTGCCTTTGTCGATGTAGATGACCCCCGGTTGCGGGGCGAATTCGCTGCTGATCTGCACAACACCGCTACCGGAGGTTGTGCCGAGGAGCTGCAAGAGCTCTCCCAGATTGAGAAAACTTAATTTACCTGCGAATACGACACTTCCGGACATTTTTACGAATTATCCACCCAGATTCAGTTCTTTTTGAAGTGATTTCAAAACCAGTTTTAAACAGGTGTTGAGGGTTTTACCGACACCAGTCCCGACCAGTGCACTTCCTGGCAGGGCCGGTACTTTAAGCTGGCGATTCAAATCCCGTTGCATTTTTTCGAGGGGCATCAGTTTGATATTGGCATCCGTCAGATCTCGTTTGTTATACTGCATCACCAGAGGAACATCGAATATCCTGACATTGTACTCTTTAAGGTTTTGCTGGAGATCTTTCAGTGCGAGCATATTTTTTTCGCGGCGTACTTCGAGCGAATCGGCAACGAAGATAATTCCATCGGCGCCTCTCAAAACCAATTTTCGGGTCGAGGCATAACGCACCTGTCCCGGGACGGTGTATAATTGCACCCGAACATCACAGCCCATCAATTTGCCAAGTTCCAGCGGCAGGAAATCAAAAAAAAGGGTGCGATCGCCATCGGTGTTGATCGACACCATGTCTCCCTTTACCTGCTTTTTGAAGGCCTTGTGAATATATTCGAGGTTGGTCGTTTTACCGCACCGGGCAGGGCCGTAATAAACGATTTTACACTCTATTTGTCTTTTCTTAAGATTTACAATCGCCATCTGAATTAACTCTTAAATACAACAACTTATCATACCACAATCGCGTCCGGATCGAAAGACAAATTGATATATCTGTGAAACTAAGGCTATTTAGCGTAATTTAAGAGCGACTGTCAATAACTCCCTTCATATCAGTCACCGGCTCTAACATTATGGATTAAATAGGCCCCTTTTTTCGGAGGGTGTTCGCAAATTAGTTCAAATTCGATCGGCGCCGGCGGCTGATTTTTATCCACGAAAATAGGTTGACTGGCGGCCTGGTGTATGTCAATTTCAGCCAGGACGCACCGCCCGAATACGAAAACTGAACAATAGACGTTTTTTACAAGGCGGATTAATCGGAGGTTTCCGGCTTGGCAGATTTCAACATTCAAAGGAGGAGCTTATAATGGACAAAAAAGTTACCGTGATCGGCGCCGGCAATGTGGGGGCGACGGCTGCCCAACGACTGGCTGAAAAACAAATAAGCGATGTTGTACTGGTAGACATTGTTGAAGGCGTGCCCCAGGGAAAGGCACTGGATTTGACCCAGGCGGCCGCCATCGAAAAGCATGATTCCGGGCTTGTCGGATCCAATGGTTATGATGAGACCGCCGATTCGGATATCGTCATCATCACCGCCGGAATACCGCGTAAACCCGGAATGAGCCGCGATGATCTGATCAGCACCAATGCCGGCATCGTCAAGACCGTTACCCAGGAGGTCGCCTCTCGCTCACCGGGAGCGATTATCATCATCGTCAGCAATCCGCTGGACGCCATGTGCCACGTGGCGTTTGACGCCTGCGGCTTCCCCAGGGAGAGAGTCATCGGTATGGCCGGTGTCCTGGATTCAGCACGATTCAGGGCATTTATTGCCATGGAACTGAATGTCTCCGTTGAAAACACCCATGCCTTTGTCCTCGGCGGCCACGGAGACACGATGGTCCCCTTGCCACGATATTCAACTGTGGCGGGGATCCCGATCACCGAGTTAATGGCCCCGGATCGCATCGATGCATTGGTGGACCGCACCCGCAACGGCGGCGCCGAAATTGTTGGGCTGCTGAAAACCGGAAGTGCCTTTTACGCACCGGCCTCGGCTGCTGTCGAAATGGCGGAATCCATCCTGAAGGACAAGAAAAAAATCTTACCGTGCGCCGCTTATCTTCAGGGTGAATACGGGGTGCAGGACTTATTCATCGGCGTGCCGGTAAAATTGGGATCCAAAGGTGTGGAGCAAATCATTGAAATTACCCTGACGGGTGAAGAGAATCAAGCTTTGCAAAAATCAGCGGCCGCCGTCCAGGAACTCAAGGATTTGTTGAAGACCCTTGGATAAATTTTAGATCATTTTTAATTATTCAGAGACCGCTTGATCGTTTCAGCCACTTTGCGGTTGAACCCGGGCAGCGCCATAATTTGATCGATATCCGCTGCCCGGATATTTTTTACACTCTTAAAATGGGTCAGCAAGGCCGCTTTGCGTTTTTTCCCGACGCCGGGGATGGTGTCCAGTGCGGACTGCAGGGATTTTTTCTGGCGTCGCTGACGATGATACGAGATAGCGAAGCGATGCGCTTCGTCCCGAATTCGCTGCAAAAATAGCAGCAGGTCCCCTTCCCTGCCGAAACCCACCGGATTGGCCCGGGCCGGCTTGAAGATCTTGTCCTGTGTCTCTCCTTTGGACTCATCTTTTTTCGCAATACCAATCACATCAAATTCACCTTCGAGCTCAAGCTCCCGGATAACTGCCAGTGCAATGTTGAGTTGCCCCTTACCCCCGTCAACCATTAACAGATCCGGATACGGCCTGGCATCCTCGCCTTTGGCAAACCGCCGTTCCAGCACTTCTTGCATGTAAGCGTAATCATCGTGTCCGCTGACGCTGCGAATGCGATATTTGCGATATAGGTCTTTTCGGACCTGGGCATGCTCAAAGACAACCATGGCAGCTACGGCTTCGGTGCCGGAAATATTGGAATTGTCGAAGCACTCGATCCGCACGGGCGGCCGGACCATGCCCAGCTTTGCTTGCAGCCGCATCAGGAGTTCCATCTCGGCCGTTCTCGAGGCCATGAGGTTTCGCAATTCATTAAGGGCGTTGTGTTCGGCCAGTTTCGTCAAACGCAGTTTCTCGCCGCGCACCGGCTGGTGCAGCCGGACTTTTTTCCCTTTTAGACTGCGCAGCCAGTCCTCAGTCAGATCCGCATCCTCCGGCATCATCGAAACCAGTACCTCATCCGGAATAAACGTATGACGCTGATAATACTGGCGGATAAACGCCGCTATCACTTCCGGCGCGGCCGGGACGACCTCGGTAAAATCGTAGTGCCGGGTTCCGGTGAGAAACCCGCCTCGCACCGACAATACCGTAATAACAGACCAGTCAGCCTCTTGGGCAAGGGCAAATATGTCCCGATCTTTGAAATCCGTGGTCACCGCGATCTGTTTTTCGATGGTGCGTTCGAGAGAATAGATTTTATCCCGCAGCCGGGCTGCTCTTTCAAAGTTGTGGGTTTCGGCGGCGGCAGCCATTTGCTTTTTTACTTTGCGGATCAAGTTGGGCGTTCGGCCTCTCAGAAACATGATGGCTTCGTTCACCTGCTCCTGATATAAGTCGGGATCGACATCAAGACAGCAGGGTGCCAGACAGCCTTCCATCTGGCAATGCAGACAGGGGCGTGTGCGGGTTTTAAAATCTTTAGCCTTGCACTTGCGAAGTTTGAAGGTCTTGTTAATGACGCGCAGGGTTTCTCTGACGGCTCGGGCCGATGCAAAGGGACCGAAATATAGTGCATCGTCTTCGCCGATTTTTCTCACGATTGAAAAATTCGGATATTTATCCTTGATGTCGATTCGCAGAGAGGGATAGCGTTTATCGTCCTTTAGAACGACATTGTAGCGCGGTCTGTGGCGTTTGATGAGGTTGGATTCAAGAATAAGGGCTTCCTTCTCGGTGCGGGTGATGATTGTCTCAAAGTCAGCGATTTTATGGACCAGAATATTGAATTTGGCATCATGTATACCTGAATTCTTGAAATAGGAGGCCAGCCTTTTTTTCAGATTGCGCGCTTTGCCGATATAAATGATCTTTCCGTCGAGGTCCTTCATCAGATAGACCCCGGGATCATGGGATGTCCGGGCCAACTTATCATGTATATCTGCTTCTGTTTCGGCTTTCATAACAATTGTAAAGCGATTCAGGTTTCCATCACGATCAATTTTTGCAGGGCCCTGATCTGATCCCTCAAATCGGCCGCCTTTTCAAACTCGAGTTCCCGCGCCGCTTCATCCATCTGTTTTTCCAACTTTTTAATGACGCCATCCAGGTCGTCCAATGATTTATATTCGGCTAAGGCTTCAGCCACCCGGTTTTCGAGGGTATCGTTCTTTTCATCGCCAAAATCGAAAATCGGTCTGATCTCTTTTTGAATGCTGGAGGGGGTAATGTTGTGTTTCCGATTGTAGGCCTGTTGAATTCTGCGACGGCGTTCGGTTTCGTCGATGCACTGCTGCATTGAGGGTGTAATGGCATCGGCATACATCACCACCATGCCCTCTGCGTTGCGTGCCGCCCGGCCGCAGGTCTGAATCAGGGACCGGGTAGACCTTAAAAACCCCTCTTTGTCGGCATCCAGAATCGCCACCAAAGAGACCTCCGGAATATCAAGACCTTCCCGCAGCAAATTGATTCCCACCAAAACGTCGAATTTACCCAATCTAAGATCCTGGATAATATCCATTCTTTCCAGGGTGCTGATATCAGAATGCAGATATCGGACTTTGATCCCCAAATCGGCGTAATATTCGGTTAGATCCTCGGCCATCCGTTTGGTCAGGGTGGTGACTAAAATACGGTAACTGCGTTTCTGGTGATGCCGAATTTCGTCCAACAGATCGTCGACCTGGTTTTTGGCACTGCGAACCTCGATTCGCGGATCGATCAGTCCTGTGGGACGCACGATTAATTCCACCGGGGCCCGTTTTGTATGGTTCAATTCATACGCGGCCGGAGTTGCCGACACATAGACCGCCTGTGATATGCGGATTTCGCTTTCTTCGAATTTCAGCGGCCGGTTATCCAGCGCAGAAGGCAGTCGAAAGCCGTATTCTACCAATGTTTCCTTACGCGATCGGTCGCCCCGGTACATTCCGCCTATTTGGGGAACCGCGATGTGGCTTTCATCGATAAATACGAGAAAATCCTCAGGGAAGTAATCCAGCAGCGTCGGGGGCGGTTCACCGGGGCTACGACCGGTGAGGTGACGGGAATAGTTCTCAATCCCGTTACAATAGCCGAGTTCCATGATCATTTCCAGATCAAAGTGAGTGCGCTCTTCAACCCGCTGGGCTTCAATCAGCTTGTGTTCATTGCGGAAATGTTCAATCCGTTCTTTTAATTCCGTCAGTATGGTCTGAGTGGCTTTTTTGAGGGTTGTTTTTTTCGTAACATAATGGCTGGCCGGAAAGATGGTCATTCGTTCCAGTCGCCGGTTGACGGTACCCCTGAGCGCATCGATTTCCGAGATACCGTCGATTTGGTCGCCGAAGAAATCGATACGGACGGCCTTTTCCTCCTCGTAAGCCGGGAATACTTCGACCCGGTCGCCTCTGACACGGAAGACGCCGCGGTGAAAGTCCACGTCGTTGCGCTCATACTGCATCGCGATTAAATTGAACAGGAAATCATCGCGTCCCAGCTCCATATCCCGTTCAATATCCACCCGCATGCCCAGATAATCTTCCGGTGCACCCAGTCCGTAAATGCAGGACACACTGGCAACCACCAGGACATCCCGGCGTGACAGGACCGACCGGGTTGCAGAATGTCTGAGTTTATCGATCATCTCATTGATCGAAGAATCTTTCTGGATATACGTATCACTGGAGGGAATGTAGGCTTCCGGCTGGTAGTAATCATAATAGCTGACGAAGTATTCAACAGCGTTATTCGGAAATAACTGCTTGAATTCGTTATATAGTTGAGCAGCAAGAGTTTTGTTCGGAGCGATCACCAGGGTTGGTCGATCGACTCTCGCAATGACGTTGGCCATGGTAAAGGTTTTACCGGACCCGGTCACGCCGAGCAGTATGTTGTGACGATCTCCGCTGGCGAGGTTGCGACAGAGCTGATCGATTGCAGACGGTTGGTCACCGGTCGGTTCAAAGCTGGATACGAGTTCAAACTTCATTCTGATTTAAAAGGACCACGCTCATGGCCGCTATCCCCTCCCCCCTTCCAACATAGCCGAGCCCTTCGGTCGTCGTGGCCTTGATATTGATGCAGCCCGGATCGATCTCGAGCGTGCGGGCCAGATTTTGGCGCATATCCTGGCGGTAAGGTTCTATTTTAGGGGCCTCTGCAAATATCGTGGCATCGATATTGACAACTGCGAAGCGGTCGCCGCGAATCATATCCGACGTCGCGGCCAGCAGCTTGAGGCTGGCTACATCTTTAAATTTAGGGTCGGTGTCCGGAAAATGCAAGCCGACATCACCTATGCCAGCGGCGCCCAGCAATGCGTCGCATATGGCATGCACCAGTACATCGGCATCCGAGTGGCCCAGCAACCCTTTTTCAAAGGGAATTACGATACCGCCGAGAATGAGGGGGCGACCCGCAACCAGTTTATGAACATCGTATCCGATCCCAACTCGCATTTTTGATACCTTCTATGAAACATCGCCATTTTATAACGCATGATTGATTGAATGTCCGCCGTTGAGAAGTCGTGACCTCCAGTACCATATAATCGCTTTCCCGTAAACCGGAATACCATTCCGGATTTAGCGTGTTGGCCGTCCCGGCCCGAAATTCTCTCAGCCGCACCGACCGCCGGCCGTCGGCCTGTCGCGACAGCTGCCCTTCCTCGGCGCTCGGTTCGATTTCACGCTGGGCTTGAATCTTGTCGGACATCTGACTATACTCCCATTATGTATTTATCGTCAGTTGATTTCTCCAATCTTGATTCCTTTTCAAGTAGCGGCAGACAAAAAGGATCTAAGCTCGGCTTCAAAACGAATGGAGGAAATGATCATGGGCAGTATCTCCGCTAAAACAGAGTTAACAGCACTGGGGGACCATGAGGCCAAGGCCCTGTTAATGGAATTCGGTATTCCCCTCATTCGGGAAATGCATGTAGACCATCCATCGGATGTTCTGGCGGCCGCCCGGGATATCGGGTTTCCGGTTGTGATAAAAGGGGTTGGAAAAAGTTTGCTGCATAAAACCGACCGCGGTCTGGTACATCTGAATCTGGCGGATGCCCGATCGGTTGAAACTGCCGCTAAGGCGATTTGCGCCGCAGCCGGATCAGAGCTGGAAAACTTCTCGATTCAACCGCACATCAACGGCCGACGTGAACTTGTCGCCGGTTTATTCCAGGATCCACAATTTGGACCGATCATTATGTTTGGCAGCGGCGGTGTCTTCACGGAGGCCTTTGCCGACATCACGTTTCGTTTGGCGCCGCTGACCGAAGCTGATGCCCTCGAAATGCTGGATGAAATCCGGGGCAGTGCCCTGCTGGCTGACTTCAGGGGAGAGGCGGCCGTCGACCGGCAACAGCTGGTGCAATCGTTGCTCGGCTTGTCCAGAATTGGCCAAACATACCCTCAAATCACGGAAATCGATATCAATCCCCTGTTGGTCATGCCGAACGGACGCGTAGCAGCCGTCGATGCACTTGTCGTTCAAGGTCTGAAGGCCGATCATCTCCCGAAAGTGCCTTCGCCGCCGCCGGTTGCCCCGGAGGCCATCGGCTCGCTGTTCCATCCGAAACGCATCGCTATTGTCGGCGCGTCCGCCCAAATTGGCAAGTGGGGTTATTTTCTGACAATTAATACGATCGGCGGCGGGTTCGAAGGTAAAATATACCCGGTGAATCCTGCCGGTGGCAAAATTGCCGGCCGGACCGTTTATCGGTCGATTTCGGAAATACCGGACGACATCGACCTAGCCGTCGTGACGATACCGGCCGAAAAAGTGATGGATCTACTCCCCCAGTTTCGGGACAAGGGCATCCGCAACATGTTGTTGATCAGTTCCGGTTTCGGCGAGGCCGGGGATCACGGTCGCGAATTGGAACGGGATTTAATAGAGGCTGCACGCCAATCAAATGTGCTGATGCTGGGTCCCAACACCATGGGAATCTGCAATCCGCACATCAATCTGCACTGCACCGGTTCACCGGTCATGCCCTTACCCGGATCCACCACAATGGTCGCTCAATCCGGTAATATGGGGGTTCAATTGCTGGCATTTGCTGAACAGCAGGGTATCGGTATCCGGGCCTTTTGCGGCTCGGGCAACGAAGCCATGATGACCATCGAAGACTACCTGGATGGTCTGGAAATCGATCCCCTGACCCGCACGGTGATTCTCTATGTCGAAAGTGTGAAAAACGGCAAGCGATTTTTCGATAGCGCGTCGCGTGTTGGCCGTCAAAAGCCGATTGTCCTCCTCAAAGGTGGTCGCAGCAAAGCCGGCAATCGGGCCGCCGCCAGTCACACCGGCGCCATGACATCTGATGCCAGGGTATTTGATGCCGCCTGTCGACAGGCCGGAGTCGTCAGAGCCAACAAACCACTGGACCTGCTCGATTTGGCAGCGGCCTTTTCGTCGTTGCCGCTGCCGAAGGGAAACCGGGCTGCAATCATGACCCTTGGCGGCGGCTGGGGAGTCGTGACAGCCGACCTGTGCGCTGAATTCGGACTTGAAGTTCCCAAGCTGTCCGCAGCGATTATTGACCGGATTGACCGCATATTGCCGAGCTATTGGAGTCGGTCAAATCCCATTGATCTGGTTGGAGAACGTGATACGGCCATACCGATGACGATAATGGAGGCGCTTATGGAATGGGAGGGATGTGATGCCGTCATCAATCTTGGCATCCTGGGGCGCAGAATCATGGTCAAGCGCTTTGGGGAATCCGTCTTAAAGGTCGATCCGCAGTATTCAACGGAGTTCATAAATCAGATCAACGATGATTTTGTTAAATTTGAAAGTGCTTATATCGGCCATATTGCGGCACTCATGGATCGCTATCAAAAACCAATATTTGGCGTCAGTCTCCTTCCGGATGAAAAGAACCAGACCGTCTATAAAGTCGCCGGATATACATTCAAGGGCGTGTTTTACACGACGCCCGAACGGGCGGTCAAAGCGTACGCCAAGATGGTCGAATATCAGCAGTTTCTTGACCGGAAGACTTGTCAGATCGAATGAGGTGTGCTAATAAGGCGCCGCAAATAAATAATCTGGCTGAGGAAGCCGGAGTCGAAGGCATCATCGAACCACAACACTTACCATATGAATTCAAATGAAAACAACATCCTTCAAGTTTAAATACGATTTTGAAATCGGATACCTCGTTAAAAGTCCATGCAAAACTTGCATTTACCAGAAATCTTTTCCCAAATGTTCCGATGGTTGCGAAATGCTGGATAAAATCCACACGGTTTTGAGTGAATCCGTATCCTGCACCCGCCGGTAAAATTTGGTTTTAGCCGCAAAAAGGCACAAAATGCGCAAAGACCAATGAAATATTCCACCTTTAATTCTGACGAATCCGTAAGAAGCCGAAAATCTCGGAATTGGGTCTTCTAAACAATATAACGGGCTGAGAAAAAATCTTATTTTTGCGACTTTTGCGCCTTTTCGCGGCCATATCCATCTAAAAAAAATGAATTGCCGTCAGGGGTGCGTTTTGTTGAGCCGATAAACGAAAGCGAGCACTTCAGCCGCCGCGCGATAAAGTTCCGGCGGAATTTCGGTATCCACGTCCAGTGCATCCAGAACCTGGATCAGATTTTGATCTTCATACAGCGGGATATTGTTTTCTCTGGCAATATCAATAATTTTTTCAGCTATTTGTCCACGGCCTTTGGCGGTTATGCGGGGGGCGCGATCCCGGTTGCCATCGTATCTTAAAGCAGCGGCTTTTGGTGGTTGATTCATATTCAGATCCGTAAATCGACGCGTCGATCATTTGCAATCCAGATATCCTCACGCTCAAAATCATCGATCTTTTTTTCAGATATGACCACACGCAGAACGGTCTGGTCGAAAAACGGACTCAGTAAATGCTGTAGATCCGTTTGATAGTGCTGGATTTTCAAACGAGCCATCTCGGTTTTGACAAAGAACGTCACGGATAGATCCCGCTCCAGCAGATAAAGGTCCGTGCGTATGTCTCCCAAATGGTCCATCGACAGCAGCAGAGAAATCTGAAAGCCCTGTTTTGCTCCGGTCTTCTGTTTTCTGGGATAATATAGTTTCAATTTAGCGGGTTGCCGGTCCTGGGACAGCGGGAGGCAAAACGAAAACATCTGAAACGGTTCGGTGGAATCCGCGAGCCTGACGGCCCGGCCTTGCTGCCGGGCTATGTCGCCCAACAGAAGTTCGATGCTTCTGCGCAGGATCCCCGAAGACCCGGAATCAAGGGCTCGCTGAAATGACGGGTCGTCATTGACCACATTTTTGAGCATATACAGGATGGCCTTGAGATCCCGGTTTAAAATGGTCTGCACCTCTGGATGCCGACCCAGGTGCCCGGGTACCGAGCTGTCCGGAGCATGACGGATATGTTGGATTGCGGTTTCGAGCATCTTTTCAAAGAAAACGCCCGAATTTATGGCATAGGCCATTAAACGAGATGGTATTTCGGTGGTCGGCTTTTCCGGATCGATGGATTTAAAATAAGCATTCAACAACTCCATGGCCCGGCGCAGGTTTCCCGTTAGGCCGGTGATCTTGTCAGGCGCCAGAAGCTGCACCAGCAACTGCTTCAAATCTGATTGAATGATGCTGCGCGCCTCAAGATCAACGGTCGGTGTCTGCAATACGACAGTATTATCTCCCGGAGGCGTTTTTGGATTCGATGAAATGAGCTCCAAATTTGGCTGAGTTGCGGACTGCTGGACTTTGACCAGCAGTTCTTCGCCCACCCTAGCCGGAATTTTGATATCCGCCATCGTACGTCCGGCTCCGAAGTCAATCAGCGCCCGGTTGCCGTTCAGCTCCAGAATCCTGATCGTCAAGATGCTGCCTGGCTGGAATACGCCGGTATTCGAAGCCAGTCGGTTAATTCCGATTCGAGCAGGAGGGATTATCTGATTTGTGCTGTCCAAAATTAATCCGCCGACCGCTTGTCTTTAGTATAGTAAACACCGGGAATCCAGCTTTTATGGATTTTGGCGGTTTGATCCGGCTCGGCACGGGTTTCATCGATAAATTTGAAGTTGACCCAACCGATGCGGATCACATCATCGTGATTCAATCTGCACCGGGAAACTGCTGCACCATTCACGAGGGTTCCATTGGTGCTGCCCTGATCCTGCAAGACATATTCACTGCCAGGTTCAACGTCAGACGACTCGATTTTTTCAATAATAACGTGGCAGGAGCTGACGACCGCATCATCAATGAATATATCGCATTCTGCGCTCCGGCCGATGGTAAATCTGGTTTTGTCGAGGGGGCACTTATGAATTGCCACCCCTTCATGCAACTGGACGATCAGTGCCATTGAAATTCTCCTTCAGCATTATCAAAATTTAGGATGACCAAATAAGATCAAATAAATCCATTACTGTTTTCGGTCATTTAAAGTCGAGAGTTTAACATTTTGTCGATAAAAATCGGCTGAATGCAGATCAACTGCGGGAACGGGATGTTGCGGAAATCGATTGCCAGCATTTTTCCAGATGGC
>JASJCE010000105.1 GCA_030066155.1 Desulfobacterales bacterium | reverse complement strand
CTGCATGGAGAGATACTTTCTGACCCATATGGGCTGGACCGAGACCGTGCTGCACGGCGCCACAGCCGTGGCGCTAATCTGGAACTACCGGTTGGTCAATTATGTCGGTATTATATTGTTTATAATTCTCGTTGGTTTTCAAATTATACGACGTAAAAAGCAAAATTCCATGAGTGGTATTTGAAACAGGGCTAAAGCGGTTTTTACTTCATATTCGCTGCTGCAATCAGACCCTCTATAATTTCTGTTTCAGTTTTACTAGTCTGGTCTTTCATCTTTTTTAAAGCATCCACGGTTTCAGGCTTGAACCTATACGTTTTAGGTATTTTTCTTTTATCCAGGGGCTTTGATCTTCCATCTTTCAATCGGATAAAAAACCAGGGCTTTATTTTTTCGAGGGGCATTCCATAAAACTCGATTGTATGATCGTTGGGTTGTTTGATCCCTTTGATGACATGTTGGATTTTTTGAACGAGATCCGCGTCGCCTGAGAAATGATTTGTAAATCTAGCATAAGCTGCCGGGAGGACTTCCAGAATCCGTGGTTCCACAAAGCGTCCTGACCATATGGCATCATTTAGATTTATATGTTCGTTGGGATAGAGCGGAATTTTTTCATTACAATGTAAAAACCCCTTCGCAACGAGGAATCCCACAACCTTTAAAAACCTGGGATCCCGCCTTCGTTTCTTATCGAGCCGAGCGAGTTTATTAATCTCCTTGATTAATGCTTTTTTATTCATGTTCGCCCTCAAGAAAAATCTCAAGCTTCCCGCCATTTAAAATTATTCTATCCACCAGATTGGGGAAATGGCCGCTCAATATTGCCTGCCTAATTAGTTGTCTGTTTTTTTCAGGCGCATGGACGGCTTTGCTCAGCAATACGGATTCGGCGTCAAACAACATCACCTCTAAATTTTTAAGTTTGAGCCAATTAATTAGTTTTGCATCTTCAGGCATCCAAACTAAATGGCTGTCTTCATCATATACAAGACCATTCGCCTTCAACAGGTCCAACAATTTACTTTTTGTGAAATTATCCATCCGCAATCTGGCATCCATGTCGCCGGTCTGGATTAAGTTGAGAGTTTTAGTTACAGATTCGTTCAACATCAGACTCATTTGACCAAGAATTAGGACTTCAGATTTAGGAATCGTTGAAGTGCCGTCTTTCAGTCTTTGTTCGTTTTCTTGTTCAACAGCGCGATCTAATTCGGCAAAAATTTTCTCCATCAGTTTTTTCATATCAGAAATATGAAGTATCACAAATATAATGTCAATACAATAATTAAATATATTATTTCAATTATTTATGCCTTATAGCTTTTTGACTTTCTATTGCATTCTATTATAACGCTGAAAGCACGATTCTGGGCACCAGTCCCAGAACGCTGTAATTTAAACTTACAGCCTTATCTGTCCAAATAATCATCTGTCCGATCTTAAATCTCATGTGATAACTACCTGGAATGGCGAATGACGATTGAAGAATGACGAATGGTGGAAATCGCTTAGCTCAATCTTTTTAAAAAGACAAAATTCGTTATTCGAAGTTGGACGTTGGACGTTCGATGTTGGACGTTCATCAGTTTCTTTTTCGATCAGACTGGATGAATGCGGCTGGAGGATTGCTTGGATTGAATTTCACCCCCCGAGCCGCTTCTCACGCGCGAAGCAGTAAAGGATCGCGATTAATCCCAGGCAGGCAATGCAGACAACGAAGGCCGCCGAAAACGCGTCGGTTCCCCGGGAGGCATCCGGATACAATTTTTGCATCAGGGTTCCCAAACCCTGCAGAAACACGGCAGGTCCGATCATGGTAAAGAAATTGATGCCGGTCATGGCGGCGCCGGACATCTCGGCCGGAACCAAGTCTTTGATGTGGGGATACATTAAGAGTCCGGCGGCATTGAAAAAGCCGAAGCCGAAAAAGAGTGCCACCAGAGCCATAAAAGGCGTCGCGATGGATATCATCGATAATAGCGCAATAGAGACGGCCATGCCCAGTGTGCCACATATAATTAGCCATTTGCGTGTCCGGAACAACCGGTCGGATAGTGCGCCCCAGATCGATGATCCCAATATCATACCGACATTTAAAACCAGGATGAGATTGCCGGTTGTCAGTGCCGGCAGACCAACCACTTCCATCAAATAGGGCCCCGCCCAAAGGGCCTGGAAAGCGGCGAATATTCCGTAGCGGGTAAAGGTTGA
Organism: Desulfobacterales bacterium; assembly: GCA_030066155.1. GTDB lineage: Bacteria > Desulfobacterota > Desulfobacteria > Desulfobacterales > JAFDCJ01 > JAFDCJ01. The sequence goes on along the minus strand of JASJCE010000105.1, from coordinate 17,477 downwards.
CAGTGAGATGATCCAGTATTCTTTGCTCCGAAAAAGCCGCTTCAGGTTGTCGAGAGCCTGCACGGTATTCAGAGCAGCTGCGCCGGACCGAGAACTTTGATCTGCGTACGTCGGCCGATCCCGCACGATAGCAAAAAAAGAAATCGTCAGAACAAGGTTGATCAGGGCAATCAGTTGAAAACTGAAACGCCATCCCACTTGATCAACCAGTAACACCAGGGGGGTTGTGGCGACCATATTTCCCATTGTGCCCAGAGCCACCAGGATACCGGCCAGTGTCGCAAACATCCGCGGACTAAACCACAACGTCAACAGCTTGTACGATCCCATCAAATTGCAGGACATGCCGATACCCAGCAAGACACGGCCCACCACGCCCGTCCCCAGAGAATCGGCAACGGAAAAAATGACTGCACCACCCACACCGACTATAGAAAGAACAGTCATCATCCGTCTGGGACCGATTTTGTCCAGCAGCAGACTGATAGGAATCTGGGTCAGGGCGAAGGCGTAGAAAAATGAGGCTGACAGCAGGCCAATGGCTTTGGTGTCGAGGGCTAGGTCTTCGAGCAACATGGGCGCGATCACGGCATTGGAGACCCGGTAAAACTGTGAAAGCAGAAATAGAAATGACGCCAGCGCGAATATCAACCATCGGCGGGACCTATTATCCGATCTGAATTGCTGTGCTGTAATCATGAATTTAGCAAGCTTATTTTGAGGGAATTTGTTGACCTGTCAGTTGTCAATGGTCTGTTGTTTGTGGGAAAAGATATGCTCGGAATAGATCTAAAATTCGTGAAAATTCGTGTTAATTTGTGGCTAAAAATTAATTGAATGCCGGATGTTTGTTCAATCAACTACTTTTTAATTCCATATTCTTCAGCCAGCTTTGCGTTATATTTCGCCTTGCGGGATTCGCACCGTTCCCGGGGGCACAATTGACAGCTGAAAAAGGAAGTTTCGGTCGGGAAGTATATGCCGGATACGGACTTTGCCGGCAGCATCAGGAAACTATCCGTGAGCCTAACGCCGATGGAAGACTGTACATCACCGAGGAGCCCGAACAGGGGCTTTTGTTGTTCGATGGGCCAGTTCGGCAGGGAGCCGGGTGCCATGAAGGCGGTCTTTTTGAGGGCATATGTGGCTTTGATGTGATCATTCAGGGCTTTTCGAACCTGATTCAACGCGACGTTGCCGATGGTGTCCAGATAATACTTTTCCAGCAGATCGGCGGTGGTCTCCAGTTTTTCACCGAATTTCTCTCCAATTGTCACCACGAATGGAAATACCCGTCCGGTTTGGTCCAGGTTTTTGCGCAGCACCTTGCTGCTGAATCGCAAACCTCCGATAATGACTTCTTCTGCCAGTTTCTCATCGATATACGCAATCTGATAGAGCACCCTGGGTTCGATCAACGGCTGAGCGGATTCGACAACTTGTCGCGCGGAATGTATATCCTCATCGCGTTTCAGATGAAGCCGTCTCCGAACCGCATCAAAATCCAAGTCGATCGCAATATCGTCTAAAACCGGCATGTCAATATCCTGGATCTGACTGAGGCGGAGATCCGAAAGGGGAACGTATTCAAAAATCCACTAAAACAGGGAAGAACGACTTCCCATTTTATTTTAATCGATAGAATACCGCAATTTTAGGCACTTTAGGCATTTTGCATCTTTAGGCATTTTTATGGTGAGCCTCATCCCATCTTTTTTTCTGCTTTAAGTCGCAGTGGCTCGTCAATCAAATTATACGGTAACCAACCCTGCCCAGGTCCGGATCGTGTTGCCCAGGCGGCGCATTTCAGTCTGCGGAATAACCGGATAAACACAAATTTCGAGGATTGAAGCCTCTTTTGGTGGATTTTGGCGATCACCGGAAGTTTCAGTTTTCTGAAATGGTTTGAGCTCTGAACAGTCCGACATGTCCGAGGTCTTGGAATCAAATCCGTTTTTGAGGAGATAGTTTCTCAAATCATCGCGTTTGGCCGGATCGAGCGTCAGGGGATAGTACACATATATGTGATCCCCTTCAACCGTATCCGGTGCCTGGATGCCGGGCACATCTTTTAGCATTCCCGTCAGGATACCGGCATTGCGGCGGGCGCCTTCATTAAAACTGTCGATATGGTCGAGCTGCAGCAGTCCGATTTCAGCCTGAAGGTTGGAAAACGGGCTGATTTGCGGATTCGATTTTTCGAAGTCCTCCAGCAATTCATTTCCCACAGCCGAATCCATGAGCGGTTGTCCCAGCAATAGCTTCAGGCGCAGTGCCGGATAGGCGGTAGTACCAAAGACAGATGGCCGGGTCAAAAACCATTTGGCCCAAACCGAAAAGGCCTTTTTGGTAATTGCATCAGCCGTCGGCATTTTGGCATCCTTCAAAATGGCGGCAGCGCGTTCGGCGATTTGATCATCAGATGTAGCGATGGCGCCCCCGCCGAAGCACGGCATGTTTTTGCCTTCAGCAAAACTGAAAATACCGATGTCACCAAAAGTGCCGACCTGCTGGCCATTGACCCTGACGCCGCAGGCATGGGCGCAATCCTCCATCAGCCGGATATTGCGTTGCCGGGTCAGTTCGGCAATCTGTTCGATGGGACAGGGCTGCCCGAAAAGATGGGTCGCCAGGACAGCGCCGGTTTTATCCGTAATTTTGCTTTCGATGTGTTCAGGACCGGAATTGTAGGTTTGCAGGTCCACATCACAAAACACGGGTTGATAGCCGAGCAGCTTGGCTACCAGCGGCATAACCGGGAACGTAAATACCGGGAATATAATTTCGGCGCCTTTCTCCAGTCCCAATGCCTCAAGCGCCAGCTGGAAAGCCGATCGACCGGAAGCAGCGCCAAATACCCGCGACGCCCCCAGCCAATTGGCCATCTTGCGATAAAATTCTTCAATTGCAGGCCCGTCCTGCACTTTTTTACCGATTACCGATCCGACCAGCTTCATCAAGCTTCCCGGCGGCAGATTTACACATCTTCTGGGTACAGAGCCGATAATGGCCATATACTGATTCTCCTTTAAAGAATGACTTAAGAATGACTATTGAATATTGACAATTGACAAATGAAGGAATCCTGTCGGTTTAATAATGTTGTACTTTCTTGGATGGCTAACATGAGTAAAATGCTATGACATTTACCAACAACTCTATCAAATTACTAATTAAGATGCTGAATTTTATCTATAAATTAATTTAATCGATGGAGCGACTTGTCGGGTCGTAGCTCGAAGAGCAAAGCCTGAAGCGACTGCCGCCATTATTCATTCGTCAATAGTCAATATTCAATCGACCCTTTCCGACGGCTATATCCTGAATATCATTCTTCGAGCAGGTTTGCAGGGACACATCCCGCCAGGTACGCAGACCAATAATTCGCCGGATTGCCCAGGTGACAACGCCCAGTGCGATGTGTAGCCAGTAATCGAGAAAGCGATTAACAACTGTCAGAGATGCAGCTACCGGCGACGACACTCCCACAACCCTCAAACAGCTGAAAAGGGTAATCTCCACAACTCCGGCACCGGAAGGTGTAAACGGAAAGGCCGACGCCAGCAGGGGTATCATCGTCAGAAAAACGGCCTCTGAAGAACCGATCTGCAGATCGAATGCCAGGGTAAGGCAGTAAATCCAGGTGATTTCCAAAGCCCAAATGGTTACCGTCAGGACGCCGATCGGCAGCAGCTCCTGGGGCCGTGGCCACATGCCGGTGTGAAAAGACTGGATCATGTGCTGAATACGTTCCGGTAACCAGCCGGGAAGTTTCTTCTTGAACAAAAAGAAGATCAGCATGATGGAGGTAGCACCGACGGCGATAATGCCCCCACCGACGAGGCTCCAAAAGACCGCGGCCGGCAATTTTTCGGCGAACAATATCCAGGATGCCAGCCCGGCCAGCAATAACACGATCCAGGCGTCGAGCATACGCAGGAACACGATGGACCCCATGGCAGCCGAGCGTCGAATTCTAAAATTAATGCGGGCCAGATGGGCGGCATAGACATCTCCAAGTTTGGCGGGGACCAGGTTGTCGACGAAATTGTAAAAAAACACCAGCAATCCGAATTTTCCGCTGCCGACGCGAATCGGAAGGTGGATCAGACATCGCCGCCAGCGCATGCCGCGCACCAGGTAGGTTGCATAGTGCGCCAGAGCTCCGAGTAGTACAAAGCGCTTGTCGCACCCCGCAATCTGTCGCCAGACTTCCTTGAGATCCACCAGGGTTGCCGTAAACGCCAGAATAATTATTGCGATACCGATGCTCAGATAGGTCGGCCACCCCCATAGTTGTGGTGCTTTGCCGTTGTTATTGTTATGACAGTTGTCTTTTGAATCATTCATTGTGGTGTAGATTTTTTTGATGACGTAAACTCCGAGAAATAATTGATTATAAATGAAAAGTCAACGATTATAGTATTTGTCATAAACAAAAGGTTTCAGGTTTCAGTGTTCAGGATTTCGTAATCCGCTTTCCTGACACCCGAAACCTGAGACGCTGACACCTAAAATTTTTGCGACTGCATGGCCAGCGATTTTATTGTCCCGAAGGGGCCTTTTTTTGCGAGTATGGTCTCGAAAAAGCTTAGAACCTTAGAAACTATAGGTGGAATGAGCCAAAGGCCATAAGTTTTTTTACGTTGGTTTGCGGTCATTAGCCAGCAGTAGCATGATAATTAAAAAGTTTGAATTCCCACTTGGACACTCTTTCTTGACACGCTAACCTCAACTATCTATACTCGCAGTTCTATGGAAAGGTCCTCCGGATCCCAGCATATATCGCCACTAAAATTTGTCCCGGACCGAGTTAATCCGGGTATTTCAAGCTCTTGAGTATAATAGATTAAGAAAGGAGTCGGAAGTTGGCTGCAAATCGAATTGAGTTACCCAAAAGGAAATTGATGGGCCCCGGGCCGCTGGAAATTCATCCGAGGGTTTATCAGGCGTTGACTTCGCCGGTGATCGGATATCTGGATCCGGATTATCTGAAAATTCTGGACCAGGTCGGTGAAAAACTGCGGATGGTCTTTCAAACCCGGAACCGCGCGACCAATGCCATGCCGGGCACGGGAACTTCAGGAATGGAGGCCTGTGTCGCCAATTTAATCGAACCGGGAGACAAGGTTCTCGTTTGTGTTCACGGCTATTTTGGCGATCGTCTGCGGCAGATGGTTGAACGACAGGATGCACAGATGTCCGTGATTGAGGGCGAATGGGGTAAACCTATCGATCCCGGGGAGATTGAATCAGCATTTAAATCCGAAGCATACAAAGTGCTCGCCATTGTGCATGCCGAAACATCGACCGGCGTACTCCAACCAATGGATGAAGTTGTCAGGCTGACCCGTGAATACGGTGTAATGCTATTGCTGGACACCGTGACCTCTCTGGGTGGTGTGGAAGTGAAAATGGATGAGTGGGGAGTCGATGCCGCCTACAGCTGTTCTCAGAAATGCATCGGCTGTCCGCCCGGGGTAGCCCCGGTTTCGTTCAGTGATCGGGCTGTTGAGGCTGCCCGAAGCCGGAAACAGCCCGTGAGAAGCTGGTACCTCGATATCACCCTGCTCGAAAAATACTGGGGCTCGGAGCGTGTCTACCATCACACCAGCTCCAGCACTCTGAATTATGCCCTGTTGGAAGCGCTGACATTGATTGAAGAAGAAGGCCTGCAAAATCGATTTGCCCGCCATTTAAAAAACCACCGGGCCCTGGTTGCCGGCGTCGAGGCGATGGGTCTGGAAATGCTGGTCAGCCCGGAGCACCGGTTGCCGACATTGAATACGATTCGAATCCCGCAGGGTGTTGACGATGTCAAAGCACGCAGTTATCTGTTGGAAACCTTTGACCTTGAAATTGGCGGCGGTCTGGGGGCGTTAAAAGGCAAGGTTTGGCGCGTCGGGCAGATGGGATATTCTTCTTCGGCAGAAAATGTTCTGTTCTTTCTATCGGCCATTAATCGGGCCCTCTCCCTGCAGGGCCATCAGACCGATCTGGCGTCCGGTACCCAGGCAGCGATGTCGGCGCTCGATGCTTAGATTTTTATTCCGCAGGAAGAAAAATTATGAGAATCATAGTCTGTGGCCAGGGGCCTTTTGGGGAAAAGGCGCTGGAAGCGTTGATTCGCAATGGTGAAGAGATTGCCGGTATCTTCTGTCCGAAGGACAAAAGAGGGGATGCCATGAAGGCCCTGGCCCAAAAATCAGGCCTTGCTGTTTTTCAGCCCGATCACATGAAGGATGCCGGGGTGCATCAGACGTTCCTTGAGTTAGGGCCGGATCTGGTTATACTGGCTTTTGTAACCGACATTATCCCCTACAGCCTAATAGAAATACCGTCCATCGGCACGATTTGTTACCACCCGTCCCTGCTGCCGAAGCACCGCGGTGCCAGCGGCATCAATTGGGCCGTAATTCAAGGGGACACGCGCACCGGTCTGACAATTCTCTGGGTTGACAGGGGCATTGATACCGGGCCAATTTTACTGCAGAAGGAAATCGACATCGAGCCCATTGATACCACCGGCTCGCTGTATTTCAACAAGCTCTTTCCCATGGGAATCGATGCCATCATCGAGGCAGTGGAACTGATCAAATCGGGCAAGGCCCCCAAAATTCCCCAGGATGAATCCCTGGCCACCTATGAACCGCCGTGCGGTTACAAGCATGCCGGGATTGACTGGTCCAGGCCGGCGACCGAAATTTACAATCTTATCCGGGGCTGCGACCCTCAGCCCGGCGCGCACTCGACATTAGGGGATCAGAAGGTCCAGTTTTACCAGGCGTCTTTGACTGAAACCGGGGAGGAAATTCCTCCGGGTCAGATCATTGACATCAATGAGGAAGAGATGGTTATTGCTCTCCAGGGCGGCACGTTGAAAGTCGGCAGGATAAAAGGTGATAAGGGCCAAAAGTTAAATGCCGGTGAGTTCGCCAGGGAAATGGATCTCAAGGTCGGGATGCGGTTTGGATAGTAAACCAGCCAGGCTGGAAATGACTATTGAATATTTGTGGAAATCGCTCTCCGAGGCTTAGGCGTTACAACCCCTACGAGCCGGAGGCTTCGCTCTGTCATTTTTGATATAGGTCTTTATGATCTTGACAGGCTTTAGGCGGATTTTCAATATCCAGTATCAAGAATCCAGTTTCGAGTATCGGTTGGAGACGGTAAACTATTTCACACTTTTTTCGGACGCAGAATACGTATTGCGATATCTTGTCTTATTGGGAGGATTATCTCGATGCTTGCACAGCTGTCGGTATTTCCTATAGGAGAAAGCACCAGCCTGAGCCGTTATGTGAAAAAAGGAATAGCGGTCATCAAGGAGTCGGGCTATAAGTATGAAATCGGGGGTATGTCTACCTGTATCGAAGTTCCGGATCTGGATGCGTTGTTCGAGTTGGTCAAGAGCGTGCACCAGGCTCATCTCGATGAAGGCGCGCAGCGGATTTCAATCGATCTGAAAGTAGATGACCGGCGGGACAAGAACGCCACCATCCAGACCAAGCGCGGTGCGGTGGAGTAGCGTGTAGCGTGTCTTCACAGATGGGTGAACACAGTTGACTTGTGACTTTCGGGATCTGATACTTCCATAATTTTAGTCATTTGTATAACACACTTAATAGTGTAATTGTTGCGTCTTCTATAATTTTTATTACTATACCCAAAAATAGGAGGTTGAAACGTGAGTGAAGTAAAAGCCCCGATGCCGGGAAAGGTCATTGATGTTTTGGTGAAACCGGGAGATTCGGTCGAGGAAGGTGAAGATGTCGTAATCATCGAGGCGATGAAAATGGAGATGCCCATTGCGAGCGACGACGCCGGAACCGTTAAAGAAGTGAACTGCAAGCAGGGCGATACCGTGGAAGCTGATGCGGTTCTTGTGGTAATGGAATAGGCGCTGCCGGCGAAGCCTGATGAATGATCGGCACGATAGCCGAAAAGAGCTCTTCGACGAGTGGCCCGATAGATACGATGATTGGTTTCAAACCCCTATCGGGTCGCTTGTGAAGCGATATGAATGTGATTTGCTTTTAGAATTACTGCAGCCCCAGCAGGGTGAGACCATCCTGGACGTTGGTTGCGGTACCGGGATTTTCTCTATTGAAATATTGTCTCGAGGTCCCGGCATCGTTGGCCTGGAGCTTTCCCGACCCATGATCACCCGGGCTCTGAAGAAGGCCCGAGGCTATCCCTTCCAGCCGGTTGTTGGCAACATGATGTCCCTTCCTTTTTCAGACGGTGTATTTGATAAAACCGTCTCGATGACCGCGCTGGAGTTTGTAGCAGATGCGGCTGCTGCGGTGGCGGAGCTATTTCGGGTAACCCGGAAGGGCGGCACTGTCGTGGCAACAACTCTAAACAGCCTGAGTCCCTGGGCCACCCGCAGAATGCGTAAAGCTGCTGAAGGCCACCGTTTGTTTCAAAAAATGTTTTTCAGATCGCCTGACGACATGCATGCAGTTGCACCTGTTGATGGGATCGTGAAAACAGCTATTCATTTCGCCAAAGACACCGATCCTGAAAGCGTGCCTGAAATTGAGAAAGAGGGCCAGGCATTGAAATTAAACACGGGAGCATTCCTGGCTGTCCGGTGGGTAAAACCCTAACCCCGCGCAGCGGGGAAATGAATATTGAATATTGATTGAGGATAAGCATAATGATCAGCGATAATTTTAAGCGCCAATTGGATGACATTGTCGGCAGAGAACACGTGGCCGTATCCCGCACGGCTTCGGAATTGTATTCCTATGATGCTTCGCTGGCCAAGGGCAAACCGGGAGTTGTCGTTTTTCCGGCAGACGGTCAGGAGGTGGCCCGGGTTGTCCGGGCGGCCCGCCGTGAAGGGGTTTCTTTCGTGCCGCGGGGATTCGGGACGAACCTGTCCGGGGGTACGATTGTTGCCGACGAGGGCCTGATCATTTGCCTTTCCCGATTGAATCGAATCCTGGGACTCTATCCCCGGAGCCGCAGTGCGGTCGTGCAGCCCGGGGTCACCAATCTGGAACTTCAGGATGCTACGGCGAAGCTGGGCTATTTTTATGCGCCGGACCCCGCCAGCCAAAAAGTTGCCACCATCGGCGGGAACCTTGGTGAAAATTCCGGTGGCCCACGGTGTCTCAAATACGGGGTAACTTCCAATCATGTTCTTGGTATGGAGGTGGTTTTGCCGGATGGGGAGATCCTGCGTACCGGCGGTGCTGCCCTTGATCCGCCGGGCATCGATTTACGCGGGGCCATTGTCGGCAGCGAAGGCACATTCGGAATTATCACCGAAGTGACCGTCCGCATTTTGCCGCAAACCGAAAAAGTTATTACAATGCTTGCCATTTATGACTCGATTGCGGATGCGGCAACATCTGTCTCCGATATTATTTCAGCCGGCATTCTCCCCAATACTCTGGAAATGATGGATGCCACTATCATCAAAGCCGTCGAGGACAGCTATGCCTGCGGCTATCCGCGCGATGCGGCAGCAGTTCTGATCATCGAAGTAGAGGGGCCCAGAGCGGGTTTAAAGGAACAGGCCGGCCGTATTCAGCAAATCTGCAAGCAGACCAATTGTCGTGATATCCAGGAAGCCAAAGATGAAGGGGAGCGCAATCGGCTGTGGCAGGGGCGGCGCGGGGCGTTTGGCGCCGTAGCCCGTCTGGCGCCGAATTATCTGGTTAACGACGCCACGGTGCCCCGTACCAGACTGCCGGAAGCCCTGGCAAAAGTCGCACAGATCAGCGAGAAATACGGATTTGAGCACGGCAATGTCTTCCACGCCGGTGACGGCAATTTGCATCCCCTGCTGTTGTTTGATTCACGGGACGAGGATCAGCTGCGCCGGGTCGAAAAGGCCGGCTGGGAGATTATGCAGGCCTGCGTCGATCTGGGTGGCACCATATCCGGCGAGCACGGCATCGGCGTCGAGAAGCGCGAGGCCATGCGCATGGTATTTTCAGAAGACGATTTTGACGTCCAGCGCGCACTTAAACGCGCATTTGATCCGGATAATGTTCTGAATCCCGGGAAAATCATCCCCCCCCGAAAAACGGATGAAAGGAGGCCGGCAGCGGCCGGTGCTTCAGGTAATGGAACGGTTGCCGAAATTATTCAGGAAATCAAGCAGGCCGCGTCCCGGGGTCTGGCGGTGGAACCGGTGGGCAGCGGAACTTATCGCCAGTACGGCAATTCAGGTGTAGAAAATGCAGTGCGTATTGCCGCGTCATCTCTTTCGGATATCGTTGACTATGATCCCCCAAACCAGGTCGTTACCGTCGGGGCCGGTATGTCCTTTAAAACACTCCAGCAGAAATTGAAACAGCACAACCAGTGGCTGCCGCTTAGACCGCCTTTTTTCCAGGACAGCTCCACCGTCGGCAGGCTGATCGCCCTCGCGGCCTGCGGCCCTGAGCGACTGATATACGGGGCTCCGCGGGATATGCTGCTCGGTCTCCGCTATATCAACAGCTCCGGTCAATTGATTGCGGCCGGCGGCCGGGTCGTCAAGAATGTAGCCGGCTACGACATCACCCGGCTGATCACCGGTTCGGCCGGAACCCTTGGATTTATCACTGAGGCCACCTGGCGGGTGTCGACCATGCCGGAGCGCTGTTCCGCCATATCCGCATCGGGCGCACTGGACGCATGTGCGGCCACCGCCCTTGAAATATTAGGGTCGACCTGTTTGCCGGCCTTTGTTGTCTGCAACCCGGAGGTGCCATCTGCTTCTGATGCCGATCCCGGGAAATGGGACCTTATTATCGGGTTTGAAGGGTTCTCCCGGACCGTCGATTATCAGTTTGAAATGTGTTCTGAAATCTTTAGCAGCGGTAATTTGAATTTACGAGAACCCGTCGATTATGATGTTCATGACGGCATCATAGCGGAAGCCTACAATCAGATATCTCAGTCAGACTTTATCCTGCGTGGCGATTTCTTGCTGGATCGGGTTTCTGTTTTCATCAATGCTTTTGGAGAAGTGCTGCCGTCGGCGCTGATGTCACTGGATTTCGGTTGTGGCAGAGTTCTGGCCGGGATTGATGATTTGAGCAGTGAACAATGGTCACATCTGTGCGAACTTGCTGTAGAGCATGATGGCCACATCCTGCTGGAAAAGGCACCGGATGAATTCAGAAAACGCAATGATGTATTCGGCCTGCCGGGAAGCGCCTGGAAGATCATGCGCCGCATCAAAGCCGAGCTAGACCCGCACAACCTGTTTGCCCCCGGCCGGTTGCCGGGAAAGGTTTAAGGAAATGGATTCCTTTTGAAATTTATTTTTTGACAGGATCAACAGGATGAACTGGATTGTTTCACGGTTTTCTGAAGAAATCGTGAAAATTGCTTTCGCCTGTCAGCGAAATGAGGTCGACCGATAATTAAAATTCATAATGCCGGTCAAAGATATTTCCGAGAAGCGGGTTAGGTATTTTGGTTTCTTCCGGAAACCAAAACTAAAAGATATCCAAATAATCCTGTAAATCCTGTCCAGATAAAGAATTTAAATCAGAATGCATTCATTTCATTTTATCGGGGTTTAATATTAAATGGACATATCCGAATACTACGACGAAATCTCACAGTGCAACAAATGCGGGTTTTGCCAGGTGGCGTGTCCCATATTCCGGTCGACCGGTCATGAATCGGGTGTGGCCCGCGGGCGGCTGGCGTTGTTGCGAGCCCTGATCGAGGGGCGCCTGGACTGGGACAAAGAACTAGAGGAGCCGCTGTATGACTGTTTGGGGTGCGGGGCCTGCACGTCGAACTGCTTTCCCGCCGTGCCCACATCGGACCTGGTGGTCAAGGCGCGCTCGGAATACCTGGAAAAGGTTGACCGGAAACCGGTTCACCAGATGCTGTTCGACTACCTCCTGCCGTATCCCCGGCGCCTGCACCTGGCGGCACGCGCTGTCGCACTGGGCAAAAACACGGGGATATCCCGGATGGCACGGGCGCTGGGATTGTTGCGGATTTTCGGACGCGACTTCTCCCGGGCCGAAGACATCATCGAAAAGCTTCCGCCGCTGCCCTTTCGCGATCGCTTCAAACCGGGCGTTTATGAAGGTACCGGGGAGTCCCTGCGCGTCGGTTACTTTGTCGGCTGCGGTGTCGATGTCATTCAGCAGGAAGCGGGTGAAGCAACATTGCAGCTTCTGAAAAAAGTGGCTAAATCGGTTACCCTGCTCAATAACTGCTGCTGCGGGTTGCCGGCCCAATCCTATGGTGATTTGGACGCGGCCAAAAAACTGGCCGGTAAAAATTTGGATATCCTGGCATCAGATGAATTCGATGCCATCGTTACCGATTGTTCCAGCTGTGCCTCATTTCTAAAGAAATATCCGGAAATTTTTGCCGATGACGACCGCCGGGGGCAGGCCGAAAAGGCTGCATCCCGATTCAAGGATATGGTGGAATTAATCCTGACCAATAAACCCGTTTCCGTTTCCCCTGAAAATCCGGTTGTGGCAACATACCATGACCCCTGTCATGCCTCGCGCGGCCAGGGAATTTCATCGGAGCCCAGAGAAATTCTCAAAAGTGTAAAGGGACTTGAATACAGGGAGATGCCCGAAGCGGATTGGTGCTGCGGCGGCGCCGGTTCCTATGCCCTATCCCACTATGATCTATCCCAGCGGGTGCTTGACCGTAAAATGGAAAATCTTAAATCCACCGGAGCAGACATGCTCGTCACCTCCTGCCCCGCCTGCATGATTCAACTATCCTACGGCATCCGCCGCCACGAGTTGAAAACCAAAGTCTGCCACATCTCCCAGGTGGTTGCCGGGATGGGGCGATGACTGTGAGTTTATTGAGTTGGTTGAAGTGTTTCGGGCCGAACCGCTAATCTAAGGAAAGGGAGTTTCCGATTAAGACTTCAGTGCCGCTTTAATGCCTTGACACACAATTCTGGCGCTGCCATACTCCCGCCCAAAAAATGAGTGCCGATTCTTTTTGATACCTAAACCAACTTTTCGTTTTTCAGATTTCCTGATTCAAAAATTCTTTTACAGGACAAGCACGAGAGCATGCGAGAAGATGAGCTACCAACTCCTGAAACCTGAACGCTGAAACCTGAAACCTTCTGTTTTTACCACAAATTGCCAGATATAACTCGACAGGGGTCTGAATGAATACATAATCAATAACCAAACTAAAACGGGAGGTGTGATGGATTACGTTATTCTGGGAAACGGCATTGCCGGTGTCTCTGCGGCTGAAACCATTCGGCAATTGGACCCTGAGGGCGGCATCACCATCGTGGCCGATGAGACCTTTACCCCGTACAGCCGGCCCATGATCGCCATGGTTCTGGCCGGAGAGGTTTCATCGGACAAACTTCCCATCCGCAAAGGCAGTTTTTACGATGACCTGAGAATCTCTGCCGTACTGGGAAACCGGGTTTCCGGAATCGATGTGGATCAAAAGCGGGTAATGATCCAGAACGACGCATATCTCCCCTTTGACAAACTGCTCATTGCGACCGGAGCGGATCCCCGCCCAATTAAAGCCGAGGGCCTGAGTTTGAATAACATCTTTTTCATGCGAACCGAGGCCCATATTCGCGATATGCTGGCTGCAATCTCCGAGGCAAAAAAAGCACTGGTTTTGGGCGGCGGGCTGGTGGGGTTCAAAGCTGCCTATGGTTTGCTTAAAAAGGGACTTGACGTGACCATGCTGATCACATCGGGTTACCCGCTTTCCCTGCAGGTCGATGAAACAACCGGCAAACTGATTCTGGATGAGCTTCGCAATTACGGGCTAAAGGTCAGGGTCGGCATCAGCGTTGAGGCGTTTGAGGGAAACGGAGCGGTGGCCGGCGCCCGGCTGTCGGATGGGTCGCACGCGACCTGTGACATGGTCGTGGTGGGTAAAGGCGTTCTGCCGGCGTTGTCTTTTGTGCCCCGGGATAAAATCGATGTCGATCTTGGCATCCTGGTCAGCGAACAGATGGAGACCAGTGCTGCCGGAATATTTGCCGCCGGCGATGTTGCCGAGTGTGTCGATGTTTCGCGTCAAACGCGATGGGTCAATGCCATCTGGCCGGAAGCCGTCACCCAGGGCCGCATTGCCGGATCCAATATGGCGGGGCGCCCCGTGAGCTACCGGGGCAGTCTGAGCCGCAACGTGTTGCGAATTCTGAGCCTTGATGTGATGACCATGGGTATGGTGAATGCCCCCGACACCTCTGAGTATGAAGTCATCGCGAGCCTGAATCCCGGCAGCCGAACCTACCGCAAGCTGGTTTTTCGAGAAAATACGCTTTGTGGTGCGGTGATGTTAAATGCCATCGAGCAGGGCGGTATCCTGATGGGCCTGATTCAGAACGAAATCCCGATCAATGTGCCCAAAAAGGTATTGCTGCAACCGACCTTTAACTTCAAACAGCTGATGATATAGAAGGAGGTTCCGATGAAACAAGTTGTGGTCCACCCGGAAAGATGTGTGGGCTGTATGCAGTGTATGGCGGCCTGTGCTGTCGCACATTCGCGAACCAAACAGTTGCATACAGCCATAATGGAAGCCCCCCTGCCCAAATCGCGGGTGCATGTGGGCGTGGGGCTCTATGGGGAAGGTTTCCCCAACCGCTGCCGGCATTGCAACCCGGCGCCCTGCATGCTGGCCTGCCTGTCCGGTGCCATTTTTCGTGACTCGGAAATGGAGACCGTGATGATCAATCCCGATACCTGCATTAACTGCGCCTCCTGCGCCATGGCCTGTCCTTACGGGGTCATACGTTTCCACGAAGATTGGGTTGCGCCGCCGGGAAAGACGATTGCAGCCAAGTGTGACAACTGTGATGAGCGCAGGGCCCAGGGCTTGATACCGGCATGTGTCGAAGTATGCAAGTCAGATGCCCTGACCTACGAGGAAATGGCCGATGCCATGAAGAAAAAAACCGATGAAATAGCCCGGAGTGTATCGGCCGAGGCCACCGCGGAAAGTGCTGTTCCGGCCAGTCTCGCTCTGCTTGCGGCCGCCAAAAAAGCCCAGCTGGCGACGTACGACAGTTAATTAATCCGTTCTGAAAATTAGCCGGATTGGGATTTTATACAACATAAAAGCGCAATCTCGAAGTAAATGATCTCGTTGATGCTATCCGTACGGATTAATGGTTTGCGATTAGATATAAAGCAAAAAGCAAAAAAAATAATATGCGCAGCATAAAGAAATTAAGACGCCGACTTATCAATCGATCAAGTTGTTTCGCAGTTAGACTCAATCTACAATCCACCCGGTCTTATTTTACCGGGCGGCTTAATTAAGGAGGACTTATGGATGCACTACATGACAATTATACGGTTACCGAGGATGGTCGGGCTTTATTAAAAAAGGCCGACAACGATCAGGTTGAAACGGTATGGGACCGCCACCAGGCGCAGCAGCCGCATTGCGGGTACTGTGAGACAGGGTTAAGCTGCCGCAACTGCATTATGGGTCCCTGCCGGGTGGACCCATTTGGTGAAGGGCCCCAGCAGGGGGTGTGCGGGGCTGACGCGGACATTATAGTTGCCCGGAATCTGGCCCGCATGATTGCCGCCGGTGCGGCCAGCCATTCCGATCACGGCCGGGATCTGGTGGAGGTGCTGCTCAAGGTGGCCGAGGGCAAGGCCGCCGGGTATTCCATTAAGGATCCGGCGAAGCTGCACAGCGTGGCGGCCGAGTACGGGTTGGCGGTGGACGGCAAAGACGATTTGACGTTGGCCGGTGAACTGGCCCATGCCATGCAGGAAGATTACGGAACCCGCAAATCTTCGGTGACGCTGCTGGCCCGTGCTCCGGAAAAGCGCAGAGCAATCTGGGAAAAAGTCGGCATGACGCCCAGGGGCATCGATCGGGAAACCTCGGAAGCAATGCACCGCACCCACATGGGAGTCGACAACGACTGGGTCAGCATCCTGGTGCACGCCATGCGCAATGCATTGTCGGATGGCTGGGGCGGGTCCATGATCGCCACCGAAGTATCGGATATTCTGTTCGGTATTCCCCAGCCGAACAAGAGCACCGCCAATATCGGTGTGCTTCAGGACGATAAGGTCAATATTGTCGTCCATGGCCACAACCCCGTCGTATCCGAGACGGTGGTTGCCGCCTGCAATGCGCCGGAATTGTTAAAACAGGCCGAAGAAAACGGCGCCGGCGGGATCAATCTCGTCGGGGTTTGCTGTACGGGCAACGAACTGATGATGCGCCATGGCCTGCCTATGGCCGGCAATCATCTGATGACCGAACTCGTTCTGGTCACCGGCGCGGTGGAGATGATGATCGTTGATTACCAGTGTATCATGCCGTCCATCAGCCAGACGGCCGCCTGTTATCATACTAAAATGATTTCGACTTCGGAAAAAGCCAAGTTCCCGGGTATGGAGCACCACGAATTCACACCGGAAAACGCCTATCAAAAGGCTGAAGGTCTGGTCAAAGCGGCGGTGGAAAATTTTTCGCGACGCAATCAAAACCGGGTGGCGATTCCCGCTGTTCGGCCCCAGGAGGTCGTCAGCGGACTCTCAGTGGAGGCGATCATCGGCGCCCTCGGCGGAACACCCGATCCATTGATCGATGCCATAAAGGCCGGGAAAATTCGAGGTGCGGTGGGCGTCGTCGGCTGCAACAACCCCAAGATCAAACACGACTACGGCCACCGGGAATTGACTTCTCAATTGATCGCCAACGATATCCTGGTGCTGGATACCGGCTGTGTTTCAGTGGCCCATGCCAAAGCAGGCTTCAAAACGCTGGATGCGCTGGAGCAGGCCGGTCCGGGGCTCAAGGAAATCTGCACCGCCCTGGGTATTCCGCCCGTTCTCCACGTGGGAAGTTGTGTGGACAACGTGCGTATTCTGGTTCTGGTGTCAGCCCTGGCCAACACCCTTGGCTGTGACATCAGTGATCTGCCGGTGGCCGGATCGGCGCCGGAATGGTATTCGGAAAAAGCAGCGACCATTGGCTGCTATTTTGTTGCGTCCGGGGTTCTGACTCACCTGGGTCCCATGCCGCCCGTTACCGGAAGCATGAATGTGGTCAACCTCCTGACGAAGGGGCTGGAGGATGTTGTGGGCGCCACTTTCGCAATTGAGCCTGACCCGCAAAAGGCATCACGCATCATCATTCGCCACATTGAAAACAAACGCAAGGCGTTGGGCTTAGATTCACGCGATGTCTGATCTGGCTGATCAATAATCCTTTTTATTCAGAGCAATCAAATCTGCAGACTTAACTCCCTATATAATTAATATCTGCATAACGTATTGCCTGTATTGAGATAGTATCGCTCTGAATCTCTAAATAGCTTGACCAAAAAATTACTTGACAACACTTGAACAATAGTTTAATTGTTGAACCATGCAGAACTTTGGATTGCAGCCAGACCAGACGGCCCAACTTGCCGAGACCTTCGGATTACTGGCGGATCCAACCCGCCTGTCGATCGTGGTGGTCTGCATGGAGCGCGAGGTCCCTGCCGGCGACATCGCCGACGAACTGGG
>JASJCE010000104.1 GCA_030066155.1 Desulfobacterales bacterium | reverse complement strand
TTCAATAATCAATATTCATTTTTCCCTGCCAGCCGGCATCATAGTCCGAACGATTCCAGGGCTTTCTTTGCGACGACTTCCCCTTGTTCCTGAACAAAGTGGCCGGCCTCGGGCATCTCAAGAGGATCCGGACAACCTTGAATCAGGTTGCGCAGATGCTGCATCACTGGCGGGCCGAGCACCGGATCCTGCATACCGATGGCCATGAAAGTCTCACCGGACCATTCGGTTTTCAGCCATTCCCGGGCCCGGCGCGAAATGGCCGCACCGTTTGCGTCCGGATTATCGGGCACCATCGCCGGAAATCGTCGAACGCCGGCCTTGAAGGACGCATCGGGAAAGGGGGCTTCATAGGCGGAACATTCCGCTTTGCTCAGATTTGGACTGGCTCGCTTCATTAAACCGGCGACATCAAAGTCCGGGTTGTCCGCGACAAATTGGCGCCAGGCCAGAAAGCCCTTCGACAGTTTTATATCCCCGGTGCCGAGGGTTGTGTTCATCACAATAAGCCGGGTGATCCGTCCGGAAAGGTCCATGGGCAATGTCAGGCCTAAAAGCCCGCCCCAGTCCTGACAAACCAGGACAATATTTTTTAAGTCCAAACGTTCGATAAACGCAATCAATGAATCACGATGAAAATCGAATTGGTAGGTTTCATCGGCAATCGGCTTATCGGAGCGGCCGAAACCAAAATAATCCGGCGCCACGGCGCGGTGGCCGGCAGCTGTAAACATCGGAATCATCTTGCGATACAGGTAGCTCCAGGTCGGTTCGCCGTGCAAACACAAAAAAACATGGGCTGCATCAGACGGGCCTTCATCTACATAATGCATGCGCAAGCCTTCGTAGCCCTTCAAATCATCAATATAATTCGGCTGAAACGAATAGCCTTCCAGATCGTTGAATCGCCCTTCCGGCGTTCTCAGAATATCTGTCATTTTTCACCTCCTATTTACTCCGGTGCCTTGTAAATTGACTTATTCAGATTGATTGGCTGCCTGTTCCACGCTAAAAACAGAGCCGATATAGGTTCTGTTTTCTTCGCAATCGTTATTTTTGATAATAATAAATTCCCGGTATGTCAAAGTTAATCGATTCTAGTACAACAATTTAGTTTTGCTTAATAACGATTGATCTTGTATGAACCTTTAATGAGTCTTACGTTTATCAGTAATCTGCTTTAGATAGCTGTACCGGTGTTGTATCGATCAACCGTGGTCCCGATTGGGAAAAGTTTCCCGCCGCTTTTTAATATAATATGACAATCCTGCCGTGGATAAAAGGAGTATACCATGCATACCGCAGAAGACATCGTCAAAGACAAGCAACGTGATATTGTTTCCATTCCATGGAACCGGACGATTCAAGAGGCCTGCCAGAAAATGGTCGATCTCAAAATAGGCGCGATTTTGGTGAGGAAAGATGATCGGTTCGTCGGCATTTGGACGGAACGGGATCTATTACGCAAGACGACCAGTGAAGGATTTGATCCTCGAAACGAAAAAATCGGAGATCATATGTCCTCACCGCTGAAAACGGCTCCTCACAGTACGCGCATTCACAAATTGCAGGAAATGATGCTGGGCTTGTTTCTCCGCCACCTGCCGATCGAAAAAGATGGTGAATTCATTGGCCTGCTTTCTATCGGCGACGTACTGCGGGCCAGCTTAATCGACATGGATCATCAGCTTAAAGAAATAAATGCCTATGTCACCTGGGACTTTTATGAAAACTGGCGTGAAGGCAGAAAAAAACCTCAGTGACTCCTATGTTTGCTGTTCAGGCCCAGTATCACAATCCTGACCGGCTACACGGACGGTGCAACCTGAAATCTGTATTGGATTCGGTTAAACGATTGAAAATATGATCCGAGAAACAGAGATGCTGATAATCGGCGGTGGCGCTGTCGGTATTTGCTGCGCCCATTATCTCAACGAACTGGGCAAAGATGTCCTAGTGGTGGATAAAAATGATATCTGCTCCGGAAGTTCCTACGGCAATGCCGGGCTTATCGTTCCAAGCTACTGTATACCCCTGGCGGCACCCGGTGTACTTTTCCAGGGGCTCAAGTGGATGTTCCAGCCCCAAAGCCCGTTTTACATCAAACCACGTCTGAATCGACAGTTGATCGCCTGGTTGTGGCATTTTCGCCGGGCCTGCACTGCGACTCACGTTCACCGATCCATTCCAGTGCTGCACGCTCTGCATTCGGCCAGTCTCAAGCTTTTCGATGAACTGACGAATCTGGAAGGGCTGGATTTCGGTTTGGAAAAGCGGGGGATGCTGGAAATATTCAAAACCCGCAACGGTTTTGAAGGCGGCATTCGAGATATTCATCTGGTTGAAGCGTTCGGTATCAAAAGCAGAATTCTACAAAAAAAAGACCTAGGCGACTATCTGGGAGCGCTTCAAACTCCGGCCGTTGGCGGAGCTTATTTGCCCCATGATGCCCATCTGCTACCGGACCGGTTTGTGCGTCAGTTGGCCGGCCATATTGAAAAAAAAGGAGGGCATCTGCTGACCGGGTGTGAAGTATTGGATTTTAAAATCTCCGGTCGCAGGATTGCCGGGGTGACAACCACCCGGGGTGAAATTTTGACTCAACATATCATTATTGCAAGCGGAGCCTGGTCAGCAAATCTGGCACGCCGCCTGCGGATCGGTCTTCCCCTGCAGCCCGCCAAGGGATACAGCATTACCTTCCGTCGGCCTGCGGTATGCCCGGCGCTCCCCCTTGCCATGGCTGAGGCCAGAGTCGTGCTGACGCCAATGGCGGAAGAACTGCGATTGGCCGGAACACTTGAACTTGCCGGCTATAATGATGTGATTAACATGCCTCGGGTTCAATCCATCCTCGACACCGCACGGGAATATCTACCGGATCTCGACCTCGATTCTCCCGATATGGTCGAAATCTGGCGGGGTCTGAGGCCCTGCAGCCCGGACGGATTGCCATACGTCGGCCGCAGCCCGCGCTACGACAATATCGTTGTCGCCACCGGACACGGCATGCTGGGCATCTCCCTTGCCCCTATCACCGGCAAAATCGTATCCCAATTGGTTGCCGGCCACCGACCCAGCCTCGACATAACAACATTAAGTGTTGAACGATTTGGCTAATAAAGATCTGGGTTATTCGTAATTGGTTATTCGAATATCCAATAACAGATAACGAATAACGACTAGCCGAGGACCCGTGCGGCAGCCTTGGTCAACTCAATCAGATGATGGGGGTAAATACCGAAGACGACCATTACCACGACCAGTGCACCGGTGAGCAATTTGGTGGGCATGGATAATTGAATGCCGGCCTGGGATTCTTCAGGTTCCAGCAGGTAAGCGGCCCTGAGGATGAGCAGGTAGTAGTAAAGCGAGATGACAACATTGATCATGGCAATCAAAACAAGGGTAAGATAGCCTTTTTCCAACGCGGCGATAAACACCAGAAACTTACCGGTAAAACCGATGGTCGGCGGAATGCCCGCCAAACTGAAAATGGACACCATCAGCGCCATGGCCAACAGCGGTGACCGGCGATACAATCCGGCCAGGTGCGAAACCTCCAGGTTGCGACCATCGTCGGCCACTTCCACCACGACCAGGAAAACGGTAAATTTCATGAACAGCAGGGCCGTGACATAGAAAATGGCACTCATGTAGCCGGCTGAATTCATGCTCAATATACCGATCAGAACATAACCGGCATGGGCAACGGTGGAGTACGCCAGCAGCCGCTTAAAATCCTTTTGCACAATGGCCGCAAGGTTTCCAACGGTCATCGACACGATTGCCAGGGTCACCAGGACGTGCACCAGGTAAATACTGCCGTCGCCGCTGACCGCCACCATGCGGATTAATATCGCAACGCCTGCCACCTTGGATGCCGTGGCAATGTAGGCTGTTGCCTGATTTGCGGCGCCCTGGTAGACATCCGGTGCCCAGAAGTGGAACGGGAACACAGCCAGCTTGAAAAAGAAGCCGCACAGCGTCAGCAACAACCCGATAACCACCGCCGGTGAGTCCAGCATACCGGGCAATACCCGGACCATATCCGACACATAGGTGGCCTTGGCCGTACTGTACAGCAAGGCCACACCGAATATCATGACGGCCGATGCAAAAATGCCGACCAGAAAATACTTCAGACTCGCCTCGAGGCCGATATTTTCGTCGCGCCGCAATGCAACCAGGACGTAAAGGGAATAGCTGCTGAGCTCCAGAGCAACATAAATGGTCAGGATATGAACACTGCTGACCAGCAGCATCATGGCCAGCGTGCAGACAAACAGCAGCAAATAAAATTCCGGGTGATATCGATCGGCGACACCGTTGAGATTGGAACAGATTGAAATGATCAAAAAGAATCCAATGGATAGCAGTACTTTAAATACCTGCGAAAAGAGATCCACCCGATAGGCCTGGAAAAAGAGCAGCCCTTCCTGCCGGACCGAGGCCAGACAGACCACTACCCCGATCACTGCCAGCGTCAACGCCGTGATATAATCCCGCCGGGGATTGCTCTGTTTCGCCATGGACATGAAGAGGAAAATCATGCCGCCGGCAAAGAAAAACAGCTCGGGAAAAAAAAGAGACCAATTCATCTGGGCAATCCATTCATAAAGGGTATAGAGGCCGTATCGATCATATCATACATTAGCGAGGGGAAAAGACCGAATAGCACCAGCACGGCTAAAAGGATCATCCGGGGAATCCCCAGGCCGAATGATATATCGGATAATTCCGTATACTTTTCATTTTTGGGGCCGTAGAATGTCCGCTGCACCACGCGCAACATGAACAACGCGCTAACCACCAGAGCACACACCGCCAGCGTACCCCAGAGGGGATAAGTTTTGAAGGCCGCAATAAATACCACCAGCTCTCCCCAGAAACTGGCCAGACAGGGTACACCGATGCCGGCCATGGCGGCAACGATGAAGTAGGTCGAGGCAACCGGCATAATCCGGCTCAATCCGCCCAGCTCATCGATCATTTTGGTATGGGTGCGGTCATAGATATATCCGATGGCCGAGAAGAATAACGCGGTCATAATGCCGTGGGCAAACATTTGAAAAACGGCTCCATTTAAACCGTCTACTGAGACAGTGGCCAACCCGAGCCCGACAATCCCCATATGGGAGACACTCGAATAGCCGATACAGTATTTCAGATCCTTCTGACTCAAGCCGACAAATGCACCGTAAACGATTCCAATGGTGGCCAGGGCTGCCATAAGCGGCGCCCAGTACTGCCAGCCTTCCGGGCACAGGAAAATACCCACACGCAGGACACCGAATGCACCGATTTTCATCAGCACACCGGCGTGGACCATACTGACGGGCGTGGGGGCGGCCACATGCCCCACCGGCGACCAGGTGTGAAAGGGCCAAACGGCGGCAAGGATGCCAAAGCCGACAAACAAAAATATAAAGGCAAGCTTTTGTTCAAATGGTGAAAATGTTCCGGGCTGCATCAGGATTGTCAGATCAAATGTATTCAGACCGGACTTGACGAAGAGATAAACGATTGCCGGAAGAATCAGGGCACTGCCCGCCAGCAGATAAAGCGTCAGTTTCATGGCGCCGTATTCTTTGCGGGTGGAGCCCCAGATGGCGATTAACAGGTACATGGGGAACAGGGACACATCGTACCAGACAAAAATAAAAAAGAGATCCATACTCATGAACAGGCCAAACACACCGGCGACGAGCAGAAAGTAAAGTGCGAAGAACTCTTTGACCCGGTAGTCCAGTTCCCACATGGTCAGCACACCCGTGAAAAACACGATGCCGGTCAACAACAGCATGGGCAGATTAAATCCGTCGGCGGCATTGAGATAGGTGATCCCGATGGATTCCACCCAGCGGTATTTTTCGACAAACTGCAGCCCGCCCTGGCTTTTGTCATAAGCGACGAAGAGATAAAGGGAAAGAATCAGCGTGATTCCGGAAAATACCGCGCTTACCCACTTAATTTCGGTTTTGCGCTGTTCGGGAAGAGCAAGAATAACAAAAAGACCTGCAACGCAGCTCAATAAAATTGCCGTCAGAAACGGAAAGCCGGTATATTCCATGATAATTAAATGCCTAAAATTAAATTTACAGGAAAAAATAGATTCCCAGTAAAACCAGAACCACAAAAATCGTCAGCAGCCGGTACTGCACCATTCCCAGGTGCAGCAAAGAAACGAGGCGACCGGATTCAACTGTTCCCCGACCCAGACCGTCGATGCCCCCGTCAATCACTTTTTGATCGTTGCGGGTAAATAAATTAGAGACAACGCCGTATATAAATAAATCCATAAAACGACGATAAAAGCGATCGATATACCAGCGTTCGGCAAAGAGATTTTTCAGCGGGACAATTTTATCAATGAATCCGATCTGGGATGCGCCTTTTCTTCCAAACTCCAGCCAGGCCAGAACCACACCGAAAAGGGCGGATCCGATGGCCACAAAAGGCAGCCAGGCGTGATGACCGGCAGCCAGGGAAGCTATATCGGCCTGGCGTTGGTAAAAGGAATCCAGGGGCCCCTGAAAAAAGCCGAGCAACACGGTTATTGTCGCCAATATGATTAATGGCCACGCCATAATCCAGTAACCGCCATGGTCATGATGATCGTGGCTGTGGTCCGATGATATCTCGGTTTTGTCTTGCTGTGGAAACAGGATGATAAAAATCAACCTGAAGGTATAATAAGCGGTTAAAAATGCCCCCAGCAATCCGGCCGCCAGCCATATCGGATTGCCTAAATCCGCCAGCGCTCCGAGAATGACTTCCTTGCTGAAAAATCCGGATAAAGGCGGCAGGCCTGCCAGGGCGGCTGCCGCAATGATGGTACAGATTGCCGGGACCTTTAGTCCGCGCCCTCCCAAACGACCGATGTCGAATATATCGTTGGTCTCATAGCTGTGGATGAAAACCCCGGCGCAAAGAAACAGGAGGGCTTTGAAACCGGCGTGGGTGGTCAGGTGAAACATTCCGGCAAAATAACTTCCTGCAGCCAGCCCCATAATCATAAAGCCCAGCTGGCTGATGGTGGAATAGGCCCAGACCTGTTTGATATCCCGGGTTACCATCGCCATGGTGGACGCCAGCAGCATGCTTATCGTGCCGATCAGCATAAAGATGCCCATGGCGGTGGCCGAATGGCTGAAAAAGGGGAAAAGACGTCCGAAGAGATACACGCCGGCGGCGACCATGGTCGCGGAGTGCAGCAGAGCGCTGACCGGTGTGGGCCCTTCCATGGCGTCCGGCAGCCAGGTCAGCAGCGGGAATTGGGCGCTTTTACCGGCAATCCCGCCGAAAATCAGTACCGCCGACAGGGTGATGTACATGGTCGGCATCCGGTCTGTCACCTGAGCGCCGTTCATTTCCAGTATATTTAAACTGCCCAGATGGACGAGAACCAGCAAAAGCCCCAGAAAAAAGGCGACATCGCCAAAGCGCGTCATGACAAAGGCCTTTTTGCCGGCTTCCGTGGCACTGAACTTTTCGTACCAGAAACCGATCAGAAGGTAAGAGGAGAGGCCCACCAGCTCCCAGAAGATATATAACTGCAGCATGGTGGGGGAAAAGGTTAAATTCAGCATGGCCCAGGCAAACAGGGACATAAAGGCATAGTAACGAGAGAATCCGGCATCTCCGGCCATATATCCCAGGGAGTAGACCTGCACTAGAAAGCTGATCGCGGCAACCACACAAAACATAAGCAGGCTGGTCTGATCGAGCAGAAAACCGAACGGAATGGTAATATTGCCCGATACCACCCAGCGCCCGAAATATTCGATCGGAGTTTCCAGATTCCAATGGCGAACCAGCAGCAGGATGGCGCTCAACAGCGATACCGTCACCGCTGCGATGGAGAGACCCGCCGAAAGCCTTGCATGGGCCCGGGTAAAGATCATAATCAAAACGAAGGCAACAAAAGGCAGCATCGTTGCCAGTAAAGCTGCTGTTAGAGACGGATCACCTGTCATCTGGTTACTCGCATTCGGGTTGCAATCAACTTAACTCAAGATATTATAATTTTCCGGGTCCACACTTCCGGTTCGCCGATACGCCCATACGATCAGTGCCAATCCAATTGAGACCTCCGTGGCGGCGATGGCGAAAATGAACAGCACTACGGCCTGACCCTCCAGATTCTGCCACAACAGTGACGCACCGATCAATACAATCGAGGCCGCATTCAACATAACTTCAACACCCAGCAATATCATGATCAGGCTGCGGCGTACGACGACACAAAAAATACCCATCAGAAACAACAGACCGGCTAAAGCCAGAACATGATTAAAGGGGACAATCATAATTCACCTTCGGAGGTCTTTTGCACCGGGCCCTGTTTGGAACGCTTTGCTAACAGCAAGGCGCCAATAGCCGCAACCAGCAGGAGCAGGGAAACGATCTCAATCGAAAGCCAGTGTTTCTGAAAAATAAACTTTCCAAATGCTCCGGGATCGGCTTGGGCGATTTTCAGCGGGCTCTGGCTATTGGGGTCGGATACGACCATTCCGATACCCAGTGCCAGATATGCCGCTCCGCAGATAGCAGCCGGCAGCCATTGATTCAACGGAAAAAGCCGCTGGCGGACGGTTTCGATTTTAAGCATCATGACGATGAACAAAAACAACACCATTATTGCGCCGGCATAGATGATCACTTCCAGAACAGCCAGCAGCGGCGCGCCGAATAGATAGAAGAGCATGGCACTGCCGAAGAAGGAAAAAATCAGGTAAACCACGGCATGCACCATGTCCCGCCGGGTGATGGCCAGACCGGTCGTCACCAGAATCAATATCGCCAGAAGATAAAAGATGAGTGCGTAAATGGTCATAGTAATAATCCGGTTTTTCCGGTTAACCGGTTTGGATAATTAATTTTCTTTTATTCTCGAGCTCAAGCTCCAACCGGCCAACGGGCTAGATAGGACTAATAGGGCCTATAGGTCCTATAAAAACAACTAGCGCAATTAGCGCAACAGGCGCAACGGGCTAAACGGGCTCAACCTTCTAACGGGTCCAACCCACTATGGCATATTACTTTTGATGTTGACCGGCTTATCTTCTTTGGCATGCTCCCCTTTGCCGCCGACATCGGTTACGATACCGGAGTACTTGTAGAAGCAGTAATCCTTGTCTTTACCGCCATGGTCGACCAGCAGATCTTCTTTTTCATACACCAGCTTCAGAATATCTTTTTCGCAGGTCTCGAAATTCGGCGTCAGTTGAATGGCCGAGGTCGGACAGGCTTCCTCGCACAGGCCGCAATAAATGCAGCGGGCAAAATTGATTCGAAACCAGGTAGCGTAGCGCCGGCCGTCCGCTTTAGCGGCTGACTGCATGGAAATACAGTTGACCGGACAAACCGCCGAACACAGGTAACAGGCCACACAACGCTCCTTTCCGTCCGGATCGCGGGTTAATATGATCCGGGCCCGGGTGCGCTCCGGCAACGTCCGTTTAAATTCAGGATACTGTTCGGTAATAGGTTTGCGAAACAGGTGTTTAAGAGTTGTCGCAAAACCCGATGCGAGTGCTTTTACAGCTTCAATTGCAGATGACATAGTGATTTATTCTTATATGTGTTTCAAATAACGGAGCTACAACAGTAAGATCGCTCCGGTTATCATGATATTTACAAGTGCAGCTGGAATCAAAACTTTCCAGCCCAGGGACATCAACTGATCATACCGCAGCCGCGGCAGGGTGCCGCGGATCCAGATCATAATCAGGGCCACCAAAACTATTTTTATGAACAGCCAGATCACCGGCGGCAATAGCGGTCCGCGCCAGCCGCCGAGGAAGAATACGGCCGTCAAGGCTCCCAGGACCTGCATGTGCACATATTCGCCGAGGAAGAAAAGACCGAAGCGCATGCCACTGTATTCAGTGTGATAGCCGGCTCCGAGTTCGTTTTCAGCTTCAGGCAGATCAAACGGAATGCGTTTGCTCTCCGCCATGGCGCTGAGGACAAAAATGACGAACGACACGGGCTGTACCAGGACAAACGGATAATTGGCCTGGGCATTGACGATATCCACCAGGCTGAAGGATCGCGCCACCATGACGATCGGCACCAGTGAAAGGCCTAAAGCCAGTTCATAGCTGATCATCTGGGCTGCACCGCGGATGCCGCCCAGGAGACTGAATTTCGAATTGGAAGCCCAACCGCCGAGGGCAACACCGTAGACCCCGAGGGCTGACATGGCAAAAACGAAAAGAAGTCCCACGTTGAGGTCCGAGATGACCATGGGGATTTTCTTCCCGG
This sequence comes from Desulfobacterales bacterium, assembly GCA_030066155.1. Lineage (GTDB taxonomy): Bacteria > Desulfobacterota > Desulfobacteria > Desulfobacterales > JAFDCJ01 > JAFDCJ01. The sequence continues at coordinate 9,051 of JASJCE010000104.1, read as the reverse complement.
CTATTACGAGATCGGAGCCGAAGGGCACGACTGCAAACATCAACAGAGCAGTGAAGGCCACCACAGCCGGGGCCAGCAGAAATATCATGCGGTCGGCCGCCGCGGGCACAATATCTTCTTTGATCATCATTTTGATCGTATCGGCAAACGGCTGCAACAATCCGAACTTACCGGCCCGGTTGGGTCCGTAGCGAATCTGGAGCCGTGCCAGGAATTTGCGTTCCACCAGCACCAGGTAAGCTGCCACCAGCAGCAGCGCAACCAGTACCACACCCAGTTTAACGACCAATATGATGAAACCGATCAGCCAGTCCATAACAAATATGAATGCCTAAAGTTTAAAATGCCTAAATTGCCTAAAATTATGGAATTCTTTCAATTATACATATCTTCTGGGCGGTGCCCGCCCTGTATGCCAAAATTCCCCGAGGCAAATCACTAATGTTAGGATGAGTTTGCCCACGAAGTTAAAAGATCAAGCCTGCGCTTTTTTTATTTGATCCCGGCCAATGCCGGTTGTTCCGGGTGCAAAAATCTGCCAGGCCAACTTACGGTGCCGGGGAACAATTACCACTCCTGACGCCATATTTTCAATAACTTTTAATTTGGCCTGACAGCTGCCGCCTGCAGTTTCAATCGCGATAAGGCTTCCGTCGGCAAGATTCATTTTTGCAGCATCACTGGAGTGCAGCAGAATTGCCGGTTCCGGCTCCAGTTCGAACAAACACTCGGAATGTCCTGAAAGTTCCTCGCTACCAAAGGTCAAATCCGTTAAAACCAGGCTCAGTGCGCTGGAATCCTCCGTTGACAGCCGGTCCTGGCCGGTTTGATCGGATGCAAACTGTGAATCCGTTTTGGCACCGGAATGAATTTGAATTCCGTTTTCGGGAAACGCGCCGCCAGGGTTTTCGATCGCCAGTTCCGGAATGATCTCGGCCAGAAACCCGTAAATTGCCGCCGGCTGCCCCTCGTCTTCCGGCTTGAAGTTCTCACCGGCCAAATCTGCCAGAATCTGCCGGGCCGGCCTGGTACCGACTCCGGGCACCCCGCGTCCGTAAATCCGCGGTGGATGGTTGCCGCCGCCGCTTTGAACGATCGGCAAACCGCCGACATAAGCCGCCTGGACCACCTGGGCCCGGCCCTCCTGATTGACGAATATTCCGTTTGATTCATAAAGCGTGGTGGAGGGAAAGAAAAAGTGCGCCTTTTCGAGGGCATCCGTGTCGAGGTAGTCCAGAACGATCAGCAAATCGAGTTTATCCAGAGCCTGTATCAATCGCTGCCGATCCGGAAAGTGATGCAGCGGATTGGACTCGACCGTGATCAGCGCCTTGACCTGACCGCCTTCAATCGCCTCGACAATGCTCTGCAGGGATACCTCGCTGTCGGAAAGCAGTCCGGCGCCAAAAGCGTTGGCTCCCGGCAGCAGGTAAAACAATCCCGCATTTTTACCGGCGGCCTTGAGATACAGGGCCAGATCTGCCGCAATTCCGTTGACCGGCAATGGCGCAACATCCGTGCCGCAGACAATTACCGGCTGGCGGCTGTCTTTGATACGGTCGACCAAGGCCGTGAATAGGTCTTCGGAAATTCCCGCAGGGAGGTCTTCGTCGGGCAGCGCATCATAGAATCGACTGGCCTTCTCACCCCCCTGGCTGGCTGTTTGACGATCCACTGCAGATTCGATCAATGAGCCAACCAATCCGTAAAGATCGGTCGCCGCTACCGGCAGATGCTGATACGTCATGGGCAGCGAAATCGGTCTGGGATCCGCGACAACGATTTGGGCGCCGTTGCATTGCGCCTGGCGCATGGCCAGCGCCAGCATCGGTGCTTCGTTCATCGGATCGGCGCCGATGCAGAGAACGAGGTCAGCAGATTCCACGTCCCGCATTGATACCGTCAGTCCCGTTTCCAATCTATTGATGGCAGCTCGGACTTTGGCGACAGTTATCGAATCCATAAAATAGGCAGGGGAGCGCCAGTTTCTCAAACGGCTGCTCAGTTTGACCATGGCCTGGGTCTCGAGACTGCTGCGTCCGGATCCCAAAATAGCAATCGCGTCGGTTCCCGCTTCCTGCTCGATTTGTCCAAGCTTCGTCGAAGCGGCCTGCAGCGCCTCATCATATGGGGCGGTGTTGCCGTTGACGGAGGCCTCGCGCGGTCTGGAATCAAGGCTAGCGTAGAAAAAGCCATAGCGACCGCGATCACAAATGAAATGGCCGTTGATGTCACGACTGAAACGGGCTTCCTGCCGTTTGACTTCCCGGTATTTGACACTTGCGATGGTATGGCATCCCAGGCTGCAATTGACGCACAACGACGGCTGTCGCTGGTAATCCCAGCGTCTGCCGAAGTACCGCGAGGGCTTGTCCGTGTAAACCCCCGTGGGGCAGATATCGCTTAAATTTCCGGTGAACGGGCTTTCCAGAATGCCGTCCTCGAAACGACCGAAATACGTGTGATTGGCATTACGCATGACACCCAGGTCGGTATAACCGGTGAACTCCTGGTAAAACCGCGAGCATCGATAGCAGTGAATGCAGCGGTTCATTTCGTGTTGAATGAGCGGACCCAAATACTGATCATGGTAAGTCCGCTTGGGGCCCGCATAGCGCCTGATGCCGTGACCGCCCGATACCGTCATATCCTGTAGCAGGCAATGTCCACCGGCGTCACATACCGGGCAGTCATGGGGATGGTGCAGCATCAGCCACTCGATAACGGATTTGCGAAAATCTGCGGCCTCCTTGTCCGTCGTGGAAACGACCATACCATCCTGGGCTTCGACCATGCAGCTCATCTGGATGCCTTTCAACGGGCCTTCCAGGAACTTGACGGCACAAACCCGGCAGGCACCCACGGATCCAAGGGCCGGATGATAGCAAAAGCGGGGGATCATAATGCCCAGTTGCGCAGCAGCCTCGATAACCGTGGTTTTCGGCGCAACTTCTATTTCTATGTCATCAATTACGATTTTAGGCATGAGGGTCAGTTATGTAACACTCTATTGCTTATTTTTGTGTGCATCGTTTTCGGCGTATAAACATCGGAGTAATGGAGTAATGGAGTACTGGAGTATTGGAGTATTGAAAAGCAAAGATAAAATCGATAGAATTCCGCTATCATCCAATACTGCATTACTCCGATACTCCATCACTCCATCAGCACTTTAAAACCACCTAATCTCCATCTAACACCGTCTCAGCTTCTATTGCCTGAAAGGGCATCTCTTCTGCTCGATATGTTCTTCCACTTCATCTTTAAAATGCCAGAGCAGACTTTCCACCGGGGCGACGGCTCCGGGCGCGAAGGCACAGTATGCATTCCACAAGGATTTGCATAGGTCTTCGAGCATGGGGATGTGCTCGGCTTCGCCGTCGCCGGCTTCGATTCGTTTCAAAATATCCAGAATGTAAGGCAGGCCTTCCCGACATGGGGTGCACCAGCCGCAGGATTCGCGGGCAAAAAACTCAATCAGGTTGACGGTGGCTGCCACCAGGCAGGTTTGGTGGTCAAACACCATAATAGCGCCGGTGCCGAGCCGGTTGCCGACGCTTTTGAGAGCATCAAAGTCCATCTCGATGTCGTAATGCTCGCGGGGTAAAAACCCGGTCGACGCGCCGCCCGGAAGACATGCCTTGAACTCGGATCCGGCCGTCATGCCGCCAGCATAGGATTCGATAATTTCGCTCAAACGAACGCCAACCGGCAGCTCGTAACATGCAGGTTTATTGACTTTGCCGCTGATACAGAAGATTTTTGTGCCGGCTCCGTTTTCGGTTTTGGCCAGATCCTTGAACCACTGCCCGCCGTTTCGGATGATATGGGGGATACAGGCAAAGGTCTCGACATTGGACAGCACGGTGGGTTTACCCCAGAGGCCTTTTTCCGTCGGATACGGAGGCGGCTTCATGGGGTTGGGACGCTTGCCCATCAGGGCGTTCATCAAAGCCGTGACCTCGCCGCATATATAGCGGCCGGCACTGCGATGAACGATGAGTTCCAGGGAATAATTGCTGCCCAGGATATGATTGCCCAGGTACCCTTCCTGTTTGGCCAGTTCAATTTCTCGTTCCAATATTCTGGCGGCATTCTCATATTCCGGCCGGATGAAGATAATGCCGTGCGCCGCCTGGGATGCGTAGCCGGCAATGATGATTCCCTCGATCACCATATGCGGATCGGCGTGGAGCAAGACCCGGTCCTTAAACGTGCCCGGTTCCATTTCATCGGCGTTGCAGATGATATAACGCGGGAATCCGGCGTCATCGGCCACGGACATTAATTTCATCGCGGTCGGAAATGCAGCCCCACCCCGGCCGAGCAAATTGGAGTCCATTATCGCTTCCTGCACGTCCTTATGGGAAAAGTCCTTCAGAACATCGGTTAATGCCTGATAGCCGCCGCTCTGCCGATATTCGTCCAACGTCGCAATCCGGTCCGGTTTGCGATTTTGAAGTAGAACTTGTGGATAGTTCGATGACATATATTCAGGCCATTTGCTATATGATTAATTTTTCGGTTAAGGATGCCGATGGGAACATATGAGTTTCGATATTCGAAGCACGAAACAAAACCGATTATCAAATGCTCCAATGAAATAAACCATCAGGATAAAATTTATGAAGATCTTTTTGGGTCAATGAAATTCATGAATTATTTGAATTAAAAAGATGACTGAGCGAAGCGACATCCACAAATCTTCAATCTTCAAACATCAATAATAAATACCGGCTTGTCCGGTTCATGCTTCGGACCTCAAGTGCTCCAATATTTCGTCAATCTTCTCCGCCGTCAGATGGCCGTATGCTTTGCGATTGATCAGCATGGCCGGAGACCGGTCGCAGTAGCCGATACAGCAGACCTTGAGGAGCGTGAACAGCCCATCCGATGTGGTATCCCCAGGCTCAATATCCAGCTTGCGGCACAGGTATTCCCAGACCGTTTCATAGCCGTTCATCCAGCAGACAACACTGTCGCAGACATGAATCACATATTTGCCGACCGGCTCCCGGTAGACAAAGGTGTAAAAAGTGGCGAGCTGTTCGATTTCAAGCGCCGACATGTTGAGCAGATCGGCGGCTTCCTGCACGCCTTCGTCGGTCATGTAGCCGTAGAAATCCTGAATCGCGAAAATTACATCCACCGCCATTTCCTGGGGATGCTCAACCCGATCGATGTGTTCCTTCAATGACTGTTTGAGTTCCGCAGGTATCATAAAATCAAAAACTCATCAGCTGAGTGCAATAATGCCCAAGCCTCATCTACAACTTCCGAATTCCAATTCCTTAAATCCAAAACCCAAAATCAATTATCTGTCGATATCCGGCAGGATATAGTCGACCGAGCCGATAATTGTAATTAAGTCGGCTACGGTTTCACCCACCGAAAGCAACGGCATGACCTGAACGTTGGCAAAACCGGGACCTCTGATGCGGGTCCGATACGAGTAGCCCAGACCGTCACTGACCAGGTAGTAGCCCTGCTCGCCGCGCGGGATTTCACATGAGGCGTAGGCTTCGGATACGGGCACCTTGGGGCCGCGGGTGACGTTGATAAAGTGGTGAATCAGGCTTTCGATGTCGGTCAGCATGTCTTTGCGCTCCGGGATGGCGTAGCGGTAGTCATCGGTAACGTACCGCCCGGAGGGCATATTGTCGGCAGCCTGCTTGATGATCTTCAGCGTTTGACGCATTTCATCTATTCTGATCAGATACCGGGCATAACAATCGCCGCCCTCGGCGGTGGGTATGTCGAAATCAAAATTGTCATACCCCGAGTAGGGAAATGCCTTGCGCAAATCCCACTCCAGGCCGCAGGCACGCAGATTCGGTCCCGTCACACCCCAGCTCATGGCGTCTTCAAGGGAAATTCGTCCGATTCCCTGGGTCCGGGCTTTGAAAATCGGGTTGTTGCGAATCAGGCTTTCATATTCGTCGAGACGCTTGGGAAATATCTTGACAAAATCATCCACGAGCTGCTTCCACCCCTCCGGCAGGTCCGCAGCGACCCCGCCGATTCTAAACCAGGATGGATGCAGTCTGCCCCCGGTGATCAACTCCACGATGTCCATTATCATCTCGCGTTCCCGGAACACGTAGAAATTGGGGGCCATCGCCCCGACGTCGTGGGCATAAGTCCCCAGCCACACCAGGTGGTTGCTCAATCGGAAAAGCTCACTCAGCAATACCCGGATGACCTTCGCCCGCTCCGGAACCTTGACGCCGGCCATCGTTTCCACGGCCAGAACGTAAGGCAAATCATTCGCTGCTCCGGCCAGATAGTCGACCCGGGCGGCATAGGGGATAAACTGATGCCAGGTCTGTCTTTCACCGATTTTCTCGACCCCCCGGTGATGATACCCGGTTTCGATATCCATTGAGGTGATTTCTTCACCATTCAATGTGACAATATAGCGAATCAAACCGTGGACGCTGACATGGTGCGGACCGATATTTAAAACGAGCTGATTTTCCTTGTCCGTCTCCTTGACATAGATACCACCGTCCGGAGGTTGGTTTTTCTGGGCATCGGCCAGGGTATAGGGCGCCATCTGCGTTGCCCGGCCCGGGTAGTCCTTGCGCAGCGGATGACCCTCCCAGTCAAGGGGCATGATAATGCGCTGCAGGTTCGGATGGCCCTCGAATTTCACGCCAAGCAGATCATAGGCCTCACGCTCGTACCAATTGGCTGAGGGCCAGATATCGGTCACCGAATCCGCCGACGGATCGGGACCGGTCAGCGGCACTTTTACCCGCAAACGGGCAGCCGGGTCGAAAGACAGCAAATGGTAGACCAGGGTGAAATCCGGATACAGGTCGCGCTTGCGGCGGGCGCTTTCATCGACAGCAGTCAGATCGTCCAGTCGTTTGTACGGAATGCTCGCCTCGGAATTGAGATACCGCAGAACATCTTTGACTTGGTTTTGCGGTACTTTGATGGACGGCATGTCGCAGCTGTTAGCCTCAGGCTTGACGGTATCACCGAAACGGCTTTGTAATTCACGTATCAGGCCTTCGGATTTTTCATCCAGCTCGATCGGTGGCGACGGCGGGGTCCACATGCCATCGGAGCGGCTGTCCCAGAACCTATCCGGCACCACCGATGTCCCCCGGATGTCGATGCCCTCCATGCCGGGACCGCGCGGATCGCGTGATTTGGTGACGCCATCTACCAGGATGGGTTTCTGGGTTCCCTGGCTTCCGCCCGGAAGGTGCAATATGGAGCGGGTCGGCCGTTCTTCGGCGGTAATTTTATCCTGCAGCATGATCAGGCCCTGCAGCACCGCCTCGGGCCGGGGCGGACAACCCGGGATATAGACGTCCACCGGCAGGATCTGATCCACCCCCTGGACAACACTGTAAACGTCGTACATACCGCCGCAATTGGAGCAGGATCCCATGGAAATCACCCAGCGGGGCTCGGCCATCTGTTCGTACAGCCGTAATACCACCGGAGCGATTTTTTTGAATACGGTTCCCGCGATAATCAATAGATCCGCCTGCCGCGGTGATGGCCGCAAAACTTCGGCACCGAAGCGTGCCATGTCGTAGCGCGGCGTAAAGGCTGTCGCTTCTTCGACGAAACAGCAGGACAAACCGAAAAACATGGGCCAGAGACTGTATTTCCGGGCCCAGTTAATAACGATGTCGGCGTTGTTGAGGATTTGTTCGTTTATTTTTTCGCGCGCGTCGGCCCCCACTCGAGTCCCCCTTTATTCCAGATATACGCAAGACCCAGAATCAACACCGTGATAAAAAACGAAATCTGCAGCCAACCGGCCCAGCCCAGCTCTTCCCAGGCAATGGCCCACGAGAAGATGTAGGCACCCTCAACATCGAACAACAGGAAAAAGATGGCGACCAGGTAAAAGGGCACCGGATAGCGCAACCGCGCACTTCCGGTGGGAATGACTCCGCTTTCATAGGGTCTGTATTTCTCGCTGTTAGGGGTTCTCTGCCCGAGGTAGGAGGCAACAAACAGAAGCAGGGCGATTAACGCCATAATCATCAGGCCAAACACGACCAGACTGAATACGCCGGGCTCCCATGGTGAGAACGATCCGCTGGCTACAACAGGTTGCATGATCTTTTCCGCTCAGAAATGCCTAATTGATATGAGATTAACATCTGTTGAATTTGAAAGTGTAGCAGTGACTGACAGATAGTGTCGATCCGGCAATGACCGGCTGCCTGTAAAACAGGCCTCCGCGATGAAAAAGACGGATAGGAAGTTATGCAGGATTATAGTGATTTATGCAAGCATAAAATGAGCTAAGCAATCATTTTTTTTAAAAAAAACCGTCAAGTAATTGGCAATTCGTTAAACGACTGAAGCATATTGCATAAATTATGATGTGCTCATTTAGTTCGCTGACTGGAGAAGCTGTAGAGGGTTTATTTTAGTCCGACAGGCCGGCTAATCAACCCGGGTTACCCGAATTGTAGCCTGGCCGGTTATCGATTTAAATTGTTTCGGATCACCCACAACTTTACCGAAAACGTTTACGGGGCTATAGGCCCGTGGTTCGTCTCCAACGCTGACCGGGGTCGGTCCGAAAAAAATGCAAAATGCCGGGCCGGCCGGCCAATACGCCAGATCACCGACGTCGACTTCGGCGCGGGCATCCGGTTCCGGTTCCAGATTAACGGGGACATCAAAATAAATCTCATCGCCCCAGACGTTGACCGAACTCTCCAGGGGCAGGGCCTCTAAAATTTTCTTGGCCGTCGGCGTATCCAATAACTCGGCCTCAACGGACACATTTTCCACTGAAATCTTGATCTTTTGCATTTTGTATCCTTTCTGTCAGCAGACAGCGTGGTGAAAAAATAATTATTCGAGCCAAAATCGCAGAGGGGCATCGCGATCTGCGGGATCGGCATAATCAATTCCGATGCGCGGACCGGCCTGAATTGCTTCGGCCGGAAACCGTTGGAAAGGCTCGATCCACAGGTTTTTGCCCTGCTTGACATCCCATCCGTTAAAGGACTTGTCGATTGCCATGGCCTGACACAACTTGCCCGGGCCGTTGCTCAAATCACGCCC
>JASJCE010000103.1 GCA_030066155.1 Desulfobacterales bacterium | reverse complement strand
GACCTGATCTTCTTTCAAAACACCCATATTGACTTCGATGGATACAGGGGACGGTGTACCGAAGAGTATATCCGAAATTTCAGTGGCAACCATAGATCCACCCCAACCATCGGCAAGCGCCGTCCGGCTGCACTGTTTGGTGATATTGGCGTAGTCCTGGTCCACGCCCATGTGAGAGCGGTGCATTAATTCCATGATTTCCCGCATCGCGCCGCGCGGCACGATACCATGTTTACGCCAGGTTTCAAGGGTTTTTTCCGGGACTCTCTTCGCAAACGGAATCTCACCTTCAACCTGGGTGTAGGTGCGCTCCAGCTCTTCGTAAAGATCGACTGCGATTTCATTGGTCTCCCGCCCCTCGGTTTCAATTCCGACGTATTCGGCCACCTGAATCAGCTTGATTGGATTTTTGATTTCATAATCCTTGATGTTGCCGTTGACCACCTCGCGGAATAGATCCAGCATGCTCATACCGTGGTCGGTGTGAGCCGCTCCGCCGGCAGCCACCATACGGGCAAAATTGCGGGACATGATGGTGTCAATCGTGGCACCGCAGACGCCGACCTTGCCGTACGGATCCTTGGCGTTCAGACGGCAGGGGCCCATGGCGCAATGCTTGCAGCAGGCCGATTCCGCTCCGATCGGGCAGGCCTTCATGCTTGCTGCACGGTCAAACGCAGTCTCGACGCCGTCTTTGCGGGCCTTGCGCAGCATTTGTGCGGTTGCGTCACAGGTGGTTACGGAATTGATGTCGATCTCCTTCTTTTTGGAGATGTCTTTTTTTTCAGCCATAAATTGCCTCCCTTGCTTGGTTGATTGTTATTCAAAAATAGCGATATCCATTTATTGAAAGACGAGGTGTTATTCATCCGTTTCGGACATTGAAAAAGGACGGAAAATCAGCAATGAAAATTGTTTTGATGTTACGATAGCTTGTATCAAGGAGTGCGCTGCCGGCCTTTTGATTGATAACGACAATCAATCACTATCAATAAACAAATTCCGTGCCATTTATCTTGTGTAGTAAACGATATTCGAGGCTATTTTTTCATATTCGTAACCAATTGAGAATACTAAATTATTGTCTGCATGACCTTCATATCGATGATTGGTGGGAGGAAATGTGAAGACCGACAACCAAGAATTGCGTTTCATGAGACAGATATGTATCAGGTAATATTTGAAACAAGCCATTGCAAACTGATCGCACCAGATGTTAAACGAGGCCAGCTATCACTGTTAAAACCATCAAACCCAAAAAAATAAACCATAACAGGACTTTAATATTCTTTTGGTCGGTCTGACGGATCACTTCAGGATCCCAAAAAATTTTAATGAGCCTCAAATCCATGATTTCGGCAACTCTCGCATCTGATTGGCTTTGGTTTTTTAAAACGGTGTCTCACCTGTCTCATTTTGGGACACATAATTTCCTGATCCCATGTCGATTTCTCATAATAATATGGAATTATTATAATTTGATTGAACTCAATTTTCTCAGGTTAATTGGTACAACTTTTGGTAGCCTTAGTGAGCCGGCCGCGGCACAATATTTTTATATAAATCAAGTCCATTTTCTGCTATTGTCCGAGATTATTCAAAAATTCACAAAATTCGACGGCCGCTTTCACGCCCGGGTGATACTGCAAACTATGAAAGGATGATCTTATGACCGACAAGGACATTAAAGTTTTTTCGCTGAGTACCTGCAGCCACTGCAAAGCAACGAAAAAGTACCTGAGCGAATGTACCATCAAATACGAATTTGTTGATGTTGATCTGCTCAAGGGCGATGAAAGAAAAGCAATCATCGAAGATGTCAAGAAGTTCAATCCACGATGCTCCTTTCCGACAATTATCATTGGAGACAAGGTTATCGTTGGATTCAAGGAAAAGGAAATCAAGGAGGCATTGGACATATAATGGATGCGCAAGTGCTGTACGAAAGAATGAAAAAGGTTCAGGAAGCCAAGGGTTACTATTTCAATACGGATAAGGAAAGAACATTTGAGCTGTTGGAGGCGCTGCTTGTCAACAAAGAACGTTACGGGTATATGGGGTGTCCCTGCCGGTTGGTCAGTGGCGACCGGGATGCCGACCGTGACATTATCTGCCCCTGTGTTTACAGTGTCCCGGATATTGAAGAATACGGCAGCTGCTATTGCAATCTATATGTTTCAAAGGAATGGAATGACGGTCAAATCTCCCACGAGTATGTCCCTGAACGTCGTCCTCCGGACAAAATAACTTTCTAAATTTTTTCTATTTCCGATCCGGAAGGCAGCTGATCAGACCGGTGTGCCGAATGGCCGGCGAATATTCTGAAACTAGCAGGATTTGCAGAATTAGCGCTTGACATTACATCATAATAAAATCATTTTTAGTATATTAAGATAGACTAATTCTGCGAGTTCGATTGTCGCAAACTAAACGGCCCGAAATTACAACATTATTAGAGAGGTGAAAATGGAAGAAGCATGCAAACCTGTTCTGAATACCGGTCTGCGCGGCGTCGTAATCGCCGACACGCGGATCTGCGATGTTGATGGAGCAAATGGACGCTTGATTTACAGGGGGTATCTCGTCCAGGACCTGGCACAGGGTGCATCGTTTGAGGAGGTTACTCATTTGTTATTGTATGAAAAATTGCCTTCCAGTGACGAGCTCGAAGAGATGAAGCGGCGCTTTCGCGAAAATCAAGGATTGCCGGCCGAGCTGATCGCTGCATTTAAAACCATGCCCAAAGATGCCACGCCAATGGAAGTGCTTCAGGCGGCGGTTCCCATGCTGGCCCAGCATGATGAAGATGTTAAGCAGAGAGACCAATCGATGGAGGCTGCGCTGCGCATGGCACACAAGCTGATACCCAAATTTTCGGCAATTGTCGCCGCCTGGCACCGGATCCGCAATGGCCAGGAACCGGTTGAACCACTGGCTGAACTGGGGCACGCCGCCAATTTTTTGTATATGCTGACGGGCGAGGTCCCGGATGAGGAGGTGGCCCGATTTATGGATGTGGCCCTCGTGTGCCACGCCGAGCACTCGTTTAATGCCTCGACGTTTGCCGCAAGGGAAGTTGCTTCCACCAGAGCCCACATGTATGCTGCCGTTGCCGCCGCAGTCGGCTCTTTATCCGGTGATCTGCATGGTGGGGCCAATATGCGCGTGATGGAAATGCTGATGAAAATCGGATCAACGGACAAGGTCCATGACTACGTCAATCAGGAATTTGATGCCGGCCGGGTCATTTTCGGTCTGGGTCATGCGGTCTACGACACCGACGATCCCCGTGCACCAATTCTTGTGGAGATGATAAAACGGATGGGCGAAAAGTCCGGTGACACCAAATGGTATGACATATCCACCCTGCTCGAAAAAACCGGCAAGGAAGAATTTAAGAAACGCAAAAACAAAGACATCTACGTGAACGTCGATTTCTACAGTGCCTCACTGTATTACTCCATGGGAATCCCGATCGACCTATTCACGCCGGTTTTCGCCGTCGCGCGGATTGCCGGCTGGTGCACCCATGTGGTTGAAGAGCAATTTGCGGGCGCGGCTCCCAAACCCATGCTCTATCGTCCTGAATCCGAGTATATCGGCGACTATTGCGGTCCCGACGTCTGCGAATTTACCGGTCTCGACGATCGATGAAAAAGGAGCGCGCTGTGCGGTGCGGGTTGCGGGTTTCGGCGGCAGAGAGTATGGCGCCAAGAGCAAAGGGTTAAGACGCTGATGCGGATTGATAACCGGTAGGATTCGAGTTACGGATTGGAAGATATTCGAATCGAATTTTTGAATTCGAATATCGGATTGAAAAAAGTGATGGGATCATTGTCGATCGAATAAGCGTACATCAGACGATGATCCTATTCTGTTTCTTGACTTACGGCGGTCAGGGGAATTAAGATGCATCCAAACTTAAACTGGAGGTGCCGGTTTTGAAAAAATCATCAAATCTCCGGATGACGCGTCAACGTCAGGTCATTCTGGAAGAACTTCGAAACGTCACTTCCCATCCAAGCGCTGATGAAGTCTATGAAATGGTTCGTAAACGGATGCCTCGCATCAGCCTTGGAACCGTGTACCGAAACCTTGAAATTCTGGCCGAGTGCGGTGAAATTCAAAAGCTGGAGCTGGGTTGCAGCCTGAAAAGATTTGACGGAGTGGCTGACGAGCATTACCACATTCGTTGCCTTCACTGTGACCGACTATTCGATGCACCGCCAGGCTCTCGAATCCGTATTTCCCATCAACTCAAAGGATGCACCGATTTTAAAATAATCGGTCATCGATTTGAATTCATCGGCATTTGTTCTGCGTGTTACGATCAGTCCCTATCCTGACTTAAACGGCCCCTCTTTGTTGACAAACCCCACTACGCTGACTAGGATTGAGCGGTAATGACCCTTATCGCATTTGTCAAAAAAAACGTTCCGGTAACGGGAGTTTTTTGCGTTTGCTTCTGATCCCTTTAATCGGGCTGAAATACTTCCCATGGGGAGAATATCTATGAACTTTAAAATTACCGGCGGAACCGGTTTTGTCGGAAGCCACCTTGCGGAGTTTTTTTTGAGCAACGGACATCAGGTGACGGCATTTGGTCGTTCCTCAGAACACCCTCGAATACGACATGAGGGTTTTCGGTATGTTTCAGCGGACACCACCATACCGGGAGAGTGGCAACATGAGTTGGAGGATGCCGATGCGGTGATTAATCTGGCGGGTGTCACCATCTTTAAACGCTGGACCGACAGTTACAAAAAGCTAATTTACGACAGTCGTATTTTGACCACCCGCAATGTTGCCGCGGGTCTGCCGCAAGGCAGGCCCATTGTTTTCTGCAGTGCGTCCGGGGTAGGATATTACGGCAGTCAGGGAGATGAGCTACTCGAAGAGGATCGTGGACCCGGCAATGATTTTTTAGCCGGCCTATCCGTGGAATGGGAAAATGAAGCGACAAAATCCGCGAATAAGGATATTCGGGTAGTTCTGATGCGGTTCGGTGTCATCCTCGGAAAAGGGGGCGGGGCCATGGCTAAAATGATTCCCGCTTTTAAACTGTTTGTCGGCGGCTCCATGGGCAGCGGGAAGCAGTGGTTTCCCTGGATGCACCTGGATGATTTGACTGCGGCTGTGCTATTTATCATCGAAAGTGATCAAATTGAAGGTGCCGTCAACTTCTGTGCGCCCAATACCATTCAATATCGTGACCTCGCCCGATCACTGGGAGAGGCCTTAAATCGGCCGGCCATCATGCCTGCACCGGCCTTTCTAATCCGGCTCGCTATGGGAGAATTCGGCAACGTTTTTCTGGCCAGTCAACGAGTCGTGCCGCACAAATTATTGTCACACGGTTTTTCATTCAAGTATCCGGACATCCAGGACGCCTTGCGGGCGGTCGTCGAAGTCTGAGAGAGTCTGAAAAAAGGTGGCGGGTATAAGGTTTAGGGTTTAGGGTATCGGCATTGGGCTTTCGGCGTTGGGCATTCGGGAGGATGCTGGATGCTGGATACTCGATACTGGAAGGCTGAAATCGGTTGAGCATAGCGATTTCCATAATTCGTCATTCGGCAATCGTCATTCGACATTCCGGAGGTTGAAAGGTATAAAGTGTTCGGCATTCGGTGAAGGTTCGGTGCCATAGGGTTCATGAATGCAAGACAAATAGCAGTACTGATTTAAATCTTAAATCCGCATTTAAAAATCCAGAATCGAAAGGATAAATCGAATCGATGGAATTGAGCGAACTGAACGATGCAACCCGACAGTTCATGATCCAATTAATGGAGGAGACAAACGGAGACCAGTCGGCGCAGATATCCATGTACGAAGTCGGGTCATCGTTGGGCCTCGATCGGGATGACGCCGCCCGGGTTGCAGAGGAACTCATGGGCTTGCAACTGGTCGAGATTAGAACCCTTTCCGGCGGCATCGGCATGAGTGCCGCCGGATTCGAGATGATGCAGGAATTGCTCGGACCTATCGATATGGCGAGCAATTCGGCTACCAGACTTGGTGATGAACCGATTTTAACCGCCCCCGGTCGGGAGGCGGTTGTTGAGATTATCAATGACATCAAGAGAGATGCCGGTACGCTGGGACTTGATTTTGATTCGTTGAGCGAATTAATGGCCGATTTGAAATCCATCGATGCCCAGCTTGAGTCATCACGGCCCAAAACTGCAATCCTGAGGGCGTGTTTCATATCGATCTGTCAGGTGTTGAAGACCAAACCCGAAACAAGCCTGATCGGCAAGATCAACGGTTTGATCGGGGACTGATTAAACCATGACGCGACAAGGCACACAGCAGCAGCCGTGGCGTTCTGTCAGGAACCGCCCCAACCCTCAATTGATAAAAAATATTTTTTCTTCGATTCAACAAACGCTACCGGGTTTTCGACACATATACTTCCTTTAAATCTTGAATACCGAATAAAAGATGGCCAAGAAAAAGAAAAAGAAAAAGAAAAAGAAAAAAATTTCGCTGATATCCTGGAATGTCAACGGTTTGCGGGCTGCTTTAAAAAAAGACTTTCTGGGTTCGTTCCGGCAACTGGATGCAGACATCGTTGCCCTTCAGGAAATCAAACTACAGGAATCGCAGCTCACCGATGAAATGCGCCATGTCGATGGATATGAATCATATTGGTCCTATGCGATCGTCAAAAAAGGCTATAGTGGTGTGGCCGTGTACACCCGCATTAAACCGAAGCGCGTCAAGCATGGTATTGACACGCCGAAATTCGACAATGAAGGACGTATCCTGGAACTGGATCTGGGTGATTTTATTTTTTTTAACATTTATTTTCCCAACGGGCAGATGAGTGAAGAACGTCTGCAGTACAAACTTGATTTCTACGAAGCATTTTTCAGCTATACCGATGAATACAAAAAACAGGGACGCAGCCTGATTATCACCGGAGATTACAATACGGCCCACAATGAGATCGATCTGAAAAACCCCAAAAACAACGAAAATACCTCCGGTTTCCTGAGAATAGAGCGTGATTGGCTCGATCGGATTGTTTCCGAGGGCTACGTCGACACCTTCCGGCACTTTAATCCCGACACGGTCAAATATTCGTGGTGGACCTATCGATTCAAAGCCAGAGAACGCAATGTGGGATGGCGTATCGACTACTTTTTCGTAACCCGGGATATCATCGACAAGGGCTGGATCAAAGAGACGATTATTAATAACGACATATACGGCTCCGACCATTGTCCGATCGGCCTGGTGCTTGAAATATGACAGAGAGTGAGGTTTCAGGTTTCAGTGTTCAGACTACAGAGGACAGAAGACAGAGGACAGATGGCAGGGGACGGGCGAAAAGGATTGTGATTAGTTATTGGATATTGGTTTTTGTTAATTGGTTGTCTGTTTCAAGTATTACAAAAATGACTCTCTTAATCCTGAAACCTGAACACTGAACACTGAAACCCGGAGCCCGAAACTTGAACACTGACACCTGACACCTTTTTCCCATTTGGGACCATATTTATGACTGGAGCCGCAAAACATCCCAAAATAGTAGCTGTATACGGTAGCCCCCGTCGTAAAGGCAATACGGCAACCCTGCTTAAAAAGGCAGTCAACGGTGCTCAAGACGGCGGTGCCCGGGTCGAAGAAATCGTGTTGCGGGATTTAAAAATGTCCCCCTGCCTTGAGATATATGGCTGCAATAAGGCCGGTGAATGCTTGCTCAAGGATGATTTTCAGAAGGCCCGGGACCTGATCCTCGCATCCCAGGGTTTGATCCTGGCATCACCGGTCTTTTTCTACACGGTCAGTGCGCACACGAAAATTCTCATGGACCGATTCCAATCCCTGTGGGTCAAAAAATATTGGGTCGAACAGAATCGCAGGGACCAGCAGACCTTCAACCGCAAGGGGCTCTTTATCGCCGCGGGTGCAACCAAAGGCAAGAAGCTGTTTGACGGCATTCTGCTCAGTTTGAGGTATTTTTTTGAAGTCATCGATATGGAGCTCTGGAAAGCGCTATTATATCGCGGGCTTGATTTTGAGGGTGATGTCCTAAAGCATCCGCAATATCTGGATGAAGCATATCAAGCCGGAAAGGAGTTTGCCGAAGCACTCAGCCATGGATCTAAAATTTGAACCGATAGATTTGAATAAACAGGAAAGATACCAGGAATTGTTGGCATCATGTCCTCAAGTCTCATCTGACTACAGTTTTCTGAATCTATGGGCCTGGTCGGAAGACTACAATCTGCAGTGGGCCTGGGAGGATGATCTGGTCTGGATCAAGCAGGCACGGCCGGAGCCGCTGTTCTGGGCGCCGTTAGGACCCTGGAATTCAGTCAATTGGTCGAACCGGTACCATCGTCATACCGATCAGCAAACAGTTTTCATTCGAGTGCCGAAGGTCCTGGTCGAATGCTGGCGCGCAACAATGGGTGACGAGACGATCGTCACGGAAGAACGGGATCATTGGGATTATCAGTATGATGTTGCCGAACTCATCGAATTGAAAGGCAACCGCTACCACAAAAAGAAAAATCTGCTCAATCAGTTCGTTAAAAAATACAATTTCCGTTACCAGCCGTTTGGGCCCGAGTTGATCGAGCAGGCCATGGGTATGCAGGAGGACTGGTGTACCTGGCGCGATTGTGAATCTTCTGATGTGCTTTCAGCTGAAAACAAAGCCATTGCCCGGGTCCTGGCGGACTGGCGGCACTTCTCCGGAGTCCTGGGCGGTGCCCTGATGGTAAATGGCGATATGGTTGCTTATACGGTAGCCGAAGGCTTAACCCGGGACAGCATCGTGATCCATTTTGAAAAGGGCGATACCCAGTACAAGGGCGTCTACCAGGCCATCAACCAGATGTTCCTTGCGAATTCGGCCTCTGGGTATAAACTGGTCAACCGCGAGCAGGATTTAGGCGACGAGGGACTGCGAAAGGCCAAGCTATCCTATCACCCGACAAGCTTTATCAGCAAATACCGCGTCACGATGCCATGGGCTCTATAATTCCCCGCTTATTGTCTTCTGACGTTACGGGAGTACTCCAGCGGCCGGTCAGCTTCCAGCGGCGCACCGGACTCAAGCTGATTGATTTTTTCTTCAACAGCATCAATTTCGGTGCTGAGCGCATCTCTGGCGGTACGGTGCTGGGCTATTTTTTTCTGCTCGATTGTAAGCCGCGATTGCAGGGATCTTAACTGATCCTTATACTGCCTGATGGTTTCTTGCTTGAGCTGGGTATTCAAGCGTTCCATCAAATGGGAGTGTTTGCCGTCTGGATCGGCCAGAAAATACCAGGTCTTGGTTTTAAAACTGTACCATGCCTCACCGGATACATGCTTGCCTTTTAAGCGAACACCGGCCTGCCAAATTTTGAAATCCCCTTCCTGCTTCGGAATTCCGTGAATACGAGCCTGTCGGCGCCGCCCGTCCTCACACTGGACCATTTGTTTTTCCATTGGAATTCTCCTATTAATCGGGAGCCCTGAATTTATGCTGCAAATTACGCCTGCAAGGACGAAAGCCTGCAGCAGGACGGGTATCGAGGCCTACCGTCACACTGAAAGTTCAGGCTTCCCCGTTTCTCCCGTTACCGATTTAATACAAATCGGGAAAAAGATCAGGCGATCGGCTCCGATACTTCTTTTGAACCGTTGCCGCCGTTTTTCAGGTCACCCATGGCCTTGGTCAATTGCATCAATACTCCCAGTCCCTCTCGGGCCTCTTTGCTGGACAGTGCGCTGAGCATACCGAAGGGACCCACCGGCTTGGCACCGGAGAGATCGACCTTTGACGGCAGTTCGGCTATTTTTTCCAGGAACTCGGAAGCCTTCGGATCACTGAGTTTTTTCGCCAATCCCAGGGCCGCCACGGCACCGTCTCCGATCTGGTCGATGTCATCCGGGTCGTAGGCCGCCGCAATTTTGGCACGCACATCCAGCATGGAGGTGATAATTCTCAAGACGCCGCGTTGCTCGAGATCATCCAGATAATTAATGGCCTGGGGAACTGCGGATTTGAGCAGCGGCTCAATGGTGGTAACAAAATCTACGATGTTTTCCAGCTGCTCCAGCGTGAATACGATATGTTTGATGCTGCGCAGGAATCGTTTCGTCAGGACCATCAAATCTTCGAGTTGAAAGCCGGATTCCACATCTTCCAGCTCTCGAATCAAGAGACGAAAGGCCTGTCCACTCAACGGAATCAGGTCTTCGCGAAGTTCTTTGATTCCGCTGGCGGTCTGGGTAATCGGAGCCAGCTGGGCTTCGATGCGATCGAGTCGCTCCAAAATTAATTCTTCGTTTGTCATGGCTGCCTCCTTATGCCGCTACGGGGGTGTGCCGCATTTTGCCGGCCAATGTCAGTTGATCCTCCAGGGGTAACTCGACACCTTTGAGCATCATGTTCCAGTAGACCCACTTGAACATCATTTTGCCCCAGTAATTTAAATAGCTGTCCCCCAGCAAGCTGAAAGGACCGATGCCCGGGAACGGAAATTTACCCGGCAATGGCTCATACTCGTAGTTGAAGTCGATTAGAAACGCCTTTTCATAACCCGAGCAGATAAAGCAGGTGGCATGCCCGTCAAATGTTCCGCGAGGCTCCTGACCGTCAATTTCACGAATAATATTCTCGACGATGGTTTCAGATTCGTAGTGGGCAACGGCGCCGGCCTTGGAAGCCGGTACGTTGGTGGCATCACCGATCACATAGATGTTGTCGGCGTTTTTGGCCTTCAAGGTAAAATGGTCAGTTTCAACGAAACGCAGGGGATCTTCCAGCCCGGTTCCCTCAAGGAATTCGGCGCCGAAGTTAGGCGGTATGGCGATCAGTAAATCGTAGTCCACTTTGTCACCCCGGTGGGACTCTATGGTCTTTTCCTCCGTATTCACCTGTCCGATATCAAAATTTGGCGTTACCTTGATATTTTTCTGGATAGCGATTTCGCCCAGAATACTGGATGCGATCGGTTTGGAGAATGCACCTGCCATCGGGGTGACCATTTCGATTTCCACATTTTCGCGAACACCCTTTTCATGGAAAAACCAATCGGCCATAAAAACGAACTCTATTGGAGCGACCGGACATTTATAGGGAAGCTCGGCGATATTGAGCACCACCCGTCCCTTGTCAAAGTATTTCATCCTCTCGCGGAGGGCAATCGCGCCCTCAAGGGTGTAAAAATCGTGGATATCCTTGTAATAGCCTTCCTTCATCCCCTCGACTTCTTCCGGGACGATGTCGCAGCCGGTTCCGATGATCAACCAGTCATAGTTATATTTGCCTTTTTTGCCCTCCACCGTGCGGTTGTCTTTATCGAGGCCGACGACTTCATCAAAAATGAAATTTACGCCTTCGGGGATAAATTCACGTTTAGGCTTCTGACAATCTTCTGCCGTATAGACATCGAAGGGGATGAACAGCCATCCCGGCTGGTAGTGGTGAATTTCATCGTTATCGATGATGGAGATATCCCACTCCTTGGCGCTTAATTTTCTGCGCAAATTGTTGGCCACCATTGTTCCGCCGGCACCCGAACCCAAAATTAGAATTTTTTTCATGACTTCCTCCTGCAAGTTTGATGTTTATCTTTTTGTGCTTCTTATGATCAGCTTGGTTGATAGCGAAAAGCTAAATTCTGTCAGCATTTTACGGAATTTTTTCTAAAACCATTTGAAGATGACGGCATTGGACGGTTCCGGAAAATAAAAATATTCGGCCTACACGTCACTGGCGTGATGGTCCTGCATCAGGTCCGCGATCGTCGTAGTGTCCAGCTTTTCGTACAGCACCCGTGTGGCATCCTGCCAGGCCAATCTTACCTGGCAGTCATCGGACATGCCGCATTTTTCCGGATTGCTGATGCATTCTACCAGGTCGCTTTGCCCTTCAAACAGCCTGACGATCTGTCCCAGGGTGATTTCATCCGGTTTGACTGCCAGAAGATGGCCTCCTTTGGGACCTCGGACGCTGGTTACGAGATCGGCCTGTTTCAGCGGGCGAATTAGTTGTTCCAGGTATTTCACCGAAATATCCTGCCGTTTGGAGATATCACCGATCTGAACCGGACCCTGGTCATCGTGGCGGGCCAAATCTACCAGGATTCGTGTGCCGTAGCGGCTTCGTGTTGATAGCTTCATTGAACCCCGTTTCTTTATTCACACTTAAACATTCTATATCATTTAAGTAGGGAATACATCGAATCTTAATCGCTGTCAAGAAAAAAAATGACGATGCGCATTTTTTATTCAGCATCTTAATGAAACGGGCTGGTGTTTGCGGAAAAGAATCGATGCGAATCGGCAGGAGACCCGGGGATTTCATGATCGTTATAACGAAAACGATCAAGTTGACACAAAGATTATGCATGTTATGTTTTAACCATTGGTTTAATTTGTAATCTGAACCCCATATTTACGGACACCTGGGCGAAAAACTCACCTGCCGTCGTTCAAGTTAATTGTCCGTGGAAGGAGTGAATTATGGATGCCAAAAACTATTGCCGCTCGATCGAAACCGAACTTTATGCCTGGAAAGCAAAGATGTATGATATGATTCGCAAAGTGGATCGGCTTAGAGGTTCTGAAAAAGAAAAAGTCGCCTCCCGGGTTGATGAGCTTCACAAAAATATCGAAGACATGGAACAAATTATCGAGCAGCTTCAAACCAAATGTCCAATTGATTTTGGGCCTCAGAAACAGGAAATTGAAGAAAAAGCGGCTGGCATGAAAAAGAAGTACGAAGATGCCATGTCCGCCGTTCTACAATTCTAACGGGTTTAAATGAACCGGGTGCTTTGCACCCGGGTCCGCTCACAGGGAGATCATGTTCTAATGGCTGAACGCTACAAAGACGAAGATGCCTGTAAAATCGATCTGAACTCCTTGGCTCAGATCAAGAGCCAGTTGCCCAAGATTGCAGAAGAGATAATCGAAAGCTGCAACGACAGGGAATGCTACACGCATGTCGACTACGAGCCGATTCCATCCCGGGAAAGCGTTATAGAGATTATCGACCGCCTGAAAGAGATTCTCTTTCCCGGTTACTTCGCGCGGGGTAAACTGGACCCGGTCAACCTTCGGTACAGTATGGGCGAGTCGGCCGCCATGCTTTTTGATATGCTGTCCGAGCAAATCAGCCGCAGCATCCGGCATGACTGCTTTCGTTACAGTCAGCTATGCCGGGAATGCGATGAGCAAGGCCACCAGATTGCACTGAAGTTACTGGAATCCATACCGTCAATTCGAAAAATCCTGGCAACCGATGTGCAGGCTGCCTATGAGGGGGATCCGGCCGCAAAAAGCTTTGATGAAATCATCTTCAGCTACCCGGGAATGTTTGCGATTACGGTGTACCGGGTGGCCCACAAACTTTTTGAATTCAATGTCCCATTGTTGCCCCGGATTATGACGGAATACGCGCACAGCGTCACCGGAATCGATATTCATCCCGGTGCCGAGATTGAAGACAGTTTTACGATCGACCACGGCACCGGGGTGGTAATCGGTGAAACGACCCACATTGGACAGAATGTGCGTATTTATCAGGGGGTAACACTGGGGGCGCTGTCCATCCCCAAGGATTCGGCCGATGATTTTCGCGGCAAAAAGCGTCATCCGACCATTGAAGACGACGTGATTATTTACTCCGGGGCGACGATCCTCGGCGGCGACACGACTATCGGCGCACGATCCGTCATTGGCGGTAATGTCTGGCTAACCGAATCGGTGCCGGCCGATACAACGGTCGTCATGGAAACGCCGCGCTTAATTTACAAATCCAAAAAAAATCGAACCGCGCTGAAAAGTTCGTTGGATCCGGCTGCCTGACGATATTGCGGTTCGTCCATTCGGTTGTTTTTGTCTTCTCCTGGATCACCGAACCATTGATTATTGACTATTGAACAATAAATAATTGAGGCATACTATGAGATTCCATTCCATTATCAGCAACACTATCGGTTCCACCCCCCTTGTCCGGCTCAATCGGATGGTTGAAGACATCGATGCCGATATATTCTGCAAGCTGGAGTTTTTCAATCCGCTGGGCAGTGTCAAAGACCGGATCGCAGCGTCCATGATTGAGGCTGCTGAAGTTGAAGGATTGATCGACTCCGAAACGCTGATCGTAGAGCCGACCAGCGGAAATACCGGAATTGCGCTGGCGTTTATCTGTGCCGCCAAAAACTATCGGCTTTGCCTCACAATGCCTGACACGATGAGCCAGGAGCGGCGAAGCCTGCTCAAGCATATGGGGGCTGAGCTGGTGTTGACGCCCGGTACCGAAGGCATGGGCGGTGCCATCCAAAAGGCGCAGGAAATTCTTGAATCCGAGAAAAAATCCTGGATGCCGAATCAATTCGCCAATCCGGCCAATCCCAGGATTCACCGGGAAACGACGGCTGAGGAAATCTGGCGTGATACGGAAGGGAAAGTCGATATACTGGTGGCTGGAGTGGGAACCGGCGGAACCCTGACCGGAGTGGCCGAGGTAATCAAAAGCAGAAAACCGTCGTTTAAGGTAATTGCGGTGGAACCCTCCAATTCACCGGTCATATCGGGTGGCCAAAAAGGACCGCATAAAATCCAGGGCATTGGTGCCGGATTCATTCCCGAGGTGCTGGAAGTAGATCTGATCGATGAGGTGGTTACGGTTTCCAACGATGATGCGTTTGAGACGGCGCGTGCTGCGGCTAAAGTGGAAGGCATTCTTTGTGGTATTTCATCCGGAGCGGCGATCTGGGCCGCGATCGAAGTCGCCAAACGCGAAGAATACGCCGGCAAGACCATCGTGACCATGCTTGCCAGCACGGGTGAGCGGTATATTAGTACGGACCTCTTCAAGGACAATTGATTTATGATGAGGAACCGGTGCCGGGGAAGCGGTTTAAATTCGATCTGAAAATTCAGATACGAAAATGAAATATCAAATTACAAATCTCAAATAACAAATAATAATCAATCACCAAAATCCGAAATTCAAAACCGTTTTCCGAATATGCGAGGTTGCTATGGCAATCTGTTTTGATCATTGAAATTTGGGTATTGGAATTTATTTGGCATTTGTTGCTTGTGATTTGTTATTTTACCAGCTCATATCTATCTCAACTACTGGCCCAATCAATGCCTCACACGCATATGCAAATCTGCATAACGCGGTGCAGTTTTCAGCAGTTCCTTGTGGCTCCCCTGGGCGATGACACGACCCTGATCCAGCATGACGATGTGGTCCATCCAATCCAGATCGAGCAATCGGTGTGTTATCATCAGCAGGGTCCGCCCGGATGTATAATGCCTTAATGTTTGCATCAATATTTTTTCGGTGATCGGGTCCAGTCCTTCAGTTGGTTCGTCCAAAACCCACAGTGGTCCGCTGTGGAGCAGGGCGCGCGCCACGGCAACCCGTCGGGCCTGACCGCCGGATAACCGGTGGCCAGCTTCGCCGAGCCAGGTGTTCAGGCCATCGGGTAAACGCTTCACGAATTCGATTAGCTGAACCGCCTTTATCGCATCCATCAATTCCTCATCTGCGGCGTCCGGATTTGCCATCAGAAGGTTATCTTTGAGTGTTGCATTAAACAGGTGCGGCTGCTGGGATACGGTCGTTATTAGCTGTCGTAAATCCCGCTCGTTGAAGCTGTCGATGGGGTGGTCGCCGATGTGAATCTGACCGCTATCCGGATTCCAGAAACGCACCAGCAGTTGGAGCAGCGTCGTTTTACCCGAACCGGTTTCGCCGATGACCGCTACCCGCGCCCCCGCAGGAATATGAATGTCCACCCCGTTTAAGGCCCGCGGGGCATCGGCATGATAGCGAAAACTGACGCTATCAAATGTGATGCTGAATTGCTGCGGCAGGAGAGTGGATCGATCCTGAAATTTCACCCGGGGTTCAGTTTCGACAATTTCCAATAGCCGTCGGGCGGCTTCCCGCGTTTGCCCCAGGAATTGGTATGCCAGCGGCAAAGGCGCTATTGCTTCAAAAGATGCCATTACCGTCAACATAACCAGGGCCAGGGACGGGCCGTCCAGGGTCTGACGATTAACCGCAAGAACACCCAGATACAGTGCTGAAACCACGGCCAGGCCGGAACACATCGTTATTAAAGCTGAGGAAAGTCCCCGAATATGACTCATTCGCAATTGACACCTGATCAGCGCCTGACTGCTCTGCCTGACAGTTTCGATCTGCAGCCGGTACGCTCCAAACACCAACAGTTCAGGCAATCCCTGCAGGGCATCAACAATGTGAATTCGCAGATCGGATGCGTGCCGGATTAATTTACGACCGTTGGGCCCTCCCAAACGGAGTGCCGCTGCCGGAATACCGAAGCCTGCTGTCACCAGAATCAGTGCAACACATAGCGCAATAAAAGGGTCAAATAACCAGAGAAAGCCGACCACCGCTGTCGAAAGAACGAGAGCGATGACACTGGGAGACAGAACCCGTAGGTATAGATTGTCCAACGCATCGATGTCTGAGACGATCCGGTTTAAGACGTCACCACTGCGAAACATCATCAGGCGTGCGGGTGCCAGGGGTTCCAGGTGAATGTAGAACCAGCTGCGCAGGCTTTGCAAAATCCGGAAGGTTACATCATGGGTTACGAGTCTTTCGGCATAGCGGGCGAGCGTGCGTCCAATGGCAAGGGTTCGAACTCCAATGCTGGGATGGAAGAAATTAAACAGCAGCGCGGTTGCTGCCGTTAGACCGGCATAAGCGGCGGCTGAAATGAACCAGCCCGACAATCCCAGGAGGCCGACCGTGCAAGCCAGCGCCAGCAGGCCCAACCCGGTACCCAGAGCCATCCACCTGAAGTGAGGCCCGAACAGCCGGATAAAATACCAGAGTTCCCAGAATATTTTCAACACGATTGTAACCTCCGGTTAACGATGATTGAAAATTGAAGATTGAAGATTGAAGATTTGTGGAATTCTGTCCATTTTAAATTCTCGACCGAGATACCAAAGTAGAAGCCTCATAAATTCTATCGGATTTTCGTGGGTTCCCTCAATCAACACATACTACGATGAATTATTGAAAATTTATGTCAAAATTAAGTTGCCTCTGCGATTATACTGCTCTCTTGTTGCGCCAGGGACTACAAATAAAAAAGATAGAATTCATTAATTCTTTAATATTCAATCTTCAGTCTTCAATTTTTTCGGTTGGCCAGCCTGTAGAACGCTCCGCCGGCAGCCAGCAGATCTTCGTAGCTGCCCTGTTCAACGATGCGTCCGTCCGCCAGGACCATGATTCGGTCTGCTTGTTTGATATTGGCCAGACGGTGGGTCAGAGTCAACACCGTTCGTCGGCGGGATAGCTTTCTCAGAGCCTGCATGACCAGATATTCATTTTCAACATCCAGTCCGGCGGAGGGTTCATCCAACAACAAAATTGGCGCGTCTTTCAAAAACGCCCGGGCCAGGGCGACTCTTTGGGCCTGGCCGCGGGAGATACCGATGCCCTGTTCCCCCACCAGCGTTTCCAGACCGTCGGGCAGATGGGCTGAGAAATCCAGAACCCGAGCGCTGTCGGCGGCTTCCCGGATCCGCTCTTCGGATACATGTGGACATCCCAAGCTAATGTTCTCCCGGATCGTTCCATGAAACAACATCGGTTTTTGACCGATCCAGGCGATGTGGTCGCGCCAGCTATCCGGGGCCAGCTTGCCCAGGCTGTGACCGTTAACCCGGATAATGCCTGCGTCCGGCTGCAGAAATCGGAGCAGCAAATTGAGGATAGTCGTTTTACCAGCCCCACTTTCACCGACGACAACGACCTGCTCGCCGGATTTCAGCTCGAAATCAAGTCCGTTCAGAGCGCTCCGGCGACCGCCTTCATATGCCAGGTGTACGTCTTGAAATTCAATCAGAATCGCATCCGTGTCCAACTTCCGCTTCGATCCGCTCGGGGCTTCCGGATCCGAAATCGCCAGAATCTTCAAAATTTCCTCAGCGGCACCAACCGCTTCGGCACGGGCATGGTAGTGGGTCCCCAGTTCCCTGAGGGGCAGAAAAAAATCCGGGGCCAGCAGCAAAATAAATAATCCCCCCGCAAGTGACAGCGGCTGGCCGTAGGCGCCGAAAGAAATATAGCCCAGATAGCTCATCGCCAGGTACACCGCCACCAGGGCAATCGAGATGGAGCTGAAAAACTCTAGGACGGCCGAGGACAGGAAGGCAACCCGCAGGACGCCCATGGTCCGTTTGCGATAATTATTCGAAACCGCTGCAATCTTTTTCTCCGTACCCTGGCTGCGACCAAAGAGCTTGAGCGTGGGCAATCCCTGGAGTACGTCAAGAAAGTAGGCGCTCATGCGTGCCAGGGCTTGAAAGTGCCGCTGGCTGACGCTTTCGGCCCCCATACCGACCAGGACCATAAAGATTGGAATCAGCGGGGCCGTTGCCAGCAATAGCCCCCCTGCCGCCCAGCTGTGGGGAAATACAAATGCCAGAATCGCGGCCGGGATCATCGCCGCCAATGCCAGCTGGGGCAAATAGAAGGCATAAAAATCGTGCAGGCCTTCGACCTGTTCCATCACCGTACTGCTCAGCGCACCGGTGCTTTGATTGCCGGTAAAGGCGGGGCCCAGGGTCATGATGTGCGTCAACAGCTCCATCCGAAGATCCTGGCGAATCCTCGCTCCGGCACAAAATCCCGACACCTCGCGGGCCCAGCCCAGCGCAGCACGTAACAGTACCACCAAAACCAGCAGGAAAAATAAGTGCCATAGGCGACCAACTGTTTGGGCCTCCATAAAAGCCCCATGGACAATCAGGGACAGGAAGCGGGCCTGGGCGATCAGCAGAAGTCCGCTGCCGAGGCCCAGCCCGACCGATATAAGAACCCAGCCGCGGGCCCTGCCGAAGCGCTTTAACAGCCAGCGCAGCGTTTTCTTGTTGGATGCTTTTTTGGTAGGCATCACGGGAATATCGTTTGCCAAATTCGAGTCTGATGTAACAGTACCTGCATTTAAAACAGATAAATTAGTTATCAACGGAACAAAATCAATAACTTGTATGCGTTTTAAGGTGACGGCGGAGAAAATCCAGAAGGAAACGCACACGGCCTATTTGGCTGGGAGGCCGGGAAGCTATATAAGGCTGGAAAGTAGCATGATCCGAATACGGCATTATCAATGTGATATGGATGGAAGCCGAAGAAATGCTCGGATCTAAAAACGAATCATAATATCAAATTTGCATTTAATGTATGCCCATGAAGGATGGCAGCGCAACGGACCTTAAGTTTTTAATGCGGGGTGCTATCCTGCAGTCACATCTTTTCTGGATGGTGTTGTCTATACCCAGTATTATGATTGCTATCTGGCGTTTGCTATCGCGTTTTGCACGTCCGATAGCTTCCGGATCCATGGCCCGGCGTGGCGGATATTTTCGGGTAATTTATTCGCAGCCGAACGG
>JASJCE010000102.1 GCA_030066155.1 Desulfobacterales bacterium | reverse complement strand
TGTCTCTTGACGTGATCGATTTCTTTTTCATGAACCCCGTTTAACTCGCTCAGTGTCTCCTGATGCTCGGATTCCAGTTGTTTCAACCTGGCATCGAGTCTCTTGATTTCGCTCTTCTTATCAGCTTCAAGCTTCCTGCTTTCCTTGTCTTTGCCGGCTTCGAGCGCCCTGATCTCCCGGTCTTTACCGGCTTCAAGCGCTTTAATCTCCTTCTCCTTTTTTGATTTTAGGTTCTCTAGCTCCTTTTCGAATTGCGACTTAATTTCCAGTAGTTGGGCTTCATGTTCCTCATGAATTTTCTTTACCTCTTTTTGGAGTTCAGCCTGAAATTCAGCATTCCGTTTATCTCCATCTTCACGTCGAATTTTTTCAAGTTCATCTTGATATTGAGCGTTGGCCGCGGAAACCGCCTCTCTTTTTTCTTCCTGGTATTGTGCTTTAAGCTCCTCGATTTGGGAAAGATTTTCCGCTTCCACTTTTTTTAGCTCAGCCTCATGATTTTTGACCAATTCGTCAACTGCGCTTTCAGCTTGCTGATGAGCGGTTTCATTTGCGGACTCAAGTTTCGCGATCTCATCCGTATGTCTCTGTCTTATTTTCAAAACGAGTTCATTGTGTTCTTTGCCAATTTTGTCGATTTCTTTCTGTAATTTGTCCTTCGCCGCGGCTTCATATTTTTCTTTCTCTTTTTTTGTCCGTTTTTTAAAATCTTCAAATTCTTTTTGATGTTCCTTTTTTTGTGCCCTCAGCGATTCCTGATGTTCTGATTTTTGCTGGTCCAGTTTGAGCTCAAGTTCCTTGATCTCGTCGTCCTGCTGGGATTTCAACTGCACAATTTCATTATAATATTCCGCCTTTATTTCTGTTATTTGCGCTTCATGTTCTTTGTTCACATGTTTCAGCTCTTTCTGGATCTCGGTGTTGAGGTCAGCTTTTCTTTTATCTTTTTCTTCCTTTAGCGCTCGTTTAAACGATTGAATCGTTTGTTTGTGCTTTCCCTCTATCTCATCCAGGGCAGCTCCGTGCGCAGCCTTTAGTTCTTCAATATTCAGATCATTGCGCTTGCGGGACGTCTCGAAGGCAGCGTTGAGTTTGGCAAGATCAGCCTGGGCAGTCTTCCAATCATCCGTAAGTTTAATTTCGCGCGACTTTGTCTGATCAAATTCGGTTTGGAGGCTTAAAAACCGTTTTGCCAGCTCTTTGAGCCGTTCCTCGTTTTCGACAAGCTTCTGATCGGAATCACCTAATTTCTCTTTTAGGCTTGATATCTCTTTCTCTTTGTGACTGGCATCCTCCTGCAAGCGCAAAAAATTATTCGAAAAAGGCGAACTGGTCGCCTGCCGGCGGGCCTCATCAAGCTTTACCCGCAATCGATTGATTTCGTTTTCCTGTTCAAGCAAACGATCCTCAAGATCGCTTCGGTTTTGCCCGCTGTCGGTTGGCTGTTTGCCATTGGAGGAGGCCGTCTGTGATTCCGCTGAGGGGGCATCCCCGGCCGAATCATTCTTTACTTTAACCAACAATTCGTTGAGCCACGCCGGCTCATCGACTTGATTGACACTGACATCGGTTTTTTCCAAATTCGTAGGATCCTTATCCATTTTAACAGAACTCGTATTTAAGTCGCTTTTTGATGTGGAGCATTCAGGCTCTGAATTGGTCGTTTCACCATCCTTGGCGGTCATCTTCAAATCGTCCTGATTTAAACCGATAAGCTTTTCGATTTGCGCACAGAGTTGCTCGGAGGAGAGTTTATGCATTTCCAGGTAGGCGTCGGCGTGATATCTCTGCTTGCTGTGCAAGTCTATGTCGGACTCGGAAAGCGTTGTGGTCGCGACGACCACCGGACTTCGACTGCCGACTGCCTTTTTGGCTTTGCTGCAAAGCGCTAAATTTGATTTGTCTGAAATTTCGACCGAAATGAAAACGGCATCGGGCCGCAGGGTCTTGATCGCTCTGACGCTGTCTTCGTTGGGCGTCGCGAGTTGTATTTCAAATCCATAGGGAACGAGAATACGACGAACCGGATCAAGAATCTTTCTGTCATTGTCGATAACCAGAACCTGCCGCTCGGCCATAATTCAACTCCTGTCAGACTCAAGGCTCCGCCAGGCCCCACCTAAAGCGCTTTTGATTATTTATGCTCAATTTAAATTCGTTTATGTCAATTTCTGTATAATTTTTTCCAATATTTGAAATTCTGTTTGTCTGGAATCTAAATAGTTCGGAATCTTTGCGCGATATAACTTGCAGGCCTTCAGCAGAATCTGCTTTTCGGCCGTGCTCAACTTCAAAGGCAGGCTGACCTCAGCACTTGCTTGTATATCTTCCCTGCCGGAATTGTCAGAATCAGAAACGTTAATCTTAATTACTCCCCATTAGATTCGGGTTTATTCTCCCTAAAATTACAGGGCTTGTTCCGATGGATCCAGGTGCTGGAGCCGTCTTGTTCCTGCCCCTGTCTTCGAGCAACGGGTATGGCAAGTGGAAATGCGACGAAGCCCCGAGTAAAGCCTAATGGCCACGTCGCACCAACACCCGATATTCTTAAGCTCGACGAGCGTAACGATTTCCATTAATTCCATTTATCAAATTCAGTTTCGAATTGCGCCGCGGCCATCATCACCGCTTAGCCCGCCGCCGGTGTTCCCGATGATGATGAGGTTGACCGTTTCGCAGGTTGAGGCGCAGGCGAGGCCTCTTTTTCCTTCACAGGAGCGGCCTCTTCCATTTTCGAGTCACTGAACGCTTTTTGTCGTTGCGGCCGCTTTTGGTTTGCCGTCATTTCCTGGCGCTTTCGAGGCTGAATTTCTTTCCGCCCATCGACTGTGACCAGGAGCACGGGGGGAATGACGTCTTCCATATTTTTGCGGTTATCGAAAAAGGCATTGCGGATATTGGAGGCATGAATCGCTTTTTCCTCCAAGTCCGGGTTGCCACTGTCTTCTAATTCAGAGATCTTGTCCAAAATTTCCAGAATGATTCTATTCAGGGGATCGTCCTGGCCTTTCTTCTTGTCTAAATGTTTCCCCATTGCGTTGAGATTGGCGATGGTGAGGGGATAAATATTGTAGCCGTCTTTGGGTGAGCTGTAGACGGACTGCAGTACACCCAGAATTACGGAAAGGTTCTTGGAGTAAATGCCGCCTTTGTGCCATTTCGTCATCATACCGAAGATTCGGTTAACGATAAATGCATTGGGCTGTACAGCTGAGAGCAGCAGAAATGGATCTCTTTCACCGATCAGGGCATCGATCACCCAATGGTTCTCAATTTCGAGTATTTTGAGAAACAGCGGGCAGTTTTCGGGGGTAATTCCAACCGTGCTCAAATAGTTGGCAAATGTAACTGATGCTTCGACCGCTTCAGTCGTTCTACATTGAAAAATTCCTTGCAGAAGGTGAATTTCGATTTCACTGATTTCCGATTCAGTCCAACTTTTATTATATTCAAAAAATGTCATGTTATCCTCCTAGAGATGTCATTGGGAACAATATTAGTCTACATATATATGCTTCGGGGGAAGTTCTTCCTCGAGGTAGTTTCCTCGAACAATCAGCACCTGCGGAATAATGTCCTCCAGCATTTTAGTATTGTCAAAAAAAGAATTGCGGATCTTAATCGCCTGGCGAGCCACCTGCTCCATATTGTCATCCAAACGAAGCCCTTCGATACTCCCGATTTTTTCCAGAATATCCAAGATACATCTGTTTTGCGGTTCATCCTGACCGGCTTCCTGCTCCAGATGCTTTCCGAGATTGTCGATGTCAGAAATTCCCAGGGAATAAATTTTGTATCCGTCCCGCGGCGAGCTGTAGGCATTTTGAAGCACGCCCAGCACAATCGCGAGGGTTTTCGGATAAATCCCGCCCGGACGCCATCTGGTCAATAACTTAAAACATTTGGAGACGAGATAATGGCTGGGCGGAATGGTGGAGAGCAACAAAAAAGGATCACTGTCTCCAATCAATTCATCCAAAACCCAGTGATTTTCAATCTCCAGCATCTTCAAAAACAACGGATAATTTTCGGAGGACAATCCCGACATTCTGAGAAATCGGGCATAGCTAATCGATGCCTCAACCGATTCAACCGTTCTTGCGGACATTAATTGCTGTAAAATTTTGCTTTCAGTCAACTGGATAGAGTCTTTTGGATTTTCTTGGCTTCTTTCAATTTCCTCATTAACCATGGTCATTTCCTTTCTATAAATGTATTTTAGTACCTATTTATTTATCGAAATCAAATCATGTTTGCGTAGGATTTGAGTATGGATAACAGAGGCGAATTCAGATCGATAGAATACCTCAAATATTCAATATTCAATAATCAATATTCATTTCCCCGGTAAAGCGGGATTAGGATTAAACCGACGACACCATAACACATCAGAAGATATTAAAATTATAACACTTTATTGCAAAAATGGGAAATAATACCGTTGGGTTTAAGTGTCCTGATGTTCTCTACAATCGGTAAGTTTACTGTTAACTTTAGGTAAAAAAAAGAGGCTGGCTAAAAATATGGCGTTTGCCGGAAAAAGGTCGGCCGCAGGCCCAAAAGGGCTTGGGATTCGAAGCATACTTGGATTGCCGGGCGGTGGATTGGAGCACGGAGAGCCCTTTAATGACGTTTTAGAGAAAGCGGGCCAGTTGAGCAATTATTGTCTAAGTACCCGTCGTCAACTCTCCGGACACCTGGAAATTTTTCATGAAGGTTTTATCGATGTAATTTTTGAGGGCAAATCCCAGGCGACCGCCCCAAACCAGGGAATGCCATTGCACGACGGCGGTCCCGTCACCCATATTGAAGGCGAGCAAAACGGCTTTCTGCGGAATAAAGGGCTCCAGTGGGGCTCCCTTTAAAAAGCACTGCAGATTGTTCAACAGAATCGGATTTTGCCGTACGGCATACACACCGACTTTAGCCAGTGGTTTGGGCTCAAAACTGATGCAATCCCCGCCGCCGAAGATTTCCGGGTAAGATACCGCCTGGAGATATTTATTGACCAGCATGCCGCCGTCCGGACCGGTCGTCAAACCGCTGTCTGCGAAAAGCGGTGACGGTCTGACCCCGACCGCCATGAATATCATATCACTTTCGATTTTCCGGCCATCAGTCAGTGTGACGAATCGATCGCCAATTGCCGACATTCGCGTGTCTTCGATTACCTCTACCTTCCTTCGGAGCAGAGACCTCATGACCCGCCTGCGTACCCCTGCCTTAAAATCTTGCAGCAGGCGGGATCCGGCGACCAGAGTAATACGGCACTTTCCGGCTTCGTCGTCGACAAGGCGATCCAGGTTTCCGGCAACTTCAACTCCGGTCGGTCCGCCCCCAACCACGGCAAGCTTCAATTCCTTTTCTTTCAGGAGTGCGGCAATTTGGCGCTTGGCGTTGAGCAGGTTTTCGATGGGTTTGACCTTGACGATCATCCCATTGGCAGCATCAGAAGCCGCTACCGGCACATAGCTGCCGGTATTGATGGAGATGGCATCATAAGAGAGGGTACGGCCGGACTGCAGGTCGATGGTTTTGTCCGGGGCATTGATTTTAATAACTTTATCTTCGATGAAGGTTGCCCCCCGGTCCTGAGACATCTTCTCTACATTGAATCGGATTTCCTCCGGCCGATATATGCCCGACAACATTCCGGGCCCCATACCGGAGTAATAATGGAGGGAACTCGAACTGACAACCGTGACATCATGATCCGCGTTCTTGAATTCCTGTAAATTCTTCAATATGGTCAAATGCGCATGACCGGCCCCGACAATAACCAGGTGCTTTTTCATGTCCCCCCCTTTCCTCCGATTTTGTTAAGAATATTCTTCCCCTTGTTTTCCATTATTGACAAAAACTATGGGGAGTATTGGAGTATCGGAGTGCTGGATGGTTGATAACTGTCATCAGATTATATTTAATACAAAGGAAGTTTAACAGGAAAGCAATCTGCTTAATCACTAAGTCGTACAACTTGGGATAAAAACATAGTGACCGGCAAATTTTATTTAAAAGGTTTATTAAAGCCACTAAAACATTAAGAGAGTTTTAATTTCCTTTTTCCAGAACTCCATTACTCCACCACTCCATTCCTCCGGGACCTATTAATGTATTGCTGCCGATATTATTTCCTGAACCGGAATCAGAAATAAATAGACGTTATTGATTCATCAGGTCTTCGATCTCTTGTGCCTCCCGCGGTATATCCGCCGTCAGATCCACCGGACCGTCGGCGGTAATCAGGATATCGTTTTCGATGCGAATACCGATGTTTTCGTCGCGGATGTAGATCCCGGGTTCACAGGTCAAGACCATGCCGGCTTCAAATGGCCGGTATTTGTCGCCATAGTCGTGAACATCCAGCCCCAGATGGTGAGATGTACCATGTGGAAAATATTTCTTGTACAACGGATCCGCTTTGGATTGCTGTTTAACCTGCTCCGGATCCAGCAGTCTCAATCCGATCAGTTCCGTTTCCATAATGCCGCCGACTTCCCTGTGATAGTCTTCAAGGGTCTTACCCGGCACCAGCAGGTTGATGGCAGCTTTCTGCACCGTTAACACCGCATTGTAGACCGCCTTCTGACGTTCGCTAAAGGTGCCGCTGACCGGGACGGTGCGGGTCACGTCGGCAGCATAATTGGCATATTCAGCGCCAAAGTCAATCAGGCACAGATCGCCATCCCGACACTGCTTGTTATTTCTGATATAGTGCAGGGTGCATGAGTCAACTCCCGAGGCAACGATGGTTTCGAAGGCGGGTCCCCTTGACCGGCTTCTTAAAAACTCATGGTAGATTTCTGCTTCGATTTCAAATTCCCAGACCCCGGGTTTGATGAAACCCAGCAGACGACGAAAGGTCTTACCGGTAATGCGGCCGGCTTTTTTGATGAGTTCGATTTCGGCCGGTGATTTTACGGCGCGCAGATGGTGCATAATCGGAGCTAGTCGTTTATAACTGTGTAACGGATAGGCTTCGCGGCACCACTTCAGGAAACGAGCATCGCGGGTCTCGACAGCAGCAGGTGCCCTCAGATGCTCGTTGGTGTTCAGATAAATGTGATCGGATTGAAATGCGAGCTGCCTGAAAATACTGTCGAACTCCTGATTCCAGTAAACGGTTTTGATTCCGGCTACTGCAGTGGCCTCTTTTTTCGTGTACTTTTGCCCCTCCCACAGGGCGATCTGGTCATTGGTTTCTCTGAGGAACAGCACCTCCCGGTGCTTTTCTTCTTTAGCATCCGGGCAAATTACCAGGCAGCTGTCCTCCTGATCGATGCCGCTCAGATAAAACAAATCCGTCTGCTGGATAAACGAATGATTGCCGTCGGCACTGGTGGGCATAAGGTCATTGGAATTGAAGACGGCGATGGAATTGGGTTGCAGCGCCCCGGCCAGCCGCCTGCGGTTTTCAATGAACACAGCCTTATCGATCGGTAAATATCTCATTATGGTTTTCCCCCGTTGCAAGACAGATGGTGTTCCCCTAAATCGATGACTCAATATATCCTCTATCGCTGATTCGTCAAGCTTCCATAGGGAGAACCGGGTTTTCGATTTAGAACAAATGAAGGTCTTGGAAGGCGTTTTGGATACAGCCTTGGGAAGACGGGATGTCTTTTTAGAAGACCGGAACCGCCATCCGGGCCGCAAGGCTTGCGGCCCGGAGGCAGCCTCCGACTATAAGAATTGAGGTCAATTGGTGCCGCCGCATTCTATTGCGTGTTTTTTATATTCCAAATTCCGCGGCATTCGCTCGGCCCCGGAACAGGCCACACATTTTAAAAAAGCACCAGCGGGTAAATTTTGATGACGGCATTAAATTTGCTCTTTTTCCCGGATTCGCCGGCCTCAACCCCGTCCTTCCCTTCGATTACGGTTAGAATCGTCTTCAAGGGATATGAATACTTTAGATTTTTTTCCTTCGCATACACGCTGAAATATTCGCCATTGGCCTCGACGAGCTGGGCCTCTCTGATGTCGGCCGAGTTGTCGTAGTTTATGCCGACTGACCGACCTTTGTATCTTTCAAGCAGGTTTTTCAATTTGGAATCTGCGCTCGTCTCCTGTGGCGCCTTTCCGGCGGTAGGTGCCGCATCCTTCAGGGTGACGACCCCTTCTTCCCCGGCATTCTCGACGCCGTTCCGGTCGGCTGCCGGTTTTTTCCGAGCCTGCGCTTTAGCTTGAGCCGCTTTTTTTCGTTTTAATGCAGCCGCCTTGGCCAGGATCATTTTCTGTTTTTTGGCGGCGCGCACCTTCGCTAGAGCCGCTTTTTGCGCTTTAATTGCCTGGGCCTTGACTGTGGCCGAATCCGGTTTCGGTTTCATTTGAGGATCGGCCAGAGCTGCTTTTTGCTTTTTTATGGCAGCGGCCATATCCTGAGCGGCTTTTTCAATTTTCAGGGCTTCGGCAGCGGCTGATGTTTGATCGAATTCATCGGACTTTTGCGGCACTTTCGCGGAATCAGACTGCACCTCGTCCGTAACTTCCAGAATGATCGTATCGCCCGCGGACTCAGTCATTGGATCGGCCTCGACATCGATGGGGATTTCGGCCTCAATTATGGGTTGCGCCGCTTCCGGTGATTCGATATCGCCGACCTCAGCCGATATTTCCGATGGTGCCGCCGCAACCGGGGTCGATACTTTTTCCAGTTCTTCCTGGATATTCTGAACCTCAGCCAGTTCGATGATGTTGTCGCCACGTACTTCGGATTTAGGAGGTTCATCAACTGCAGCTTCCGGGAGAACCGGCTCCGGCGACACCTGCACTTCCTCTGCCGGTGACACTGTATCACTGGCGCTTGAAACCGGTTCTGCCGTCCCAGCGCCGGCGACTGCCGGTTCATCTTCCCCTGCCGAAACAGCTGTCATGGTTTCGCTGGCGGCAATCTCATTGATCTCTGCGGGATTTTCCGGGACGATGTCTTCGGTCGCCGGGGTGGTTGATTCGCTCTTGCCTTCGAGAGGGAGCGGCACGATATCCGCTGCGGCTTTCATTTCCGGTTCAGCTTCAATCGAAGTCTGTTGGTCTGCTGTTTCCGTTGGTTCCTGTTTCTCCGTCAATTCGACTTCCGGTTCCGCATCCGTGCCTGCTGCTGTCGCTTCAGGCGGTGATGGCGAGAGCTCCTGGAGGTCGGGAGGAATGGGCTGATCCGCCACCGGTATCGGATCCGGACCGGACGGTTCGGAACCTGCGGCAGCGGCGGTTTCTTCAGTCCGAAATGACGGCAGCGTTGATTCGTCCGGCTGAGCGATATCGACAGCCCCTATTTCTTCGGTTGGTTGTTGTTCGTTTTCCGTCATCATTGCGCCGCAGTAGGCGCAGGCTCCGGCGGCATTACTCACGGAATGACCGCATGTCGGACAGCTCATGAGGTTGGAATCCATCTTGCTCAACTCCTTTGGTTCGGAAATACCGAATTCAGTTCGCCCTACAAAGTTTGAAACCCGGTGATGCCCAGCCTAATTTTGACATCACCGGTTCGCATCTGCTTCCCAAAATACGCTGTACTGCGTTGTATATTTCTTGAATAATTGATTATATCATTAGATTAGCAATTTGTTAAGGGCATTGGGCTCAAAAACCTTGCAAACATATGAAAATATTATATATTATTAATATGATAGGGAGATCAAGGTCATTCATTCTGCCCCATGCGGGATTGATTATGCAAGCCCTGTAAAGGTTAAAAAACCGGTCTCAGGTGAATCCAGTAGTTCAACCGGGACGATTCCGCCCCTTGTTCCGTCTTATTTCATTACAGCGCAGTGAACTCAGGTGCGTTCCATAATCTTGTAATTGACAGAAATCGAACCGATCGTTAGAGTTTAAATTGACCGGCGGTATATAATCCGACCCTAAACTGAGGCCAAAATGGATCCAACGACATGATCAAGACAATTATTCTTTATTCTGGCGTTCTTGCAATTTTATCATCTGTAGCCTGTCTCTGGCCATCCGATTCTGCGGCCCAGGATTTCAACTGTGAGATCAAAGCCGATAGCGATAATCTACATGTGTATGTTCGCGACTTCGACCGTGACGGCAACCCGACCCGTCGAATTATATACAGAGGATGGATTTTGCGTGGGCAACGGATACCCATCGTCAGCCTGTCCGGACGGATCAGCGTCAATTTTAAGGCAGACTCGGCCAAGCGCGGTTCCGGGAGCAATGAATTAATCTGCCGGAATAATCGAACGCATTCCCTGCCTTAGTGCTTCGATTTGCAATTACAGTTACGTATTTTTAGAGAAATATTCATTGATATTGCTCACTCAGCACTCAGTCCTGAGTGAATAAACACGGTATCACAGTTATGAATCGATGGACTTAGCAGATCTCATTGCATCTTCAGCATTGATGCATATTAATACGGGTATCAGTCAATATGAGCATCCGATACAGAGCCATGGTATCATCGGATTGGAATGAATGTCTGGCACCCTGCGGTCCATTTGATTTTATTTCCTACACCTTTCCAGGCCTTGAAGCCAACTTATCCCGTATCTTCCGGCTGTATACCGGCAACCGGATCCGTATAACCGATGCCACCCGTCAGATTGAAAAGCGACTGCCGCATCCCATTACACCCGACCAGATGGATGCGTATCTGTCGACCTCTTTTTCGACCTACGCCGGCGTGCCGCAACTGATCGAGTGGTGTTCGCGGCAAGACATCCTGTTTATGGTCAACACGACCGGTATGATCGGGTATTTTCAGCGGGTTTTGGCCGGCAATTTCCTGCCCCGCGTGCCGGTCATATCGGCCCATCCGATGATATGTTACGCAAATCAAGACAGCCATATGCCGGATTTTATCGAGCTTCGTGAAACAGAGGATAAGGGCCGCAATACTGAGGCTGTAGCTAAAAAATACGGTATCAGAAGCGACAGAATTGTCATCATCGGGGATAGCGGGGGCGATGGCCCGCATTTTGAGTGGGGAGACCGGACCGGCGCATTTTTGGTTGGAAGCATGACCAAACCATCCCTGACAGATTACTGCCGCACCGGAAGCATTGGAATTAATTTAGAATTCGGCATAAATGATCCGCACAACAGGGCACTTGAAAGGCGAGACGAATTTCAAACCAATTATATGGATCTCGCCCCTGTGATCGAAGAGATTGCCAACCGGTGAAATGATTGTGGAATCAAGCTAAGCTCGATCCAAATGCCTTCAAGGCCGCATCGCTGATCCGGTAATCATCATAGTTCAGGAATTGACCGCTGAACTCTTGCGGTGCATACAACGCCAGCCAGGCGATTGACCGGGCCGGGATTTCCGGTGGTTCCAGCTGGTGGTTTTCCTTGAGCTGCCGGTAGTAGTCCGCCTGCTCGGCAGGCATCGCCGCTCCGCCCTCTCCGCGGAGGTAGGACTGCATATCCGTGTTCACAACTCCCGGCCGAACCGTCACGGCGGTCAGGGTCGTTTCTTCAGCGGCCAGCACCCGCGTAAAATGATTTAAAGCGGCCTTGGCGGCACAATAGGCACTGAGATGTTCCAGGGCCAGCGTCGCCGCGCCGCTGCTGACATTGACGATCCGCCCCTGATATTCCCTCAAATGCGAAAGCGCCGCCCGGGTCATATTGAACGGGCCGAGAAGATTTACCTCCAGGTTTCTGCGCCAGCTCTCCGGATCAGTATCGGCAATGGTGGCTACAGGTTGAATGATTCCGGCGTTGTTCACCAGGGCGTCAATCCGACCAAAGCAATCCATGGTGTGCCCGACCGCTCTGCGGCAGGCATCATAGTCGGCAACATCCATGGCGCACACCAGCGGCTTGGCATCCATTCGTGCCAGATCGTTTGCCACTGCAGTCAATTTCGCTTCCGATCTGGCCACCAGTGTTACACCGGCCCCGGAGGTTGCCAGCCAACGGGCCACGGCCGCCCCTAG
Source organism: Desulfobacterales bacterium (assembly GCA_030066155.1). Lineage (GTDB taxonomy): Bacteria > Desulfobacterota > Desulfobacteria > Desulfobacterales > JAFDCJ01 > JAFDCJ01. The sequence goes on along the minus strand of JASJCE010000102.1, from coordinate 7,521 downwards.
TCCCCGCGAAGCGCCGGTAACAATGACAACAGGAGTTGGGTTCATAGCTTGTACATCTTACTTAATACCTCTATTTACGGCTTAACTTCAGCAATTCCTCGACCTCACCCGGCTCGGTCTTCCCTAGCGCACGCTTCATGTATTCAATGAACAAAACGGATTCCATTTCTTCTTTTGTCATCCGGTATTGAAGACTTTTGGTTTCGATCAGCTTTGCCGGGCTCCTGCGGGTGCCGTTCGGTCCCTGGAGGTAGCGGCGATTCAGAATATCGAAATAGACTCCCATTTTAGTCTGTAAAACCGTCTGCGGCATTGCACGGATCTGTTTGCAATCTGCAGTCAACCTTGCCACCGGCGGAACCCGGGGGGATTCGAGAATCTCCTTGTAGGTTGCCGCAAACCGTTTCAACCCCCGCAGAATATGCTTCTTTTGAACCATATTGATGCCGGACCAGCCCGCCCGAAGCCATTTGAACATGGCACACCGGACAACCGGTCCGGTTGGATCGATCGCGTCATAGATATTGATGCCCTGGGAATCATACATATACGACCTGACCCACCCTAAAGCGGGGAGCGTCAGGCCGGTTTTTCCGGTATAGAGATAATCCCAGTCAACATCGGAGCCCATAACATAGCCCTTTTTGCCGACCGTCGAAAGGTCCGTCTGTCGGTTGACACTAACGATAACATCCCGCTGACGGAATTTAAAATACAGCAACGTGAAGTGCACCTGGTATTGGTAATATGCGCCTGAAGTCAAATCCGGCGTAATTTCGATTAACTGACGGCCTCGGAAGACCACTGGTGAATCTGTTTTCCCCAGGTAATGCCCCATCCGCGGATAAGGCTGATGATTGTCGCTGATGCCCGTCCATCGGTAAATGCGGGCCGATGAGGGGGTGATGACCACACCCGGTATATCGGGATTGAATACGTAATCCACCATTTTTTCAAAATCGAGGTGCAGGTCAAAGTCATAATAGGCCGATGTGAGCCCGTGAAGAATGTTGCAATAGTATACGGCATCCCGCTCTTTTGACGATTCGACGAATTCCAGCACGGCCGACACGGCTTCAGGCTTGAAGTCGACTGTCCGGGCCGGATCCGCCAGGGACAGCAGATGCTGCAATCCTGAATTAAGGGATTCGGGTATCTTGATTTCCGATCGCTTTTCAAATGCGTGTAGCGGAACCGCAACCCAAAGCAGGCTAATGATCAGGAAAGTACAGATGACATCAATCACAGAGTGGTTTTTCAATGACCTGAAGCGGGTGATTTTCGGCATGTCCGGCAAACAATCCTTGCGAAGAAATCCATTCTGATAAAGTGATTACAATAACATATTTAAACGATTAAATAAATTGAAAAACGAGGTATGCTTGGACATTGACGCTGTGAACAAGGGTTATTACCATATTATTTAATCTTCCATGACACAGAAAATTTTACCTGAACACATCATCAGTTCGGAGAATCATGAACAAGTCGTCCATCAGAATAAAAGGTGCTCGCCAGCACAATTTGAAGGGGCTGGATCTCGATATTCCTCTCAATGAATTTACCGTCGTCACCGGTGTCAGCGGTTCGGGCAAATCGTCCCTGGCCTTTGACACCCTTTATGCCGAAGGTCAACGTCGTTACGTGGAGACCTTCTCTCCTTATGCCAGGCAGTTTATGGATCGTATGGATCGCCCCCGGGTCGATAAAATCGAAGGTATCCCTCCGGCAATTGCCATCGATCGCAAAGATCCCGTGCGCACGTCACGCTCCACGGTCGGCACGATGACCGAGATAACCGATTACGTAAAGTTGCTCTATGCCCGCCTGGGACAGCTGCACTGCCGCTCCTGTGGACAGCCGGTGGAACCGGAAACACCGGCCCGGGTATGGGACTTGCTGCAACGGCAGCCTGATGGCGCGCAGGTCGTCATCACGTTTCCTTACGTGATTAACGGAGCCCCAGCGAATGAAATCCGCAAATCCTTGATGCAGCAAGGCTTTGACCGGCTGTTTATTGACCGGCGTGTGGTTCAAGTGCAGGAATGGCAGCCGGACGCCCGCCAAAAAGAAATCCCGGTGTTGGCCGACCGGCTTATTCTGCGCCGGGCGGATAAGCCCCGCGTTCTTGATTCACTCGAATTGGCATTCCGGTTTGGCGGGGGACGGCTGGATGTCTGGATTCTGCCGGACGAGCATCACGCTTTCAGCAATCGTCTGGCGTGCGCCCGCTGCCAGATCGAATACGCGGTGCCCCTGCCGAATCTGTTCTCCTTTAACAGTCCCATGGGAGCCTGTGATGCCTGCCGTGGTTTTGGCCGCACCATCGGTATTGACATGGATCTGGTGATACCGGATCAGTCGTTATCCCTCGCACAGGGAGCCATTAAACCCTTCGGCACCTCCGACAATGGCCGCATGGAGTTTGATGACCTGATGGATTACTGCCGGCGCAGCAAGATCCCCACGACCATTCCCTTCCGTAAATTGAAATCGTCCCATCGGAAAGCCATCATTAAAGGCAACTCGGATTACTATGGCGTTGAAGGGCTGTTCCGCTGGCTGGAATCCAAGACCTATAAAATGCCGGTACGGGTATTTCTGTCCCGCTATCGCAGCTATGATGTCTGCCGGGAGTGCCGTGGCAGCCGCTTCAAGCCCGAGACGCTGCTGTATCATCTCAACCGGCAGAATATTGCCCGGGTATATGCCATGAATGTCTCTCAGGCTCTGGCATTCTTCGATTCCCTGACGCTGCCGCCACGGGACGAAGCCGGGCTGCTGGTACTGGAGGAAGTCACGAACCGGCTGAAGTACCTGCGGGACGTCGGTCTGGAGTACCTGACCATCGATCGGCAGTCCCGCACCCTTTCCGGTGGAGAGGTCCAGCGTGTCGCCCTGGCGTCGGCCCTGGGTTCATCCCTTGTCAACACGCTCTATGTGCTGGATGAGCCCAGCATCGGACTGCATCCGCGGGACAACCATCGACTGATCCGAATTTTAAAAGGACTGCGCAATTTATCCAATACGGTCGTGGTAGTCGAGCACGACCCCGAGATCATCCGGGAAAGCGACAACCTGCTGGACCTGGGACCCAGAGCGGGGGAAGAGGGCGGCCGGGTCATGTATTTCGGCCCCACCGCCGAAGTCAACGGCTCCCTGACCGGCCAGTATCTGAAAGGGCAGCGCAAGATTGCAGCAGACGGACGGCAACGACGTCCGAACCGCAACCGCTGGCTGAAAATCAAGGGCGCCGCTGAAAACAACCTCAAAAAAATCGATGTCGGCATTCCACTGGGCTTGATGGTCTGCCTGACCGGTGTCTCCGGCTCGGGCAAATCGACTCTGGCCGAGGAAATTCTCTACAAGGCCGCCAAACGGGCTTTGGGCAGCCCGGAGGGACGGCCAGGTCAACACACTGCCATCAGAGGTATCGATCACATCTCAGATGTCATTATGGTGGATCAGCGCGCCATCGGCCGCACACCGCGCGCAAATGCCCTGACCTACACCAAGGCCCTGGATCCGATTCGCCGCCTCATGGCGGACACGGCTGCCGCCCGGGCGGCCGGTCTGGGTCCCGGCCATTTTTCCTTCAATGTCGCCGGCGGACGCTGTGAAACCTGCAAGGGTGAAGGCTTCGAAAAAGTTGAAATGCAGTTTCTGTCCGATGTCTATATCACCTGCCCCGACTGTGGCGGAAAGCGATTTAAATCCGACGTGCTCGACATCCACTACCGGGACCACAACATTCATGACATGTTAAGAATGACCGTTGACCGGGCCCTGTCTTTCTTCCAGGGCCACAAGAAGGTCGTCTCTGCGCTGAAACCATTGTCAGACGTCGGATTGGGTTATATCCGGCTGGGACAACCGATTAATACAATGTCCGGCGGCGAGGCCCAGCGCCTTAAACTTTCGCGTTTTGTCAAAAACGGTTCGGCGCATGCCGCACCCAAACTGTTCATTTTTGACGAGCCGACCACCGGCCTCCATTTCGATGATATCGGAAAACTGCTGGCGGCCCTCCAAAGACTGGTGGACAGCGGCAACACCGTTCTGGTGATCGAGCACAATATGGATGTCGTCAAAACGGCCGACTGGGTCATCGATCTCGGACCGGACGGTGGGGATGCCGGCGGCCGTGTCGTGGCTACCGGTTCACCGCGGGAGATCGCCCGCAATAACCAATCCCACACCGGACGTTTTTTGAAAGCATATCTGAAAGAAACCGGTCGATTGAAACGCCGCAAATCAAGGAACGAAGGGGTGGCCGAATCCATGGCGGCTTTTTCCAGTATGCCGACGGCGGACAAGATTGCCTTGAAAGGCGCCCGGGAGCATAACCTGAAAGATATCGACCTGGAAGTGCCGACCAACGAAATGGTTGTGCTGACCGGTGTGTCCGGCTCCGGAAAATCGACCCTGGCCTTCGATATTTTGTTTGCCGAGGGTCAGCGCCGTTACCTCGAAAGCCTGGCGCCATACGTTCGTCAGTACATGAAAATACTTGAAAGACCGGAAGTCGATCTGGTCACCGGGCTGGCGCCGACGGTGGCCATCGAACAACGAACCAGCTATGCCAGTCGACGATCCACGGTGGCGACCCTGACTGAAATTTATCATTATTTGCGGCTGCTTTACAGCAAACTCGGCGTCCAGCACTGTCCGGGATGCGACCGCAAGTTGTCGGCCCAGACCCAATCGGCGATTGTCGATCAAATCCGCCGCCGCTATCCGGATACATCAGCCACGGTACTGGCACCGAAAGTATTCGGACGCAAAGGATTTCACAAGGACGTGCTGGCCCGGGCCCGCAAACTCGGCTTCAAAAAAGCCCGAATTGACGGCAAGCTTACCGCCATCAAAAAAGATATGGCGCTGAGCCGCTATCATGAGCACAATATCGATCTGGTTATCGGACGTCTGCCGGCAGATGACCTGGAAGCGCTGGTTGATCTGGCATTGACGGAGGGCGACGGCAGCCTGGTCGTAATTGATCGGCAGCGCAATGAGGACGTATTTAGCCTGCATGGTATCTGCCCCACCTGTGGCATTGGTCTGGAAAGTCTTGACCCCCGTCTGTTCTCGTTCAACAGCAAGCAGGGAGCCTGTCCCAGGTGCAACGGTTTGGGCATTGTCGGCAACCTCGAAGATAATGATGCGACCGATTTGAAAGTTTGCCCGGAATGTAACGGCAGCCGATTAAAACCCCAGGCCCTGGCGGTTAAAGTCGGCCGGCACAGCATCTGGGAATTGACCCGCAAATCTGCGCAGGAGGTATACCGGATTATCCAGAAGCTGACATTCAACGCCTATGAAAAACCGGTGGCGGAGCCCATCGTTGCTGAACTGCTGACCCGTCTGGCATTGCTGAATCAACTGGGATTGTCGTACCTTTCCCTGGCCCGCAGCGGAAACACCCTCTCCGGCGGCGAGGCTCAGCGCATCCGACTGGCGGCCCAGCTGGGCTCCAATCTGACCGGCGTCTGCTACATTCTGGATGAACCCACCATCGGACTGCACCCCAGAGACAACCGCATCCTGATCGATGCCCTGAAAACGCTGCGCGATCGGGGCAATACCATTCTGGTGGTGGAGCACGACGAGGAAACCATCCGCGAAGCCGATACCATTATCGATTTAGGGCCGGGAGCCGGCCAGGGCGGCGGTCAGGTTGTCGGAGCGGGACGTCTTTCCGATCTGAAGAAAATTCCACTGTCGGTGACCGGTGCCTTGCTTGACGGAAAGCCCAAAAAAATTACGTCACGGCTGCGGCCGTACAAAGCGGCGCCGATCATAAAGGTCCAAAAAGCGGCCGCAAACAACCTTAAAAAAATCGATGTGCAGGTACCGTTGGGCTGCCTGGTAGCCGTCACGGGTGTTTCCGGATCAGGCAAATCCAGCCTGCTCAAGGAAACCCTTTTTCGAGGCCTGCAAAACCGTCTACTGAAAAAAAAGCGCACAGCCGGCCGCTGCAAAGACATCAGTGGCTGGCAACACATCAAACGCGTGCTGGAAGTCGACCATTCTCCCATCGGCCGCACGCCCCGCTCCGTGCCGGCTTCTTATGTCGGTTTCCTCTCGGAAATTCGCAAACTGTACTCACTGACTCCGGCGGCCCGGGCCCGGGGCTATTCGGCCGGCCGTTTTTCGTTTAACGTGGCCGCCGGCCGCTGCGATGCCTGTAAAGGCCAGGGCCGTCCGAAAGTCGAAATGAGCTTTCTGCCGGATGTCTACGTACCCTGTGACATTTGCCGGGGCAAACGCTTCAATCCGGAAACGCTGGCCGTTCAATACCGGGGCAGAACCATCGCCGAGGTACTGGAAATGACGTTTGCCGAGGCCGCCCGATTTTTCGCGGCAATCCCCAACATCAAACGGGGAGTTCAATTTGTCTGTGATGTCGGTCTGGGATACTTGTGTCTGGGTCAACCCAGTCCCACCCTGTCCGGCGGTGAAGCCCAGCGCATTAAACTGGCCCAGCAGCTGGTCAAACCGGCCAACGGGCATACGCTATATATTCTGGATGAACCCACCACCGGCCTGCACCTGGCAGATGTACAGCGCCTCCTCGATGTGCTTCAGAAGCTGGTCGACCAGGGCAACACCGTGGCCGTTATCGAGCACAACATGGAAATTATCCGTGAGGCAGACTACATTATCGACCTGGGACCCGAAGGCGGTGAAAACGGCGGTCGCGTTGTCGCCGCCGGCTCACCCCAGGAATTTTTGAAATTCACCAAAAAATCACACACCGCAAAATGGTTCAAGAAATATCTGGACGCCACCGGTTGAGTTGGGAAGCTGATAACACCGGTGAAGCAAATATCCGACTCAAGAGGGGCTTTACAATTGAATTCCTTGACCGGCAGTGTTCAGGTGTCAGGTTTCGGGTGTCAGCCCGGCCTCCGGGCTGAAAAGCGCCCAGTTTGATCAAAAAAAACTAACGAACATCTAACATCGGACGTTTAACGTCCAACGTCGAATAATGAATTCTATCATTTTAAAAAGATCGAGCGAAGCCTCCGGCTCGTAGGTATCTTAGGGTCTACGCCTCGGAGAGCAACTTCTGTCCCTCGAAATTCGTTATTCGATATTCTGCGGTTCGATTTTATTGTGGTTTCACACGAGCATGTTTCGGGTTTCTGCACGCATGAATTGAGGGATTTAAGGATTGAGGGATAGAAAGGCTGATAAATTTAGGAATAAAGGGATAAAATCATTATATTAAATAGATAGAGTTCCTTCGATTCCTAAATTCCTAAATTCCAAATAGCCAATCCCGTAAGCAACTTGCCATCCAACGAGGAGTCGACGAATGTCGAAAAAATTGTCGAAAAAATTGGCGCTGAAGGTATCCGATCTACGCGGTGTGTGCGACCACAGGGTGTTCAAATTCAAAAACACCGCTGAGATCAAGCCCCTCGATGAAATCATCGGTCAGGAACGGGCGGTACAGGCCCTCGAATTCGGCCTGAATATGAATCACTCCGGCTACAACATCTTTGTAACCGGCCT
>JASJCE010000101.1 GCA_030066155.1 Desulfobacterales bacterium | reverse complement strand
ATGGGCCTCTCGAACTTACTTCGTTCGAACCCTGGACCGCGATTGACAGTTTGGCCATCGCAAAGTTAATTGAATTTGGCTCCTCGTTTGACCTGGACGTCGAGTTGACGCAAGTCCTGATCGCTTACCAGTCCGCAGGGGCGGCGCTGGGTTTCGACGGCACGGCGCTCTTTTTTGAGGATCTCTTTCGCAGCCAGCCCTTCGATCCGGCCTCAACGGTGCTGGACGCCGGCACCGCACCTTTCTCTGACATGGCACCCGAGGAAATGCATGCGACAAGCGGCCGCTCCTCAGGATACGGCGAGAAGACGATCCTTTCGGAAACACATGGACTGATCGAAAGCTATCTGCGCCGGGTGCGGAGGGTGCCGTTCTTTCAAAGGGCTCTCGAATGGTGCAAACGGTTCCGGGGAAGCAATGAATTTGCGGTCAGCGGCCGGCACACGGCAAGCGGCCAACCGATATTGGCCAACGACCCCCATCTGGGTCTCGATATGCCCGCGACTTTTTACCAGATGCACCTCAGGGCCAGGCGGGCGGGCTTCGATGTCATCGGCAGCAGCTTCGCCGGCGTGCCCTTCGTGGGCCTCGGCCAGAATAAATATATCGCCTGGGGGGCCACTCTAAATCCATTGGACCTCACCGACGTATTCCAGGAGAAAATCGTCCCCGATGTTTCCTCCCCGAGCGGATTGAGCAGCATTTATCTCAATAGTCCGGAGCCGATTATCCCGCTGCCGCAGGTCTTCCGCTTTAACCAGATCGGCGACGGCGTGCCTGACAATCTCGCCATTGCACCAGCAGGCACGACTGTGGGCGAGACGGTCATCCCGCCGGCGGTGCTCATCATTCCGCGGCGCAATAACGGACCGATTATCGAGCTGGACCGGTCGACCGGCACCGCGCTGAGTATTCAATCCACCGGGTTTAGCGGTACGCGAGAGTTGGATGCCGTACGCGGCTTCAACCTGGCCCGCAACCTCAAAGATTTCTCCCGTGCGCTCCGCCAGTTCGACTTCGGGTCGCGGGGTTTTGCCGTTATCGATGGCCATGGCAATATCGCCTACCTTACGAGCGGTGAAATGCCCCTCAGGGAGGATCTGCAGGCCGGTCTTGTAAACGGGCTCCCGCCGTTTTTCATCCGCAACGGGACTGGGGGCAACGAATGGCTGCCGCTGACCACCCCTCAGCCCGGGCAGGCCGTACCCTTTCAGATCCTGCCGTTCGAGGAAATGCCGCAGGCGATCAATCCCCCGGCCGGCTGGTTTGTCAACGCCAACAACGATCCCCTCGGGATTACACTCGACAACAATGCCCTAAACCAGTTACGGCCGGGTGGCGGTATCTACTATCTCAACCCCGGCTATGACTTCGGCATTCGCGCCGGCCGCATTACCCGGCTTCTCGAGGAGCGGATCGCCGCCGGGCCGGTAACGCCGGAAGACATGCAGGCCATCCAGGCCGACACCGTGATGCTCGACGCCCAGGTCTTCACGCCATTCATTCTTGCGGCTTTCGCCAATGCAGGCGAACCGGATGCCCATCCGGTTCTGAAGTCGATTGCCGCCGATCCCGGAGTGATAGAAGCGGTCGACCGACTCTCCGTCTGGGATCAATCCACCCCTACCGGTGTCGAGGAGGGTTTTGACCCCGGCGATGTCAAAGGCCGGCCGTCGCTGCCGACTGGGGAAGAAATCGATGCCAGTGTTGCCGCCACCATCTACGCGGTCTGGCGGGGGCAGATAATCAAAAACACCATCGACGCGGTACTCGACGCGATCGGGCTTCCCGGACCCGGCAGCCGGGAGGTGATGAAGGCCCTGCGCAACCTGTTGGACCACTTCGAGGTTAACGAGGGCCGCGGGGTTTCAGGGCTCAACTTTTTTTTCGTACCGGGTGTGGCGGACCCGGCCGCCCGCCGGGACATCCTGATCCTTCAAAGTGTTGTCGATGCGCTCGACTTGCTCGCCAGTGACGGCTTCAAAGATGCGTTCGCCAATTCCACCGATCAATCGGATTATCGATGGGGCCGCCTGCACCGGCTGACACTCAAACACCCGCTGGGCGAGCCGTTCAATATCCCCCCGGCCGGTGGCGCATTTCCGCCGCCTTTCCCGGATCTTCCCGGCATCCCGGTCGACGGCGGCTTCGAGGTCGTCGACGCGTCCAGCCACCCGGCCAGGGCCGACAGCGGCAATGAGTTCATGTTCGAAGACGGACCGGCACGTCGCTATGTCGGCCAAACCCGTCGCGGGCTGCGCCGCATTAAGGCCGAAACCAGCCTCCCCGGGGGAGAGAGCGGGGTTCTTGGAAGTCCATTTTATGCCAATCTTCTGGAACAGTGGCTTATCAACGACGCTTACCGGGTGCGGCAGCGGGTGAAGGATATTTTAACAGGTCTGGCACAGAGCGAAATATTCCTGCCGTCGAGAAAATGGGGCGATCGGAACACGGAACATCCGTAGAGTGACTCTTTAGTTGCAGTAACAACATGGTTCGCAACGTTGAGTAATTAATATAGCAAATTTTATGCATACCGATTATGGGGAATGGGGTCATACCACGGCAATATATTGATTTTAAGAGATTTATCGGATAAAAAGGGCTAAAATAGAGCTTTAAGCTCGATTTTAGATTAAAATTTTCAGGTATTCGAATTAATTTCAAAAAGTTGCCTTGGTACGACCCCAAGACTGCTGACAGGGATTCGGCTGCCCTTTCTCCCGCTTTATAATATCCCGCGCCAGGGCTTTCTTCGCCTTCAACTGAAGCGGCCGCGGCAGACGCAGGATCTCTTGTCGAATTGCCAGTCCTTCCAGAGTCGTGATATCGATGCTGCCCGCATCTGTGCAGCAATAGGCACAGCCCTTTCCGCAAGCCGCATCCGTCTTATATGAAGCAGCCTTGCGTTCGAACTCATCGTAAATTTCATTTAGCTGGTCACGTTTTTCTTCCATACTTAAATCCGGCTCCGGTGCTTCCATGTTCCATGTTCAAAGGTTAAAGTGTACACGTCAAACATAATATAATTTTTCTCTGCATACTTTGCGGCTCTGCGGTGAGTTAAACCATTGATTTTGCTATCGTAGCCAATGAATCAATCATGTAGCATACTTAGGTCCACGAAGTTTCATACGAGCGCCGCTTCAGGCCGCAAGCGGCCAGTCTGATCCCTGATCCCTGATGAATCAAATGATACATGCAGGCCAACGATCCGCCGTCAACAGACAGATTTTCACCGGTTAAGTAACTGGCATCGTCTGAAGCCAGAAAAACCGCCGCATTTCCAATCTCCTCCGGCTGGCCGTTACGGCTCAATTGAAACTACGAAGAGCACGAAGCACACTAAGCTGATTATCAATTACTAATTTATTTCCATCGTGTTCTTCGTGGTAGGATAAATTACAAAAAAACTCGGCTTGAATATTCCGGATAACTGGGCTTACTCATCGAAATTCTCTTTCGGCGGATTGAAATAGCCAAACTTTAATTTCGGAAATTGTTTGCGAATCCGATTCAGCATTTTTTCCATCCCAATCGGCTCACTGTGGTCAGCAACAGAGTTCATCTCATCCCAGTAACGAACCGGGTCGAAATTGAGATTACGCCATTGAATCATGTGAATCGGATACCGGTGTAAAAACTTAATCAAGGCATCCATTTCCCGGGGTGTATCGGTGAAACCCGGGCAGTTGAGGTAATTGATGGCCACAAATTTTTGATTCGTCAGGGCAACCCGAATGCTGTCCAGAACATCGCCAAACCGGTATCCCTGCGGCCGGAAATAGGCCTGATAGCATTCCTCTCGTATGCTGTTCAAACTGATCCGGATGCTGTCCAGGCCGGCATCGAATAACCGATTTAGAATTTCCGGCTGGCTGCCGTTCGTGTTCATATTGATGGTTCCATCGGGGGTTATAGAGCGAATTCGTCTGATGGCCGGTTCGATCACATTTGCGGCCAGCAGAGGATCGCCCTCGCAGCCCTGGCCGAAACTGACCACACTGTTTTTTACCCTGTTGATGTGGGCCAACGCCACCTGCGCAATTTCTTTCGAAGACGGCGTAAATCTGATGCGGTCCTGGCTGTGAGGTATACCCGAGTCTTTTTGCAGCGACAAACAGCCCAGACAGCGGGCGTTGCACTGTTGCGCCGTCGGCAGCGGCGCCTCGTAACGGCCCAGAAAAAAATTCTTGCCCGCCGGACAGCCATATCGCAAAGCACAGGTTTCCAGGTGCTCTCTCAATCGGTTGGACGGCAGATTCTCACGCATAGCCTCTATGCCGGCAACGATATCCTCACGCTTCATCTGCCGCAGGTCTTGTCGAGGTTCCGGATCAACCATCACAACGGCCGTTCGAAAATCGCCCCGGTGCCAACCCACCGCACCATATGAAAACAAGGGCAGATATCCGGCCTTCTCAGACTCCTGATAGGCACTGATATAGGTGATGACGTAACCCGGGGAGTTAAAGGCTGCAACCGGGAAAATTGCCTCTCCGGGCGCGTGGGGATTCTCAAGCAAAGCTTCATACCGCCGGCTAGCCAAATTGTATAATATTGGCTTGCGATCTGGCAGGAGCATTAACTCACTGCCGTAAGGAATCCGGCAGGTTTGCTCTATTGAAAGAGGCTTCATCAAGCTGCCCTCCATTCCGACCGCCGCATATCCGTCCAGCTCAAATATCTCACCGGCCTGATTTGCAACCAAAGCAGTCAGCAGGGCGTCGTCATTTTTTTCCGGCCTTCTTTTAGACATTTGACCCCAATATCAGGTTTAGAGTTGATATAGCCGCAAAAAGGCGCAAAAAGCGCAAAAACAAATTTCCAAAACATAACATAATTTATCCGCACAAATCTCAATGTGACAACCTTCTTTAGTGGTCAAAAAAATAGATTATGCCCGGAAAGTGATAATTTTATAGGACGGATAAATTATTTGATCTAAATCAATGAAAAATCCGTTTATTTTTGTAAAGACACGACTCAGAATTTGACACTATATATATTAGGTTAGGATATTACGATGATCTTACAACAGGAAAATCATATTATGGCACCGGAATTACAGAATTTAAAAGAATCGAATGAATTCTTAAATCTGCTCCTCGATAATATAAATTCGGCTGTCCTCATCGCCGATGAAAATTTACAGATTCACCAGTTCAACAACTCCTTTCTGAATTTGTTTGATACAGCGGCCGACGCCTCCTTGGTATCAGGGTTTGGTCAAACTGCCGGTTGTATCAACGCGGTCATCGAAAATAAAGATTGCGGGGAGAGTTCACATTGCACGGATTGTATCCTGCGACGCTCCTTGATTCATAATCTCATTGATAATGCACCGGTAGAGAAGCAATCATTGAATCGTACCTTCTATATTAATGGCGAGCCGTTCAACAAACATTTCCAGTTCAGTACCCGCCCCATCACGTTCCAGGGGCAAAAAATGTTTCTGGTGATAATTTACGATGTGACCGATATCGAGCAGCAGAAAATTGAACTTCAAACCAAGCAGAAGCTGATCGACCGGGATCTGGAATCCGCTGCCGAGATTCAGAAAAGCTTGTTGCCGGATAAATCTCCCGAAATCAAAAACATACAGGTGGCCTGGAAATTTGAACCCTGCAACCAAATCGGCGGGGATATTTTCAACATTCATCACATGGATGAAGCCAGTGCAGGGCTTTACATGCTGGACGTCTGCGGGCACGGGGTGCCGGCGGCACTGATTTCAGTAACGGTTTCCCAGTTCTTGAACAGTACGGATGGACTCATCGGCAACAACTGCGAATTACTATCTCCGGAACTTGTCTTGAATAAACTGAACCGCTCCTTCCCCTTCGACCGCTTTGACAGTTTTTTCAGTATCATTTACATGACGATCGATCTTGAGGACGGCTTGCTTGAATACAGCTGCGCCGGTCATCCACCGCCGATCTTAATTCACCACGATGGAACCTTGGAATATCTCAACCAACGAGGGCCTGTTATCGGTTTTGGACCTGAGATTGTATTCGCCCAGACGTCAAGGAAACTTCAAGCGGGAGACCGGGTTGTTCTGTACACCGACGGGCTTTTCGAAACCCGCAATCTGGCTGGAGAATATGTCAACAAATCCCTGGTTCTTGATACGTTGAGAGACAATCGCCACAAACCGATACAGAACATGGTGGACGCGGTATACGCAAGTATCAAAGATTTTCGACAACACGCGGCACCCGATGACGATATCAGCTTACTGGCTGTGGAATACGCTGGAGGGAAATAGTTATATGTCATTTGTTATTAGAAATATATATCCTCCCAGCTTTCCGGCCTCCCAGCCTCCCTGCTTTCCAGCTTCTCCAGCCTTCCAGCCTACTCCTGCAGATACATCACGCAGCGCGAGCTGCGGCCGTCAACTTTCAACACAAACGGTACATCGAGGTGGACATGGGCGACATGGGTCGTTTCATTGGAAGTGGGCAGCGATGTCAACCAGTCCCATTTCAAAAAATCTTCCCCATTGTTTGAGACCGTGACGTAATTGATTCCCAAAGTGGAGATGTTATGAAAAAAGTGCGATCCCTGAGATGGTTCGGCTTTTAATTCCGGTGAAGCCGTTTCCACCATGGCACCGACTCCGCAAATTTCAGCCCAGCTCACCGGAATACCCAGCCAGCGGTCGGCCGATCCCCATCGCCCGGGACCGATGAGAACATATTTGCGGCCCTGCTGCAGCAATCCGGCATTGAGCTCACCGATCTCGCGGGCGACGTCCGGCGTGCGCGCAGCATCGAAGATATCCGGTTTTACATAAAGAATATCCGCCATATCAGCCTTGTCCGCGTTGCCCAGGGCGTGAAAGGAGTGGCAAAATGCCCGTGACACATCTTCGGCACTGATTTCGACTTCTCCGAGTTCGGCTCTGGCGGTCATCGGCCGGAGCTGCAACAGGGCAAATTCCGGTTTGCGCTCCGGGATGGCCGGCCAGTTTACGGAGAATTCGAGCTCGACCGGACATCCCATGCCCTCCTGACCGATATCCAGGACATCCGTCAGCAAATCGGCCAATGGAAACAAATCAAATTTCAACACCTGGGAAAAGGTCAGCACGCGGTAACCCGGTATACTGGTGGTATCCCGCATGCGATGCTCCTCCGGAATGTAAGTACTGGCCAGTTTTTTCATGGGTGGATCTTCCGCGACATCGTCAACCTCGCGTTTGGCCAGATTCGCATCCTCGTTGATACCTAATTCAGGATAAGGTCCGCCCATCTTGAGGGAAAAGAAGAACCGCTGCGAATTTTCAAGGATGTCGTCGACAGTGGTCCGCTGCGGTAAAATTTGCGGGTATTTCGGCGAAAAACGCAGCGCCTTTTCGCCTTCCATGACGGTTTTCCCCAAACCCATGGCAATGGTGGCAATACCCTCCTCCGACTGCATTTTGGCAAAAGGGTAGTAGTTGTGAGATTGGGCAACGCCGGATATGGCCGGATAGAAGTAGTCATCGTACCGCTCTCCAACGAGCTGCTGAATGATGACCGCCATTTTTTCCTCCTCAGTGCGTTGCCCGACCCGTTTGGAAAACGCCTTGGGGCTCTGAAAGTAGGTGGACGCATACACCAGTTTGATGGCATCGATCAGTTGTGCCAACCGGGTATCAAGGTCCGGGTGATCATTGGGCAGCATATAGGTTCGGTAAAGTCCGGCATAAGCTCGAAATTGGGCATCTTCCAGCAGGCTGGAGGAACGAACAGCCAGGGGGTAATTGATCTCCGCCAGATATACCTTCAAATCATCGGCGATCTTCTGGGGGAAAGTAGCGTTCCAGAATTGTTCGGCGATATTTTCATCCGCTGCATCCGATTTTGACAACCCCTCGAGGTCATTCTCCTTAACAAAGCTATCAAACCCCTCCGTCGTAATGACCATGGTCTGGGGGATAAAAATTCTGGTGTTTTCAAACTTTTTGTGAATATCGGGCAGCCGTTGAAGCAGATTGGAGACGAATGCCAGCCCCCGGGCCTTTCCGCCCAGTGAACCCTTGCCGATTTTAAAAAATTCCGTGTCGAGATCGAAATCGCCGGCTTCAAAATTGACAACGATCCCCTTCTGGCGCCGGCTGCGCCGGGCCTGAATTATGGAAATCAGATACTGGCGATGATTTTCGGAATTCTCGAAATCATCATCCCGTATCGGTCTCACTTTTGAAGCCAGCACTATTTCAGTGCGGGCAAAGAGCCACCTTGAAAAATCGTTGCGACTGGCATGAAATCGGAAGGATTCTTCCGGGATTTCATGAAGCAGCTTTTCCAAAGAATGGGTGTTGGATGCTCGTGCAATTTCCCGACCGTCCGGCACCCGGAATACAAATTCGCCGAAGCCGAGCTGCTCCAGAAAAAAGGAGCGAACCTCGGCGATCAATGATCGTGAATTTTTGTCAACGAAAGATGCCGGAATGGTATCAGCCTTTCTGGCATTTGAGGACTCCGAACTGGTCAGCAATAACGGAATGTCAAAGCGTTCTTTCTTGATTTTAGTCAGAAAAGCCACACCGGCATTGTCATCCAGTTTACCGTTGCGTGGAAAACGGACATCCGAAATAACCCCCAGCACATAGGGTTCGTAGGTTTCATAGAACGAAACGGCCTCTTCAAAATTCCTGGCCACCAGAATTTTAGGGCGGGCGCGCATGGTCAGCAGGCGGTGCTCCTCGTTGAGACCCTCCTCGAGTACGGATTGGGTCTGGGTCACCAGTTCGCGATAGAGCACCGGCAGCAGGGCCGAAATATAAACCGGGGAATCCTCCACGAAGAGAATGACCCGGATGCCGGCCGACGCGGTATCATGAGCGACATTCATCCGGTCCTCGGCGCTTTTTACCAGGGATACCAGAATATCGGTGTCGCCGGCCCACACAAATGTCCGGTCAATTCCGCGGGGCTGGGTGAAAACCCGACTGGACTCATCGGAAGGCAAGGCACTGTGAGTCAGGAGAATCACCGGCAGATCCGGATCCCTTTCTTTGATGGCCTGCCCCAATAAAAAAGCATCCATATCCGCCAGGTGAAGCATGGTGATCACCATGTCGAAGTTTTTCTTGTCAATCGCAGCCAGCGCTTCTTCTGCCGTGGCAACCCAGGTGAAGCGAGGCGGATTGCTGAGATTCAGACCGCGATATTCATGGATAATTCTCTCGGAAAGGCGACAGTCCTCCTCCATGATCCAGGCATCGTAGGGAGTTGACACCAGCAGGATATCTCTGACCTTCTTGGCCATTAAGTCATGGTAGACCTTAAATGAAGGATCAAATTCATCTGAAAAGCTTTCGATAGGAAGGGCCATTTGATATATTCCTCATCGGATTTGCGCTGCAATCGTTCATCGTCTAAAAATCACATCTTGCAGAGAATCTCAATAATTTTGACAATTTTAATGCTGATGATGTCTTTATTCCATTGTTTTTTTTGCTTGACTGATAAGATGACCATGGTATTATGACCTGGTCATAAAGTGATTGGCAGATAACTAAAGGGAGCCAAAATGGAAAAAATGATTTCAAAATCTCAATTTAAACCGCGTGCATTACAATATTTTCGCGAAATCGAAAAAACCGGGAAAGAATTAATTATCAGTGATCGAGGCAAACCGGTTTTAAAAATAATACCTTATAAAGAGAATCCCGAAGAAGCGTTGAAAGCGCTTCGCAATACGGTCATTAAATATGAGGACCCGACAGAACCGGTCGGGTTAGAAGATTGGGAAATCCTGAAATGATTGTACTTGATACGCATGCGTGGGTTTGGTTCATCAGTAATCCTGAATTCCTATCTAAAAGGGCCGAAAAGGCAATTAACAATGCCGTTCAAAAAGAACACCTATTAATATCATCGATTAGTGCATGGGAACTTGCACTATTGGTCAAAGAAAATAGATTGAGCCTTGCCCTTGATGTAGCCGATTGGATCGCTAAATCTGAAAGCCTGCCATTTATTCAATTCGTGCCGGTAACAAATTCGATTGCCGTAAAATCTGTAAATTTGCCGGATCCGTTTCACCCGGACCCTGCCGATCGCATTATTATCGCAACTGCATTATCGCATGGTGCCCAAATTGTTTCTAAGGACAATAAAATGCTAGCTTATTCCCAAATTCAAACAATCTGGTGATTAATTGCGCATGTCAACAAAAAGGCAAATTAATTTTGAGTTATTCATAAGTATATTAAAAAATTATTGACAATATCAACTGCAGCCTTTAATCAACAATTACTTCCGGCTGTAACGTTTGTTAAAAATACGTTCCGATATCAGCGGATTTGAATTCCGATAGATTCAAGGAGGAATTTGTCATGGCCCCCAAAAAATGGGAAACGCAAAATCCGTCCGGCACCAAACGGATTATCGTTACCAAAGAGCTGCCCGGTTCGCTCTGGCTGGAACGATTAATTCAGGCCGATTGCAGAGTAGAAGTCTGTACCGCCACGGATGTTTTGGAAGTTGATGAAATCAAGGCTGCCATCGGATCCCAATGCGATGCCGCGCTGGGGCAGCTGACGGAAAATTGGGGTGATGCGCTTTTTGCTGCACTCAAGTCAGCCGGCGGCACGGCGTACAGTAATGTGGCCGTAGGGTACAACAATGTTGATGTGGCTGCCGCCACCAAACACGGAATCCCTGTTGGCAACACGCCGGGGGTGTTAACGGAGACAACGGCCCAGATGGCGGTGGCGCTAACCTTTGCCGCCGCCCGCCGCACCGGCGAAGCCGAGCGATTTTTGCGGGCCGGAAAGTACAAGGGCTGGCTGATGACCCTTTTCCTGGGAGAGCTTTTGTGGCGCAAGACCGTGGGCATCATCGGCGCCGGCCGTATCGGTGCGACGTACGGCCGCATGATGGTTGAAGGCCACAAAATGAACTTGATATACTACGACCTTTATCCCAATCCGGAACTTGAGGACTATATTGCCGCCTATGCGGATTTTCTCAAATCCAGGGGCGAGGAGCCGGTAATATGCAGACGGGCCGACACCGTCGAGGACGTATTGCAGCAGGCCGATTGTGTCAGTGTCCATACTGTCCTGGATGAGTCCACCCACCATTTGATCAATGCCGAACGGCTGAATCTGATGAAAGCGAATGCCGTATTCGTAAACACCAGCCGGGGACCCGTGGTGGATGAGGCGGCGTTGGTGGCCCACTGCCAAAAAAACCCGAACTTTCGAGCCGGTCTAGATGTATACGAAGATGAGCCGGACATGAAACCGGGACTGGTTGATCTGGACAATGTGGTCATCGTACCGCATATTGCCTCGGCGACCCGCTGGACCCGGGAAGGCATGGCCACTCTGGCAGCCAGCAATGTCGCCGGGATTCTATCAGGCTTTCCAGCCTGGAACCGGCCGGATATCCTGCCGTTTCTGGAAGAAGATCCCCCAAAGGCTGCTCCCAGCATCATCAATGCAGATGAACTGGGAATTCCGATATTTAAGGGCTGAAATGGTCTAGCCGGATTATTTCCGAGGAGTTTTTTACCGATCGATATAGCGAATAAACCATTCCATCTTTCAATTATTTCACTAATTTTTTTTCGGAGAAAAAAATTATGAAACTCGCAGATCGCATCGCTCGTTTAGGCACGGAAACCGCTTTTGCCGTCTCTGCCGAGGCCGCCGCTTTCGCGGCCCAGGGCAATAAAGTATACCCGTTTCACCTGGGCGACTTGAACCTGAAAACCCCGGCCAATGTCCAGGCTGCCGCGATCAAAGCTATGCAGGAGGGTAGAACCGGGTATTGCCCCAATGGCGGTATACCGCAACTGCGCGAGATTTTAGCCGAAGATGTTAGTGCGGCGCGCAACGTAAAATACACCATGGAAAATATCGCAATCCAGCCGGGCGGAAAACCGACCATCAGCAAATTTTTCATGTCCCTGATGAATCCGGGTGACGAGGTTCTATATCCCAATCCGGGTTACCCGATTTACGAATCCCAGATTGAATTTCATGGCGGCAAGGCCGTGCCATACGGTTTCATCGAAGGCGAGAAAAATTTCGAAATCGACACCGACATGCTAGAAAGCCGGATTACACCCCGATCTCGGCTCCTGGTGCTGAACGATCTGCAAAATCCCACCGGTGCCGAATGCTCCATGGCCGAACTCGAAAAGATAGCCGAGCTAGTGCGCAAACACGATCTGTGGGTTCTCTGTGATGAGGCCTATTTCGATATTCGCTATCAGGGCCGCAGCAAGTCATTGGTCTCCCTGCCGGACATGGTCGATCGATGTATTATTTTATACACCTTCTCCAAAAAGTTTGCCATGACCGGCTGGCGCCTGGGCGCAACCATCGGACCCAAAGAAATCATCGATGTCATCATTAAGCTCAATGTCAACGATGAATCCTGTTCCAATCACTTTATACAGTATGCCGCCATTGAAGGGTTGACCGGAGATCTGACCGAAGCCCGACAAATCCTCGCCACGCTAAAAGAAAGACGCGATCAAGCCGTTGACATTTTGAATGATATCGAAGGAATAAAATGCCTTCGCCCGGATGCCACTTTCTACCTGTGGCCGAATGTTACCGGCGCCATGCAGAAAACCGGTTTGACCGATTACGACAGCTTCCGAAAAACCGTGCTGCAGCAAACCGGCGTGTCATTCTGTACCCGCCTGCACTTCGGTCGACCCCTGGAGGGCGAGGACCAGTATTACATTCGACTGGCCTATTCAGGAATCAATACCCCCGAAATCGAAAAAGGACTGGGAAAACTGAAGGCGTTCATTGAACAGTAAAAAGAAGGTTTCAGTGTTCAGTGTTCAGGTTTCAGAAGACAGAGGACAAATGTCAGAAGACTGAGGACAGATGTCAGAGAACAGATGACAGACGTCAGAAAACGGAGGTCAGGCGGCAAGATATAAATTCCGAATATCAAGCATGATGGTCTCGTAAAAAGTCAAAATTATTGAATATCAATCTCATAACCCATTGAAATTATTTGCTGTGAAATCTTATTTTTGCGTGTTTTGAGCTTTTTTGCGGCCATCTAAAGATTTGAATTCCTAAATTCCTGAATTCCTAAATCCCTCAATAAATCCGTGCTGAAACCTGAAACCTGACACCCGAAACCTAAGCAGCCGGCTTCCCGGCTTCATCCCACCCTTGCAGCTGGTAGTACTCCCTGAGCATGATCTCGAGCTGGTCTTCGGTGATGGTTTGGCCGGTGTCCTGCAATGCCTGATGCAGCGCTTTGGGCAGACGCTCGTCTTCGGGCTGCATTCCCTCCCGCAGATTAAAGCGCCGAATCCGGGTGGCAATCGCTCGGGCTTTTTCTTTAAGTGCGCTCTGACTCGCATCCAGACCGGTAACTTTATGAATAACGTCTTCCAGAACCTCCCACAGGTAAAAATCCCGGTAGAAACGGCATAAAATCAAAGTATCGAAAATGGCCAACCGGTCTTCAAAGTCCAGGAACATTTCAGCCTTGCCCTCAATTTGATCGGGCGGGATCATGCCGGCCAGCTCGGGCTTATAAAATGTGGCGCGCAGATGGCAGGCGCCGCGGTCGGACGTGGCGTAGGCCAGACCCATCCCTTTAAGGGACCGGGGATCATAGCCGGCCGGCTCCATGCCCTTGACATGCACGGCAATATCTTCTAATTCCCATTCCTTGGCGGCGTGTTTGATCCCCTGGGACAATATCTCACCGATTCCCTCCCGGCGGGCGATCATTTCCAGCAATTCCGCGATGGCGTCCACATCACCGTAGTCAACGTTGTAGTCAACCTTCCCACGGCGTGCCGCTTCGATGGTAAAAGCACACAAATTTCCGGCCGTAATGGTATCCATACCCAGCCGATCGCAGATATCATTTAAATAGGCAATCTCTTCGATGCTCTCTATCAGGCAAAGTCCGCCGAAAGCGTAGATGGTCTCGTATTCCGGCCCTTCAATTTTAAGGCCGGCATGCCGTCCTTCCTTCACCGTGCCCAGCTTTCCGCAGTGCATGAAACATTTACCGCAGCCATGGGGGGTCGGATCCATTTTTTCAATCAATGCTTCGGCACTGATTTTTTCCCAGTTGTCCATGGTCCCTTTTGACCAGTAGCGATTGGGAAAAGCACCGGCCGTATTGGTCACTTTAACCAGCATCGGAGTGCCGAACGTTCGATAGGCATTGGCCGCGGCATGATCTTTAAACTCAGCCATAAAGTTTTTGGAAAATTGCTTGACTCCGGACTCATCCGCGTGGGACCGCTTGCGATTGCCGGTAAAGAGAATACCCTTGATTTTTTTGGCTCCCATCACCGTTCCGGCTCCCGTGCGACCGGCAGAGCGCCAGTGGTCATTTTTTATACAGCCGAAGCGCACCAGATTTTCGGATGCCGGACCGATCACCAGAGCACCTTTTTTCCGGTATGCATCCATCGCGAAACGCTCTTTGATGGCATCCTCAACCCCATAAGTTTCCTGGCCCCAGAGTTCACCAGCGGCATGAAATTCGACCCCGTCCGGATGAACGGTCAACACGGCCGGTTCATCACACTGCCCCAGCAGCACAACAGCATCGAAACCGGTGGCATCGATGGCATCCGGGGTTTTGCCGCCGGAATAGGATTCACAGAAAAAGCCGGTCAAAGGCGACTTGGTGTATACTCCATAGCGGCATGATCCCCAGAGCGTGCTCCCGCCCAGCGGACCGTTGGTGAATATCAACACATTTTCCGGAGCCAGCGGATCCACGCCCGGCGGATTTAGTTCGGACAGTAAATAGGATGCCAGTCCCTTACCGCCCAGATAGTTTTCGTAAACGGCATTTTCAACCGTATCAACTTGAAAGGTCTTTTGAGTAAGATCGATTTTTAGAATCCGTCCATAGAATCCGTCCATAATATTTTTCCTTATATTTTTCCTCTGTAATTGATTAGAAAAGATAACCGAGATACCCTCAATTGCATCCAACGCAGGATTAATAAAATTTCTTCCCCGGAAAAATATGTACTTTATTTTTGTTGTTAAAATCAAGATGAATGATGACAATATTCGACGTTGGACGTTGGATGTTCATTTGTTTTATTTTCAATTCAACTGTCCGAATTCCTTCGTTCTCTGACTTCTGTCGTCTGACGTCTGATTTCTGTTGCCTGAAACCTGACACCTGACACCCGAAACCTACTTACCGACATGCACCGGCGGTATTCTATCCTTCCACGGCATGGTTTCCTCGAAGGCCGCGGCAATGCGTATCAAGGCGGCTTCATCGCCGAAAGGCGCCGCAAACTGCACCCCTATCGGAAGACCGGATTTACTCTGCCCCAGCGGCAGGGAAACCGATGGGGTACCCGCAACATTGAAAAGCCCCATGTGCTGAAAGATCCTGAAATCATTTTCCCAAAATTCATGGGGCTCCAAATCATCCCGTTTTGTACTGAAAATTCCATGCGGCTGGGGCAGCAGGGACATGCTGGGAGTTATCAATAAATCATATTTTCGAAAAAACAGCCCGACGATATATCTGACCTGTCGCATCACCTCGAAGGAATCCATTGCTTCGGCGATAGTCAACTCTTTAGCCCGCTCGATCATTTTCAAGGTGCCGGGCTCGAGATAGTCCAGACTCAACTCCCGCCCCATGGATTCGGCAATTTTAGCCAGGCCTGCATCAGCCAGGCCAAATACATTCATCACCACCGAGTTGACTTTTTCGAAATTCACCTTCGGCGAATCAGACTCCACCGAATGACCCATTTCTTCACAGACAGCGGCGACTTTTTCGACGGCCTGCTGAATTTCCGGGTCCACCGGATATGGTGCCCACGCATCGGTGGTAAATGCGATGCGCAATTTTTCAGCAGGTGTTTTTAACTCCTCAAAATAGGACCGGATCGGTTGAACAATGATAAAGGGATCCCCCACTTCGGCGCCATGGACGGCATCCAGCATGGCCGCTGTATCCCTTACACTGCGGCTGACGATAAACTCCCGCGCCAGACCGAACATGGAATCCTGCCGGTCCGGACCGCCGCTGATCCGTCCCCGGGAGGGATTCAATCCGACCAGTCCGCAGCAGGAAGCCGGTATGCGAATGGACCCGCCCCCGTCGCTGGCGTGGGCGACCGGCACAATACCGGCGGCGACACTGGCGGCCGCGCCGCCGCTGGACCCGCCGGCCATTCGGTCCAGGTCCCAGGGGTTGCGGGTAATACCCTGCAAGATGGTTTCGGTCTGACCGGAAATTCCCAGCTCCGGGACGGTGGAACGCCCCAGGGTCAAAAGCCCAGCCTTCTTAAATCGGGTCATTAAAAAGGTATCTTTCTCCGGGATATAGCCTTTGAAAAGGCGGCTGCCCAACTCCTGCAGCCGGCCGCCCTCGGAGGCCCCGAGGTCTTTTCTCATAAAGGGAACGCCGGCAAACGGTCCGGAACCGGGGAGGGCCTTTTTTGCAATATCCAGAGCATCATCATAGACTTCAATCACCGAGTTGATTTGCGGATTCATCTTCGCTACAGCCTTGATGAACAGCTCGGCGACTTCCGTCGGTGTTATTTCCCGGTCGCGAATAATTTCCGCCAATCCCAAGCCGTCGTATTGCGCGTATTCAGATAGATTCATTTTTGAAAATCACTCCTTATGACAATTGATGTATTTTTGCATCAAGATCTAAAATTGTGTGTACATCACGCATAAAGTCGGCTGCCCCAACACCGTCGCCTTTTTCGATGAGGTCTATCAGTGTCGAATGCTCCTTATGGATCACATGCTTGCGCCTCAGGCTCCAGTCCTTCTTGCCGAATTCGAACAAACGCTGACGCAGAATGTTAATGTGGTTTAAAATGAGCTCGTTGTTTGAAAGATTCAGATAAACGTTGTGAAAGGCGGTGTTTAAATTCCAGTAGCGTGGAAAATTCTGAGCTTCCAGATTCTTTCCCATCTCATCATTGATTTGCTTCATCTGATCTAATTCCCGGCTGCCAATCCGGTCAAAAACGGCAAGCAGGACGCGGGAATCCAAAGCTCCCAGCATTTGGTACATGTTTTCAATGTCCTTGCGGGTCAGCTCATTGATCCGGATTCCCCTCTGCGGCAAAAAGGTCACAAATCCCTCATTCTGCAATTGCAGCAGCGCATCCCTCAGAGGCGTCCGGCTGATGCCCAGATTGCGCATCAGATCATTCATACTGATTGACATGCCCGGTTTCAGCTTTTCCTTCCTGAGCTCCCGGCGCAGATATTCATAGACCTGAGTGCGCAGGAGCGACGTTCCGGGTTGATTTGAAAGATTTTTGGCCATTATATCTTCCATAATGTGATTCCTTTGCTAATCAAACCAAGTGGCAGGCAACTTTGCGATCACCGAGCTGCTTGAGTTCGGGTTCAATTTCACGACAACCAGCTTCGGCAATGGGGCAGCGGGTGTGAAAGCTGCAGCCCGGCGGCGGATTTGCCGGCGACGGAATGTCGCCTTCCAATAGTGTTCGCTCCCCCCTCAATTTAGGATCAAGTTTCGGATTGGCTGACAGCAACGCTTTGGTATAGGGATGCAGCGGCTCTCCGAATATATCGTCAGCTCGACCTTCCTCGACCAGTTTTCCGAGATACATGACCATAACGCGATCGGCAATGTGACGAACCACATTTAAATCGTGAGTAATAAACAAATACGTCAATGCGTTGGCGGCCTGAAGCTTTCTGATTAAATTCAACACTTGAGCCTGGACCGACACATCCAGGGCGCTGGTCGGTTCATCCAATATCAAGAATTTCGGACCCAGGGCCAATGCCCGCGCAATGCCCAGTCGTTGCCGCTGACCTCCCGAAAACTGATGCGGATAGCGATTTACCTGGGCAGGCTTGAGACCGACCTGCTCCAGCAGACCGATAACTTCATCCCTCAATCGGGTTCCTTTCAGCCCGTGGTGAACCGTCAGGGGCTCGCCCACGATTTGAAGCGCATTCATTCGGGGATTCAGGGAAGAATACGGGTCCTGAAATACAATCCCCATTTTACGGCGCAATTCCCGCCGCTTCGATTTGGACAGCGCAAAAATGTTGCGTTCCTCAAACAGCAGCTGGCCGTCGGTGGGCTGGAGTAAATTGATGATGACACGGCCAATAGTGGATTTGCCGCAACCGGATTCCCCCACGAGCCCGACCGTTTCGCCGGCGTCAACAGCAAAAGAGACATCATCGACAGCCTTGACCAGCCGCCCATCATGAGCGGGAAAATATTTCTTTATATTTAACGCTTCAATCAATGCCATTCTTGAACTTCGGTTCGTCTAAATTTTACGATTGAACATATATAATCGAGAAATCGGTGTTCAGTCATCGGTTAGAAGTGACAAGCAACGAGTAACGAGCATCGAGTATCAAGCATCCAGCATCAAGTATCCAGCATCCAGAAACTTTGAATGTCGAATGACGATTGTCGAATGACGAATGGAGGAATTCGCTCCGCTCAATCGATTTTAGCCTCCCAGCTTCCAAGCATCCCGGCCTTCAAGCCTTCCGTCATCGAGCATCAAGTATCCAGCATCCAGAATCCAGAATCCAGATCCCAGCATCACCGAAAATGACAGGCAACGGCTCGCCTACCGGTTTTTTCCAGCAACTCGGGCACTTTCTCCTGGCAAACTTTCTCCGCAATCGGACATCTGGGGTGAAACCGGCAGCCGTAGGGCGGACGAATCAGATCCGGCACCAATCCGTCGATGGTTCGCAGCTCATCACCGGTTTCGTGCTGGCCGGGAAGGGACGCCAGGAGCCCCTCGGTGTAAGGGTGCAGCGGTTCGTCGAAAATAGCCTGCACCGGACCGCGCTCGACGATCAGGCCGGCATACATCACCGCCACCCGATCGCAGGTTTCAGCCACCACACCAAGATCATGGGTGATGATAATGATGGCCGTTCCGGTCTTCTCCTTCATTTGCAGAATCAACGACAGAATCTGCGCCTGGATGGTGACATCCAGGGCCGTCGTCGGCTCATCGGCGATCAACACCTCCGGTCGGCAGGACAGG
>JASJCE010000003.1 GCA_030066155.1 Desulfobacterales bacterium | reverse complement strand
TTGATATGGCCGCTTTCCTCAAACATATCGCAGCAGTCGATCTAAGTATCGGAAATACTCGTCCGTATGCTGCAGGCTGACGACCCAGAGGTTATAAATCTTTTCATATTCAATTTCCTGCTCATCGGCGTAGGCAGCTGGATAGAGAAGCGCCGGAAAATCTGTTTTATCTGTGATCTCAGCAACTCTGGTTATAGCGTCGCTGAGCATATCGGCATCGAGATCATCGGGATCAATTACAAATACCTTAACGCAGCTGGTGATATCGGAAAGATTTAAACCGACATCCGAATGGTTAACCATGAAAATCGCCTTCAAATGTCCATTTTTAGTCAGTGAGAAGAGCTCCCGCTGCCGAGTCAATCCCGCTTCACGGTAGTCTTTGCTAAGGCTGTCGCAGTTAATTTTATCCGGTGTTAAATCAATGGCATCCAACATTAATCCGCCCGAAGTGTGTTCATAAAGATCTGACAATTGTCGGAGGTCTTCGGCACTGGTTTCAACTATTTTCCAGCCTTCAGGCAAATCCGGCGACGATACCGTCGGCCGCCTGACATGAAAGTAAGCAAAACCGTCGACGGAACAGCCCTTGGGGTCTCTGATGGCTTTTACAGCGCCGCCGAACACCCGGCTGGGGAATTTGTTTTCCGGGCGATAATAGCAGATCATGTAATCCATATGGAGCGAACGGAGTCGGTGAGAGTCGTTGCCCATGCGGCCGATCTGGTCCAGAACAATCAATCCCGCCTTGTTCTGCGATGACTTGCGGGCCGCGTGATGATGTATCATCCAGGCACTTTCATAGAACCGCAGCATGGCCATATGACCATAAATGATACCCTTGTCCTGATAGATGAAGTGTCTGGCGATTTGAGGGGTGCGGGTGTACAGTTTGGCGTAGGTTTCCTTTATTTGATTTTTATTCTTCTGGATTGCCGCATACTTATCGGGATAGATAAAACCGGTTTCAAAAAAGAAGTCCCACAGGGCATCAAGATCGATATTGTTGCAAATATACGAGTTTTTATTTTTCGTCTGGTGCAGCAGGGCAATCAGCCTCAAATGGTCCTGAATGTCCATATCCAGAAGCGCCAGGCCGCATTTGATCCATTTTCTGCCGCTGTCCGTAGCCATGTTTTTGCGAAATACAACCTGTACGCTACATTTGATTCTGAAACTACCGGCAAAATTGAGTTCCAGCTCGGGCAATATCAGGCCCGGCAGCAGGGCCGAATTGCTCTCATCTTCCTCGACCGAAAACCCGGAACCGGACAAATCCACCACTTTCAGGTCAACTCGTTTTCCGGTGAACGGATGCTCAAAAACGATGTTGGGAGAGGGTGTCAGTTCGTACCGTTCGCTGCGATATTCTTTGTGCCTGAATCGCTGAATTTCCTGCTTGAGCGGTTCGAGTATATAGCTACGGTTGTCCTGTCCGTTGGTATGCCGGATAATCCTGCACTCACCGGTGTAGAACGTAACCTCCTGGTTTGACAGCATGACATTTACCGGATGCTCGGGATTCATCCACTCAAATGTTTGGGGAGGCACAGCCTTGAGATGTACCCGAAATGAGAAGCCGTTAAAGTCCTGGAGGGATCCAAAGAAGACCGTACTGTTTTGAATCAGTTGTACATTTATGCCCTCACAGGCGTGGCGTTTGCCCCTGCGACTGCTGATTTCATACCCCAATTCCGGCAGCAGAAGGCTGATTCCCTCATCATCCGCCCGAATTAATTCGGGCTCAATCTTGATTAGCGTTGAACCGTTGCTGATGAGAATACTGCTGAATCGATACGTCTGAAGGACGGGGCCTACATTTTGTCCCTCCGACCACAGGCAGTCTACAAGATCACCGACGCAGGGATTGGGGACCGCTTTCAATGTCACGATCTTGTCATATTTCAAATGCTCGAAATTGATGAGAACCGTGCCATCACGAAAATTGATATAATTCAGTTTGTTGATCAGCTGGTTTTTTTTGACTTTCCTTCCGATATCCGGTTTTAGCCTGAGATCCGGACGGTTTACCGTAACGACGCTGGCGTTTTTCTGAATTGCAGGTTTATGGAGTTTAGGTTTGATGTTTACGGCAGGATAGCGGGTCTTATCGTCCATACCGCCTATGTCGGTAGTTAGATCGATAACTTGAAAATTATTTTTAGCGCGTTCCATAGCTGAGCCTCATCTGCTGGGGGGTTAGTCTCAAGGAATTGCGTTTTCCAGGGTATTTGTATTTCAGCATTCTTCATCAGAAATACGGCGCTTTAATGGTCAGTTCAACGTTTCAATACAAGGTGTGAATTTGTACCTTTTTCCCCAACTATATTTCTATTTATCGTTAGATTGGCTGTAAATTATATAAAAAATTATGTCAATATAAAACTGCTAAAAACTTGAAATTATTTGCTAAATCGTATTTAGTAACTGATTCCAGATGACAACTAAGTCTACTTAATTCAATGAATATCATTTATAAAAAAAATGGAGTATTCGGCTGAAGCTGACATTTGAGCGAATCCTTGTAGAGCTTAAAATGACATGAATTCAGTCACTGAAAGCAGACGCCGCATCGTGCGGACGCGGCATATCAGACCTATCGACTCCGATTTATCCAGGGCGGTTGCCATTTTTAGGGATTGGCGTTATATTTTGAATACTGTACGTTAGTAGAGTAGAATATTGCTGGGAAACGAAAGGATTTGATTTATGGGAAACCAGATTCGGACGACGATTCTATTGGCAGTTATGACAGCCCTGATCCTCTGGGTGGGGCAGCTATTGGGCGGCCGTCAGGGAATGATCATCGCTTTGCTGTTTGCGGCCGGAATGAATTTTTTCAGTTATTGGTACTCCGACAAATTGGTCTTGAAGATGTACCGGGCCAAAGAAGTGACGCCCAATCAAGCCCCCGAGCTATATGAAATGGTTCAGCGCCTGACTGCCCAGGCTGGGCTTCCCATGCCGAAGCTGTATGTTATTCCCCAGGAGGCGCCAAATGCCTTTGCGACCGGCAGAAATCCCGAGCATGCCGTTGTGGCGGTAACCGAGGGATTGTTGAAAATCATGGATCGCGACGAAGTCATGGGGGTTTTGGCTCACGAGCTGGCCCATGTCAACAACCGGGATATCCTGATCGGTAGCATCGCCGCAACCATGGCCGGAGCAATTATGTTGCTGGCGACGATGGCACGCTGGTCGGCCATATTCGGCGGCGGCAGTCACGATGAAGAGGGCGGCGGTGCCGGATTTATCGGGTTGATCGTTATGTCCATCATTGCGCCCATGGCAGCCATGATAATCCAGATGGCCATCTCCCGTTCACGGGAATACTTGGCGGACGCGACCGGCGCCAGTTACGCCGGGAGCCCCGATGGGCTTGCCAAGGCGCTCGAGAAACTGGGTGCTTACTCGGGGCGGCTGCCCATGGATGCCAATCCGTCGACAGCCCACATGTTCATTGTCAATCCTCTGTCCGGCAAAAGTCTGATGGGATTGTTTTCAACTCATCCGCCTCTGGAAGAAAGAATTGCCCGGTTGCGGGGTGTTCAACCGCCAACCCGATCAAATAGACGCGATCCCCAGCAGGATTCCGGAACGGCTCGGGCCAAAGCTGCCTGGGACCGGCTGTCGGATGATAGATAGCAGAAGACAGAGGACAGAAAACAGACGACAGAGGACCCGTCTTCGCTCTTCAGGCTTGGGGCTTCGCTATTCGAGCTACGACCCCACAGGTCGCTTTCAGCTTCGACCCGACACGTCGAGCTTCGCCGCGGCACGCAGAAGTCAGACGACAGAAGACAGAGGACAGGTGATGAATTCGGAGGTGGGAATGCGGAATTCGGAAGAAAGGTTTCGGATTTCGGGTGTCAGGGGCCAAGCGCATAGAGCAGAGGGCAGAGAGCAAAGGGCAGAGGGCATAGAGCAGAGAGCAGAGAGCATAGGGCAGAGGGCATAGAACAGAGAGCTAAGGGCATGGAGTGTGATGCATAGGGTGGTGGGCGGAGATCCGAAAGCAGATGACAACGGGTGGCGATTTTAGATTTTGGAAAGCGGTTTGTTTCGATTTCAGATTTTAGATTGAAAAAAAGATTCGATCCTTAATTCGTCATTCGACAATCGTCATTCGACATTCTTTGCTGTCATATGTCACGACGCCAAGTTTTGCAGTTCTTCGGGCAGTTCGCAGGTTTCGGAAGCCTTGCGGGTTTCGACATAGTGCGCGGCTGCCAGGGCGGAGGTGCAGCCATCTGCCGCCGAGAGTACAATTTGTCTGGCGTATTTTTCCCTCAAATCGCCAATCACGTAAATCCCGGGGCTGGTGGTCTCACATTTTTCATCGGTTACCACATATCCATCGGCATTCATGCGGGTTCCAGCCGGAACCAATTTATTATTCGGATTAAAGCCAATAAAGATAAAGACGCCGTTCGTGTCCAACTGGCGCTGATCGCCGGTTTGGGTATCCTGGAGATTGACCGACGATACCCCCTCGTCGTCGGCATTTATGGAAGTCACAACCGAATTCCACAGGATTTCTATTTTGCAATCGGCTTTTACCCGTTGTTGGAGCAGCGCCCCGGCTCTCAGAGCGTCACGCCGATGGACGAGATAAACTTTTTGGGCCAGCTTTGCCAGGTAAAGCGCTTCTTCGGCAGCCGTGTCTCCACCACCGACGACAACCACAGTTTTGTCCCGAAAGAAGAAACCGTCGCAGACGGCGCAATAGGAAACTCCCTTGCCGTATAACTCGTCTTCACCGGGGATCTCGAGTTTACGCGGGTGGCCGCCGGTAGCCAGAATCACCGAATGTGAATGCAATTCACTGCCGTCAGCCAGTTTTACGGTGTGATATTCAAGACCCGGCTCTAATTCGAGAACTTCGTCTGAACGCACTTCCAGCCCGTAAGACTGGGCGTGTAGGGAAAACTTCATGGCCAGTTCCGCTCCGGCGATATGCTCGTCTCCCGGCCAGTTTTCGACCGAATCGGAGTTGTTGACCTGGCCGCCGGGAGCACCCATTTCGATTAAAACCGTTTTCAGAGCAGCCCGCATTGCATAAATCCCGGCGGTGAGGCCACCCGGCCCGCCGCCGATAATGATGAGATCATAAAATTCGGATACCGACATGCTTTCCTCCCTTTCTTTCTGCAGCGTAAATACTCTATAATAATGACCGATGATATGGGATACAAGACTTAAATGGAAAATAAATGGATGATGAGCAATTCAGGCTACTTTTAGATTATCTGGGCTATTCCTGGAACGGATATCGCAAAGTCAGAAAAGGGGTGAAGAAACGCGTTCGCCGCCATATGCAGCGACTCGGATGCCCACATATATCTTCTTATTTGGATCAATTGGCGCAACGGGATGAAATCCGCCGTGAATGCGAAATGCTGATGACCGTATCGATCAGTCGGTTTTTTCGGGATCGACACATGTGGCAGATGCTTGAAAACCGGTGGCTGCCGGATATCGTTGTTGTAAACCCACAAGAGCTCTGCATTTGGTCAGCTGGCTGCGCCTGCGGCGAGGAGGTATACTCCTTTAAAATTATCTGGGAACACTTGAGCCGACATTTTGATTTCTTGCCGACCCTCCATATTTTTGCCTCGGACCGAAACCCTCAACACCTCAATAGGGCCCGCCGAGGCAATTACAGTCGCAGCAGCCTGCGGGAAGTTCCGGAAGAGGATCTGACGGCCTATTTCCAAAGCCGCAAAGGCGGCAGATCGTTTGCCGTTAAACCCGATTTAAAAGGGGGCATAACCTGGGAAATTCAGAACCTGTTGAATAGGCGGCCCGACCGCAAGTTTCCCATTATTTTTTTGCGCAATAATATCTTGACTTATTGCCGCCAGGAGTTACAACTAAGGGCCTTGAAGCACGTCTTTGATCACCTGGAACCCCGGGGGCTCCTGATTATTGGCTGCCATGAACGACTGCCGCCAGAGGCGTCAGGGTTGGTGCCACTGAATGATTGTCCCTTTGTGTATCGGAAGCGCTGACTAAAAGGTTTCGGGGAAATTGAAGGCATTCGGTTAATCTTGGAGGTGTATGCGTGTTCTCTTTAGCGTCATTCCACCAAAAATACGAAACCGCCGCCAATGAACTGGCAATTAACGGGCGCAAATTCGAGGTGCTGCTGCCCAGGACGCTGACCGGATTTATCGATCCCCAGAATGTACATTCTGAATTTCCCTTTTGGGCTAAAATCTGGCCGGCATCCTGGGTTCTTGCGGACTACCTGTCCCGGTTGCCGGTGGAGCAGAATAAAACATTTCTTGAAATCGGAGCCGGTGTTGGACTTGTCAGTATCGTTGCTGCTGCATTCGGGCACAACATTATCCTGTCAGAATATAACGCCGACGCGCTTGAGTTTGCCAGGGCCAATGCGGTCGTCAATGGCTGCCTGCGTATGTCCATCCAGGAGCTGGATTGGAACCGTCCACAACTGGAGAATGCCGTTGATTACATTGTTGCATCCGAGGTGACATACAAAAAAGAGGATTGGCACCCCCTGATAAGCCTGTTTAACAATTATTTGGCCCCTGGCGGAAAAGTCATTTTAACCGGCGAGATGAAAAGAAGCCCCAAGAATCTCTATTCCCGGATGGGCTCTGAATTTAATATTCGGGCCAAAACGAAAGTGTTGCACTCCGAAGATGAACAAATGGCGGTATTTCTATTCCAAATGACCCATAAAGATTAAAGCATAATGGGCGCCCGGCCTGTAAAACCGATCAGGCTGCCAAGTAGAAGTCCCGGGGAAGTGGAAAAAAGCAAGTCGTCAGGAAGCTGATCCATCGTTAATGTTACGGGAGGGAATTCTTCGCCCATGAAAGCGAATCTGTCCATCAGAATCCTTTTTCTTGTGTTGACATTGTTATTCGTAACTTGTTCGCCCTACAGTCAGCCGGTCGACCCGTCATCCGGAGCAACCCGGATGACACTCGAGCAGCTGGTGGACAGCCGGCAAAAGTACTTTATTTACTACAATACCCGCATCGTCGTGTTTGATCCGATCGAAAACGACAATATTATCAAGGTCGGCAGGGATTGGGTTTTGATCGAGGATGTCGACAAACTGACTGAAATTCTCAACCGACTGGCACTCAACCCTCGTATTGATCCGGAAGTCATTTACGAAATCAGGGGTCCGAACGGCGATTTTTTTGGCTATGCAATTTATGCTGCCGGAGACCTGGTTTCCGTCAAATCAGTCGAATCCAATACCGTGCGGCTGACCTATAACCCGCAGCGCGAACCCGATGGCCCGTGACGACAGAGGGCAGAGGACAGAAGTCAGAAGACAGAGGTCAGAAGACAGAGGTCCCGTCTTCGCTCTTCAGGCTTTAGGCTTCGCCTTCGGCTACGACCCAACAGGTCGCTTTCAGCTTCGACCCGACACGTCGAGCTTCCGACTCCGCTCTTCGAGCTACGACGGGACAGGTCGCCGCGGCAGGCAGAAGTCAGATGACAGAAGACAGATGTCAGACGACAGATCACCGAAATCGGAACTCGGAGACGTCTAGCGGGGAGCAAAGCGCATTATTTCAACCGGTAACTGATATAGAGCAAACCTGCTTGGCCGAAGTGCTGACATATTGAATTTAGAGCGTTTTGATGTTCGACGTTCATTCCAGACTATCATCCCAATGCCCATTTCTCCCTCCTCGGAATCTAAAGTTTTAGTGTAAACTGTCGATATCAAACTTGTAAATTTAAGGTAGACCACACGCTAGGGTAAACACGCCATGGATCAAATATTCATTGAGCCGAATGCCAGTCCGTTTCCTGAGGATATCGGTGGAAACAGTCAAATCGTTGACCTGCTTTTGCGGGAAAAGATACTAAACAACCGGCAGGTTGATTATGCCAAGCGGGTGCTCTCGAAAATTCAAACACCGCGACCATTGCTGGAGATTCTGAAAGAACTCGACTTCGTTCAGGATGACCAGATAAAAGATGCGGTACGTGAAAGCCGGATGCCGATGTGCATCGGCAATCTGCTTCTTGAGTTGGGCTGCATTTCATTTGAAGATGTTCAGCGGGCCCTGAAGATTCAGCGCGAAGATCCCAATCCCAGGAAACTCGGCGAGATTTTGCTGGAGCTTGGACTAATCGATGAACATGCCTTGATTGAAGTTCTGTCGCTGCAAATGGGATTTCCGCATCTGGAACCCGAGTTCAGTGAAATCGATCAGGAACTGTTCAATCGAGCCAATTCCAAATGGTACGAGAAATATGACGTTATTCCGGTGAATAGGGAAGACGGTGTTATCCTGATCGCCTTCGCCGATCCACTTGATGGCGATGATCTTGAGGCCGTCAAACTGGTGTTCGGAGATAAATTTATTCCGGGTATTGCCCGCCGCTCCTCCATCAAGCGGGCCGTAGGACGATGTCTGACGGGGGCTTCCCGACAAAAGATATCGCCTTCGGATGAACATTCCATTATCAAACTTCTGGATGACATTCTATTGGCCGCCATCGAACGGGACGCCAGCGATATTCACATCGAACCCATGAAGGCGCATATGCGAGTCCGTTTTCGTCAGGATGGCGTGTTGATCCAGTTCCAGGATTTTCAAATAGACATTCTGCCGGCGCTGACCAATCGGATCAAGGTTCTGTGCGACGTCGATATCACCGAAAAGCGACGTCACCAGGGGGGGCGATTTTATTTTGATTATCCGGGCGGCCAGGTCGATTTGCGGGTATCGTTTTACGTTACCGTGCACGGTGAAAAAATCGTACTTCGGGTTTTAAACCGCAAGGGAGTGCTGATTAAGTTTGAAGATGTGGGGCTGTCCCGCAGAATGGAGAATCGCTTCAGGGAAGACGCCCTGTATATGCCCAGCGGTGTCATTCTGATCACCGGGCCTACCGGATCGGGCAAGACCACCACCGTCTACAGCTGCATCAATCATATCAATAATCCCGAAACCAGCATTATCACCGCCGAAGAGCCGGTTGAGTACATTATCGATGGTATCGCGCAGTGTTCCATTAATCCCCTAATCAACCTGACTTTCGAGGAGACCCTGCGCCATATCGTGCGCCAGGATCCGGATGTCATCGTTATCGGTGAAATTCGCGACAATTTTTCGGCTGAAATCGCCGTGCAGGCGGCTCTCACCGGGCACAAGGTATTGACGACATTTCACACCGAGGACTGCATTGGCGGTCTGGTCCGTCTGCTGAACATGAACATAGAGGCGTTTTTAATCTCCTCTACAGTCGTCAGTGTCATGGCCCAGCGGCTATTGCGCAAAATTTGTCCGGCCTGCGCTTCGGATTACAAACCGAGTCCTTTCGACCTGCAGCGCCTCGGTTACACGCTCGAAGACATCAAAGGGGCAGCGTTTCGCAAAGGACAGGGATGTAGCCGCTGCCAGTATACGGGGTACAGCGGACGGGTGGGGATATTTGAACTGTTGATATTGAACGAACAGGTTCGCAATGCCATCATCGAACAAAAACCCAGCCAGGAGATCCGACGGATCAGCATTGATTCAACCGGCCTGGTAACGCTGCTGGAGGATGGCATTGTCAAGGCCGCCGCCGGCGCTACAACCCTTGACGAATTAATCCGCTGCCTGCCCCGGCTGCAAAAACCCAGACCGCTGTCGGAGCTATGGCGTCTACTGGAAGGATAATTATGGAGCAGCAAGGCTCTTTTATCGAAATCGTCGACCAGCAATTGGCATCGAGCAATGCCCGGCTTCCGGTTTTTAATGCCACAGCATTGAAAATTCAGCGGGAGATTGCCAAAGATGAGCCGGACATTCGTCTGATTGAGAGGCTGATTGTCAGTGATCAATCGCTGACGGCCAAAGTATTAAGTGTATCCAACTCATCCTTCTACAAAGGACTGAATCAGGTCGCCACCGTTCACAACGCGATTTTACGCCTGGGGATCAACGAGGTTTCCAACATTGTGATGCTGGTGACGCACGAAAATAACTTCCGCTCAAAAGATCCTTTCGTGCATGGCATTATGCGCGCCCTCTGGCGGCATTCGGTCGCCTGTGCAATCGGATCAAACTGGCTCGCCAAAAAATGCGGTCTGCAGGGCATGGCGCACGAGGCTTTTTTTGCCGGATTGCTGCATGATGTAGGTAAACTTTTCATCTTAACCGTTGTTGATGATCTCAAGCATTCGAACGACCTCGATGTTCAACCCTCCGATGCGTTGCTGGCAGAAGCGATGAGCAGCCTGCACTGCAGCCACGGATACGAATTAATGGTGCACTGGAATCTTCCGGAGAAATACAGCAGGATTGTACGGGATCACCATCGCGAGGAATTCAATACCAAAGACCTGCTACTGGTACTGGTGAGGCTGGCGGACAAAGTCTGCCTGAAAATGGGCATTGGTATGGCCGAAGAGCCGGATCTGGTTTTGGTCGCCACCCCGGAAGCCGAGGCCATGCATATTTGCGAAGTCGATCTGGCCCAGCTGGAAATCAAGCTCGAGGACTCGCAGGTGATCGCCAATTAATCCGCCCGAAAATAGATTAACTGCCTGGTTGTCATTTATTTTTAGAGAGCCAAAGCATTGCGTGAGATGGGCATCCGCGGATTAATTATATTTCGCTTCGCGTTTTATCATAAGTTTAATTCCGCACTCCAAAATCGAAGCACTCTATCTTGTAATATCGAATATAACGTTCTTGCTGCGACACTTGGATAACCCCCGGTCTTCCGAACTTCTGACCTTCTCACCTTCTCTTGTTTTCGCAATCCAAAATCCGCAATTCCTCCGGAGCGTAGGCCCATAAGGAACCTCCGGGCCGGAGGCTAAAATCCAAAATCGCCTCATTCCTTCGCCCCCGCCTCCATCAGGATTCGGAAAAGGGCCAGGTCACGTTTTTTCAGGGCGTAGGCCAGGGCCGTCATCTCCATTTTGTCTTTGGCATTTATATCGGCCCCATTATCGATCAATAGTCTGGCAATCTCGCTGCGGTCTTCGGGAGACCTGGCGGCGTAGATCAGGGCAGTTTGACCATCTTTGGTTTTCAAATTTACTCGGGCGCCTTTGGCAATCAACAGCGCCGCGATACTGACCTCGCCCTTTGCGGCCGCCACGATCAGCGGTGTTTCCCCAATTGAGAAACCGCTTAAATCCCTGCCATTGACATCTGCTCCTTCTGAAATCAAAAGCCGTACAATACTTTCCCGGCCTTCGATGACCGATTCGATGAGAGCAGAGTGGCCGGCATTGTTGAAAATAGATATCGCGGCGCGGGCGTTCAGCAATTCCCGGACCGTTGCAAAATGCCCGTTCATGCACGCTTCATGCAGGGCGGTGTTTTTCCACTGGGAGACTTCGTTTACCGAAGCCCCGCTGGCCAACAGCAAGCGTACAACCTTCAGCCGCCCGTTGCGGGCTGCGTTCATCAGAGCGGTTCTCAAAGCCAGATCTTTTGCATTGACATCGGCATGGCGATTCAACAGCAGCCTGGCAATCTCAAGGTTGCCATGCTCGGCGGCCAACATCAAACCGGTTTCTCCGAATTCATTTCTGGCGTTGACATCCATTCCAATAGCCAGAAACCAGCCAACGATTTCGGTATTGCCTTTCTCAATTTCGTTTAACATGGCTTCGGCTGTGTAGGGGATGTTTTCCTGAGCCAACTCTTTTCGAGCCTTTTCGGGTGTGATGGCCGCAGCCGGCGGAATCAGCAAGACGATCCCTATGCTGATCAGTAAAGGCAAATGTTTCATTGCATGACCTCACTAACGCCTTTCATCAGTCGCCGGTATCTTTGCGGAAGTAAACCGACAGCCTAAATTTCCCGGCAGCGGTCGTGCCTTTTTATTCGTTTCAGTTATTCCGGCGACAGATGAAGGCAATTAGAGTGAACTGAAAACAAAACCGCAGACCACTTTGGGCCAAAAAAAAGTAGATTTCTGGGGCAGGGTGCACCCGCTGCCGCATACCGCTTTCACATCAGCAATCGACACTTCATTGGTAATCAAGGCTAACTGGCAATTCCCCTGGAGCACTTTGTTCAAGCAGGCAGCGAAACTTCTTTCGTATTCGATTGATTGCGAATTACTTTGATCCTTGCCATCGATTCCCAGCATTTCCTGAATCACAAAGTAGTGCAGTATCGTAAGATCCAGAGACTTGATCTTGGCCGGGAAATTCCATCTCATCCCGTGGTGAACATCGGGCTTTAAACTGATTTGAAAGGCATTGTCCTTGAAAATAAGTCCGAAAGTCCACTTTTTGCCGGCAATGATTTCCTGCATGTGGTCAGGATTTTGAACCGGCTTGACAATGAAATACCGGTCGAGCATCTCAACGATGGCATCTTCATCAAAATGCCTCAAATTCTTTATTAAACGATGGGTCGGCAGAATCTTCAAATCTTGCGCTTCAGTGTTGGTCAGCCAGATTAAATGGTAATTGTAGCGCTCCAGGCCATTGTGGGTCGGATTGGCCCTGGCCTGCTGTTTCATGTATGCCAGCGAACCTGCATAGCGGTGGTGTCCGTCTGCCAGGATTACCTGCTTGGCGGCCATCACGGATACAAAACGATCAATTATCCGGGGGTCGTGGATGACACTTAGTGCATCGCATGTGCCCTGATAGTTTTCAATTTTACAGATGGGCTGCCGCATGCTCTGATCCATTAAATCTTCAAGCTCGAAGGACTCGTCGGTATACAGTCCATGGGTTGGACTGACGTTCAAGCGGATTGCGGCCAGCAATTTAACCTGTTCATTGACCGATCGCGGCATGGTGTTCTCATGCCGTAGAATTACATTTTCATTCCAGTCATGGATGCGGATCTTGCATATGAATCCTTTGCGGCAATATGGGTTGGGATCACCCGGCAGGTTAAAAAACTGATAATACACATAGACTGCGGATTTGGAATCGCGCTGGAGACATCCCGTCTCGCGCCATTTTATCAATGTCCGGGCGGCATTTTCGGACGGGCATGCTCCGGATGGAATCGAAAGGTGGATGCTGTTGTGTGGATTATCGTACAAAATGGCTTTCTGCTTTTCGGACGCTACGTCAAATAGCGGCGAGGTCAGCTCGCCGATATTTTTCATCAACGCTGAATTGTATCTCCACGCTCTAAAAGGTGTAATTTCAGCCATTTTTCGAAAATCGGTCGCTAAAAATCCAAATCAGTCCGTTTCGGATTCTTTCCTACCACAGACTGCAATGGTTTTTCAAATTAAAACAGCTACTCCATTGATCGCCGAATCAAACCGAAACCCTATCCGAAAACCGGTATAACTGGACCTTTTTTCAAGAATATTATAAAATTACCGATATAGATTCAGATATGCCCAAACAGTTGGTTGGAGAGGGCGGATACGGTTTTTCGAACCGCCATGCGCGCGCACTTCCCAAACATTCAAACGACACGATCGGGACTGTCGTCATAATATGATGATCTCAATACTTTGATACGACTTTTGGGCAGTTCCGAAGCTAATCTCAAATCGGACACAAAGGAAGATCGGCCTTGCCAAATACTTGCGACCCCAATGTAGCATTGCATCGTAAATTGATATGGATTATTTCCGAATGTCCCCCTTCTGATTTGGATCTGACCGGGGTGTTTGAGGAATCGGTGGATGATCTGGTCAGGGAGTATAATATATCCGCTCTCGGCCGGTATCTGCTGAATCCGAATTCGATAGAGGTCAAAAAGAAATTAATCGGCGGTGAAATTCATTACCGGCAGAGTAAACTGGATAAAATTCGCAGATCGATTTATCGAATGCTGCCCGCGTCATTCAAGCGACGCAAGAGAGGCGGGCCCTTCGCACCGGAAGTGGTTGTTTCGCGGTACAAGTTGCGCCTTCCGGCCATGAATGACCCTGAATTCAATGCACATTTAAACCACATATACGACCAGCTCAAGTCATACGATTCGGTAACCAAAAGATTGGCCAGTCTGGATCCGCACAATATTTTTCAAATTGTCGGCATCTGCGAAGATGTGGGCGGCAACTATTCTTATTTGAAACTGCAGGGCAGCATCGAGGAAAAGATCAAATATCTCAATAACCATATAACCAAAGATGTCGGCGTTATTCTCAACAAGGCCTATGTCGATGATGGCCTGTACGAGTTGCGCGGATATGATTTCAAGTCATATGATCCATCGGAAGTATACCGACTCTGCATCTACAACAGCGGCGGTATTCAAAAAGCCTGCGTTCTGACCCGTCAAAACAAAGTCGACTTTTACATCGTCAACATGCATCTGCTCAAGCACATGCTGCTGCTTGAACACTCCCTGAAGGCCAATCCAGGTTTGAGCGAGGCCTTTGAGCTGTGCACCAGCGGCCAGGCAAATCCGGTCAAGCTGTTCTTCAACAAAAAACTGGAAATCGATTATTCCAAGTCTCCGCTCCCGACCATCTATCAGGATGTTCTCAAGACTCACAACCTCAGGTCCAACCATCGGAACCTGATCAAACCGATCCTGAATTACCTGCAAATTGGAATATCACTGAATTATTTGCTGGCGACAGACGGGCATAACGATCGCATGTACACCCACATCTCGGTACTACATGATTTGCGAGCGCTTGAACCGCTGCGCAAGAATCTGCCACGGGTTTACGATTCAGTCGCGAAGCACGGATTTGCAACAGAAACCGGGCAGTACTACGTCCTGGATTCCATCAATGGATACAACAATGGATAATGACTATAAAGAAAATGACTACCTATGGATCAAGGAGTTGCTGGACTATCCTGCAAATCTGGAAACCAACCTCGGTAGTTTCCGCGATACGTCACAGATAAACCTTCCCCTGGACCCTATCGAATGCGTCATCTTCCAGGACCGTGCCAAACGGGCGATTCGGAAAATTGCCCAGAATAAAGGTCACATCCTGATGGTTGGCCGCCCGGGAACCGGAAAATCGATGCTGGCCAACATGTTTAAAGAGGTTCTGGAAAAATCCATTGGCGATTATTTGAGGCCCAAACATTCCGTTGTGGCCTATCCGGGAAAAGACCGCAATCATATTCGTTTTGCCTATGAGACTCCGGCCAGGGCCGATAGCGTGTTATCGGATATTCGGGCGGCCATCGAGGTTGCCAGAAACAACCTGGATGAATTTAATTTAACGGATCAGATACAATCGGCCCGGAGAGTCAAAGTCGCGCTGGTTACGGCCACGTTCCTGAGCGTTGGAGCGGGTTTCTTCTTTCCGCCGGCGTT
The DNA here is from genome assembly GCA_030066155.1 of Desulfobacterales bacterium. Taxonomy (GTDB): domain Bacteria; phylum Desulfobacterota; class Desulfobacteria; order Desulfobacterales; family JAFDCJ01; genus JAFDCJ01. Next base: position 58,087 of record JASJCE010000003.1, on the reverse strand, counting down.
TATCGCTGCCGGTCTGACCGGAATGGGGTCCATCTTCATGTACATGCAGGAGAACAATCACCGGGCCCAGGAAAAAATTCAGCGTGAAACCCATGCCGGCAATCAAAACGATGTCAAGCACCTGCAGGATCTGGTGCCGGAAATTTTGTACGATCCCCGCAAGGACAAAGATCTGATGGCGCGGGTGTCCGAGCCCAGTGCCCGGAATATGAAAGGCGGTTTTCGTCACGATCCCTATCAATCTGGCAATCTTCACACTCCCTGCCACAAGCGGGCCTATCTGGGAGCCCACGCCAAGTCGCCGATTATCTATATCGACGAATTGAAGACCTTGATTAAAGTGGGTTACATGGCTGATTTGCTGGAGATTATGCAGAACAAGGAGTACATCCTCGAGGGCGGCCGCAGTACCGGCAGCGGCGCAGCGGATCGATCGGAAAACCATCTGAAAGCCGACAACATCATCGTTGCCTGCTGCAACCATGATACCCTGCAGTATCTGCAGGAAGAGGGGGACGGCGCTTTTCTGAGCCGAATCGAAGACAAAGGCGAAATCATCCAGATGGAAAGTGCCGTGCCCGAAACCCCTGAAAACGTCAAACAGATTGCCCAGTATGTCAAACAGGAGGTCGACAATCTAGCAGATGAATTTCACGACGCCTGGGGAGAAGTGATCGAGAGGGAGGGGTACGAGAGCGTCAAAAAACGCAGCGAGCACATTTACGGCCGGCGGTTGCCCCAGGGGTTCAAGCTTACCGCGCGGGAATTTTCCAAGGCCGCCGTACTGGAAATTGCCAAGGAGCTCCGCTGCCGGGCATCGGATGGAAAATTGAGCAGTATCCTACGGCCCATCAACGGGATTATCAAATCTGCCGAGTTCGAGGCGGTGATGGACAATGCACAGCTGGTTGAACCGGTGCACGTGCGCAATGCCCTGCAGGAGCATCTCAGTCTGGAGGGCGGCTTTTCAAAGGAAATTGGTGAGCACAAAAAATATTTAAAAAAATATATCAGCTCCATGACCGATTCCATCGGGTATGTCGTCGGCCTGGCGGTTATCCATTCGAAGTCCAGCGGACAAATGCACGGACAGCCGCTGCCGATTCACTGCCAGATCAATGTCGGCAATGCCGACACCGTTGTCGCCCCCGGGAAAATTGGTGATATTGCCAAGGCTGCCGCACAAAACGTCCGGGCCTCCATTAAAAAAGTTCTGACCAATATCGGTGCTCCGTATGTCGGATATGAGATGTATGTGGAATATATTCAAGCCCATGGAGGCGTAGAAGGAGATAGTGCCTCCGTGGCGATGGATATCGCCCTTATATCGGATTTCATCAAACAACCTGTAAACCAACGCTTTGGCGTAACGGGCTCCTTAACCGGCTCGATCATTCTGGCGGTGGGCGGCGTAACCGAAAAACTCCGATCCATTATGGATCCGCTCCTGGGCATGGAAGGCGCCTGTATTCCCTGGCTTAATAAAAAGGACGTGGAGCCCTTGCTGATCAATGCCGAAAATGAGTATATCCAGCAGGATGAAGTTCCCGGCATTCGGATTTACCGCGAAGACAACCGGCAGGATCCATTTGACATCTACTTCTGCAAGACAAAATACAATGCCTATAAGATTTTGATGGGGCTGGATAAGGCGAAGGTTGAAGCCCGCATGGCTGACCGGAGTCAGCAGGATCTGGCCTTCATGCAGAATTTGAAGGCATCCTAATTTAGGATATCAAACAATACCTCATAATGATCGAAAGGCGGCATCAGACAGGCACCGGCAAATCGCTCGCGTGCAATTGCCAGCATCTCGCCGGCATTGGCCGCACCTTCCGCAACCGGATCAACGGCACGCTGCATCCGTTGGCGAACTTGCTCCGGCACGGCAATGCCGGCGACTTTGTTGTGCAGAAACTCGGCGTGGCGCGCTGTCCGAAGCGGCAGTATCCCGAGGATGATCGGTATCTCGATGTGCCGCGTAGCTTCGTATAACTGATCGCAACCCCCCTCATCGTATATCGGTTGAGTTACTGCAAATTGGGCTCCGGCATCAATCTTGCGCTCCAGCCTGCGGACAGCCGCTTCCAACCCATTTGATTCCGGATGCGGGTCGAATGCAACACCGGTGCGCAGCTTGGTCTCGCATGCCATGCCGACCAAATCGAATACATCCAGATCACGCACGGTGGTGGTGTGCGATCGATCGCCTAAGGCGACGAAGTCGCCGGAGGTAATCAATACGGTCTCGATCCCCAGGGCACGTGCCCCCCAAAGCATACCCTGAAGGCTCAGGCGGTTGTGGTCGCGGGTGGTGCAGTGCAGGATTGCCGGCTTTCCGGTTTTTTGCTGCAGCAGCTTACACAGTGCCATGGCACTCATGCGTGGTTTGGCGACGGGATTGGTGGCGATGCTGAAGGCCTCGAAGGATAGACCGATCAACGGTTTCAATGCATCGAGCAGCAACGCGGCATCGGGACCGGCCGGCGGCACCACTTCAATCAAGATCTTAAATTTATTATCGGTCATCACCTCTTAAATCCAATCTCAGGCATACTCTTGCAGTTCATCGTACTGGTAGTCGAGTTGAACACCGGCCGTCCTGAACATTTCTTCCGACTCCTGTCCGGCATGGTACTTGCGCTCGCAGACGACGCGCTTGATGCCACAGTTGATAATCAGCATGGCGCATGTCCGGCAGGGTGTCATGCGGGTATAAATTGTGGCACCGTTGATGGATATGCCGAGTTTGGCGGCCTGGCAGATCGCATTTTGCTCGGCATGAATGGTTCGCATGCAATGATCCGTAGTGGTGCCGTCTTCGTGGGTGACCTTTTTCATCTGGTGACCGACTTCATCGCAATGGGGAAACCCCATCGGGGAGCCAACATATCCGGATACCAGCAATTGTTTGTCCCGCACAATAACACAGCCGCTTTTGCCCCGGTCACAGGTGGCTCTCTTCGAAACCGCATCGGCCATTTCAACAAAGTATTCATCCCAGGTCGGCCGCTTGTCTCCCGGGTCCCTGTTCCTGTCAAAGCCCATATGATACTCCCCTAAAGCGACATTGCTCTATCTTTTAGCGTATACAAACGTCTCTACCATCCAGCGCCGAAATTGCAATTATCCTTAACTCTAAATTTCGACAGGGTCAAGGGTTGAGGTCGTCGAATGCCCGGCTGAAAAAGTCGAATCAAGTCAATCTCGCTGACATTTCACCGCTCTCGTAAAAGGCATCGAGCTGATGCAAATATGGGTCTATGTCAAATCCGTTTCGGTCCAACCAGGACTTGTTATAGTAGGTATCCAAGTAGCGGTCACCCGAATCACAGATCAGGGTTACAACGCTTCCCGCTTGCCCCTGTTGATTGTGTTCGGCAATTATCTGGAAGGTGGCATAGAGATTGGTCCCAGTCGAGCCGCCGCATTTTCTGTTCAGTAATTTTTCAAGAAAATGAATTGTGGCGAAGGATGCGGCGTCCGGCACTTTGATGGCGCGATCAATAACGGAGGGTATAAATGAGGGCTCAACCCGAGGCCTGCCAATGCCCTCTACACAAGAGGATTTTTCGATTTCCAATGTCTGATCCCGACTTTGGAAATAATCATAAAAGACGGAGTTTTCGGGATCGGCGATACAAAGCTGGGTGTCATATCCTCTATATCTGAGATACCGGCCGATGGTGGCTGATGTGCCGCCGGTCCCGGCACTCAGCACGATCCAGGACGGTTCCGGATGAGCCTCTGCCTGCATCTGGCAAAAGATCGAATCGGCGATATTATTATTGCCGCGCCAGTCCGTCACTTGTTCGGCATAGGTAAATTGGTCCATGTAGTGTCCGCCTAACTCGCTGGCCAGACGCTTGGATTCGGAATAGATTTGTTTGGGCTCAACCAATCGGCATTCGCCGCCGTAGAATGAAATATTGTCAATTTTTTGCTGGGAGGTCCCCTTCGGAATCACAGCAATGAAAGGCAGGTTCAACAATCTGGCAAAGTAGGCCTCAGAGACGGCGGTACTTCCCGATGACGCTTCTATAATGGTCGTGTTTTCGCCAATCCACCCATTGCATAACCCATATAAAAACAAAGAACGCGCCAATCTGTGTTTCAAACTGCCGGTGGGGTGAGTGGATTCATCTTTCAGGTAAAGGCTGACGCTGTCAACGGCCGGCAAATCCAGTTTTATAAGATGGGTGTCCGAAGATCGGTTGAAATCTGAATTGATTTTTTGAATCGCTTGATGGACCCACTCTCTCATTTTGCCTCCCGCTATATTCCTCTCGGCGGCACTTAAATCCTTTGCTTGTTGGTAATATCCGGCAATCAGCCAACGATGTGCATGGCCAGATAGGGTACCAGGTTAAACAATATGAATCCGATTTTAAAGAGCGCGATGCCGCAGTAGTGGATCACATTAAATTGATTCTCAGACAATTTGAACCACTTGCTGTGAAGCCGGTAGGCCCAATCACGGGCAACGGCATAAAACACAAACCACACCAGCAGAATGATCAGATTAATGGTTGTACACCAGGCCAGAATAGCACGAGTAGTTTCAAACGTCATTTTTCCTCCCCGGTAATTTCTCCGCCACCTATTTAAAGATGACGTCGTTCTTCGCGGTCAGCATCTTAACCACATTGAATGCTTGACAGCGCTGTCAGCGGAGAAATTACGTTTTGGATTTTTTTGATTATTACCCCCAATTGAGTGGAAAACGTCCTAAGATAGTTTTTTGTAAAAATCAGATTTAGGCCCTTAACGGGCTTTTTCTGACAACATGTTGTCAGAACTAAAATGGTTTCAGGTTTCAGTGTTCAGGTTTCAGGATTTCGCGATCCGCTTTCCTGACACCCGAAACCTGACACCTGACACCTAAAATTTATGTGGTTGGTCGGTTTACGATTTTGCTGCCCCGCAGGGGCCCCTTTTTCCGAGCGTAGTCTCGGAAAAAGCTTAGTAACTACTTTATCGAAATCAAATCATGTTTGCGCAGGATTCGAGTATCGATATCCTGATTCGATCTTTATTAATGAGAGGATAAGTAAGATCTATAGAATTCCACAATGCTTCAATCTTCAATTTTCATTTCCGGCTTCGCCGGCTTAAAATTATACACTATTTTATGGATTCGAGCTCAAAAGGTTATTGCGAATGAAGATTTATATCAGCGCCGATATCGAAGGGGTGACCGGCGTCACGCATTGGGATGAGGCAGACCGGCTAAAGCCGGATTATGCCGAATTCCGTGAGCAAATGACAGCTGAAGTTGTTGCCGCATGCGAAGGCGCCATGCAGGTTGGTGCCACCGAAATTTGGATTAAGGACGCCCATGCATCCGGTCGCAACCTGATTGCGTCCCGATTGCCGAAACAGACGCGTCTCATCCGGGGCTGGAGCGGACACCCGTTTTCAATGGTTCAGGAACTGGATGACAGTTTTACCGCCCTGTTGATGATTGGCTACCATTCCCGTGCCGGATCCAACGCGAATCCGCTGGCGCACACCAACTCGGGCAAGATTGCCCGTGTCAGCATCAACGGCAGGGAAGCCTCGGAGCTGCAAATTCACGCATACGCTGCCGCGTTCGTCGGTGTTCCCCTAGTCTTCGTATCTGGTGATGAAGGCATATGCGAGGAGGCTGGGCAGCTGATACCCGGGATTGGAAGTCTGGCGGTCAAGCGCGGGATTGGGAATGCCTGCATCAATCTCCACCCGCATCTTGCTCTGGAAAAAATCAGTGCCGGTGTGCAGCGCGCCTTACAGGAAGATGTCTCCAGATGCAACCTGACGCTGCCCGGTAAGTTTACGGCGGAGATTAAATACAAGGAGCATGCCATCGCCCGCAAGGCATCGTTTTTTCCGGGAGCCGTGCTGAAAGGATCCCACGCCGTATTATTCGAATCGCAAGACTATTTTGAGGTTTTACGGCTTTTTTCATTTGTTTTATAAAACGGACCGCAATCGTAGCCAAAGTTGCTACAGCAATTTCCCTATTTAAAATTTTATGGTTCGTTCGTTTGATAAGATTGCAAGAGCGCAGCGATATCCATATTGGATGTTCGATGTTGGAAGTTCGACGTTGGACGTTCAATCTTTTCGGGGTTTTATTTATTGCTTGACTTCTATCGGGTGAAATCCTATCAGTATCGTTTCATTTCATTGTTGATAACCACCTATAAGGGATCTTGTATTATGCTGAACGACAAAGTGATCGCTATTATCGGCACGGGGAACATGGGAGATGCGCTGGTCAGCGGATTAATTGTCTCCGGATCCTCCAAGCCCAGGAACATTATCTGTTCGGATGTCCGTAAGGACAAGCTCAACGAGATTAAATCCAGGTACAAAGTCCGCACCACTGCCAACAATCTGAAAGCCGTCTCCGAAGCCGATATTGTTATTTATGCGGTCAAGCCGCAACTCATGGCATCCGTCTTGATCGAAACCGGGCCGAAACTGGACATGTCCAAACTGGTTATCTCCATCGCCGCCGGTGTGCCGCTGGCGGCCATGGAATCCTGTGTCGAAAAGAACATGCGCCTGATCCGCGTCATGCCCAATATCGCCGCCGCCGTCAAAGAGGCTGCAACCGCCATCGCTGCCGGGGAACACGCCACCAAAGAGGATGTCGAACTGGCTATGGAGATTTTCAACTCCATAGGAAAGAGCATTTTCTTAGAAGAAAACTATTTGATGGATGCCATCACGGGATTGAGCGGCAGCGGACCGGCCTACATTTTCCTGATTGTGGATGCGCTGGCCGATGCCGGCGTAAAAATGGGCCTCTCCCGGCAGGAATCCCTTTTTCTGGCGGCTCAAACCGTTCTGGGGGCAGCCAAACTGTTAATCGAAACTCAGGAGCACCCCGGACAGCTGAAGGATAAGGTGACCTCGCCAGGCGGCACGGCGATTGCCGGATTGGCAACCCTTGAAAGCGGGGGCCTGCGGACTACCCTGATCAACGCCGTTGAAGCAGCCACCAACCGCTCCAAGGAACTGGGCGAATCAATGACCCAAAATTTCTGCGAAGTCAATAATCGCAGCTAGATTTTTTCGATTAATATGGTTTAAATCCAAGCCAATTTAATCTTGTGACCCTTGTTTTTGAACCGGCTGAACTCATAGTTAATTGGTGCTATTTTGAATTCTGTTGGATTGCGAAAATTTGCAATTCAAAGCGATAAATGCTAGAATTTTGGTTAGATGCATTTTTATCGACGGGGTGACAGGAGAGTCCATTGTTGAATTTAAGATGGGTTGGAATTTGGTTTTTGATATTGGCCGGCTGGCTGCCGGGAATTTTTCATTTTCCGGTATCGGCTAAAGAAATAAACTGGCACGGTCTTGAAGACGGCATCGCTCGCGGCAAAACTGAAAATAAGAAAATTTATCTCCATTTCTATGCGAACTGGTGTGGCGCTTGCAGAATCATGGAGAACAAAACCTTTAAAGATCCGGCGGTGGTTGCCTACATCAACAAAAATTTCATTCCGATAAAAGTCAATACGGATAAAGAGCAGGAGGCCTCACGGCTTTTCAGGATCAGGGCCCTTCCCGACAACTGGTTTATCGCCGAAGATGGAAAGCCGATCGGACATCAGCCCGGATATATACAGCCTGACCTAATGAAAAGAATGTTAAAGAATGTCATGAATGGAAATACTGGACAGTGACCGCACCGGTATAGTAGTTTGTCTCGAATGAAACCGACTCTGCACCTTAAACAACCTGAATTCCGTCCCATTGGATTTGCCGATCTACAGGCCGTTATCCGGGAAAACGACGCACCCCCAGCTCCTGAAACCGGATCCTATAAACCGGCCTGTGTTTTTCTGCTCGTATTCAATCCCGAAAACCCCCATATTCTGGCTATCCAGAAAGCGGCCAGCCAGGGTTACGCCTGGAGCAACCAGGTCGCCCTGCCGGGCGGACATCTCGACTCGGCTGACGCCAGCCCCCTGGATGGCGCCTTCCGTGAATTGGAAGAAGAGGTGAACATTCGTCGCGATCAGGTGCGGCTGCTTGGCTCCATCGGGCATTTCCAAACCATCAACCACCGGGATATCGAAGTTTTTGCCGGCTTGTGGAACGGCATCGGACCCCTGCACCACGACCCTATCGAGATATCACGGATCCTGGAAATCCCTTTGCAGGACCTGGTGCAAACCCACATTGAGAGAGGCTTCCACAATCGCATCCCGGATATCCAGGAGCTCAGATATCCATTCGAGGATGTTGAGGTGTGGGGGGCCACCGCCCGTATTCTGCACCATTTCATCGAGCTGATGTACCCGATTCTAGCGACGTAATTTTTTAATTTTCACCTCTTTGGATAGGACATCACCGGGAGGATGTGTGCCGTCTGATTAAGCGAATAATGTTAAAAAGGATAATACCCCCGCTCAGCACAACCAGAACAATCGGCACCCAGATATAGTCATTAAACTGCAGATTTTCCCGGGCCACCGAAATTCCAGCCAGGCCGAAAAGCAATACCAGCAGCATAAAGGTAATCATCGCTCCATAGACCAGTTTGGAGTGATACCAGGGGATAATGGCTTTTCTGAATACGGGGCTTTTATCGGTTGGCATGACTGTTATAAATTTGCAATTGACGGCACTGCCTGCAGGCTGTGCTGAAATTCGAGCAATTTTTTTGCAACCACCAAACTTTGGTATTATATTGCAATAATTAAATTCTATGCTGACCGGGGCAAAAAATCAAGATATGAAACCTATCAGACCGATCTCTAAAGCAGGATTCCAACTTCAGTGGCTGGTATTTTTTTCAGCCGGTCTGTTTCTCACCTTCTTTGTTTGGGGCTGCAGTGTGACACCGAGAAAAATGCCGAAGGTCGATGATTCGTCAAAAACCTTCGCAGAGAATACCATTATTTCCTCCAAATCCGGCAAACCACTTGCGATTGAAGATGTTTTTCGGGATTTAACGCAATGTCAAATCATTTATGCCGGCGAACAACACACCAACAAAGCTCACCATGAAATTCAACTTCAGATCATTCAGGCCGCACATGCCGCTGTTCCGAACCTGGCGGTCGGAATGGAAATGTTTGATTTTACCTATCAGAATGTCCTCGATCAGTGGACGGCCGGTAGCTTGGATGAAGCAACCTTTTTGCGCAAAACCCACTGGTATGCGAACTGGCGCTACGATTTCGGGTTGTATCGCGATATTTTGAATTACATTCGGGATAACAACATTCGCCTCGTGGCATTAAACATCCCCGGCTATGTGACGAAGAAGATTCCGGTTGGCGGCATTGAGAATTTGAGCGTGGAGGAAAAGAAACTGCTGCCGGAGAACATTAATCTTTCCTATGCAGCCCACCGGGAGTATATTCAGAAAGTATTCGACGGCCACCGTCAGCACTTCAGGGGAGATGTCCGGTTTGAAGATTTTTATGCGGCCCAGGTTGTCTGGGAGGATATCATGGCGGAACGGATCGCTAAAAACCTGAACAGCGGGACCATGGTCGTTCTGGCCGGAAACGGCCATATCCAGTTCAAATACGGCATCCCCGACCGTGCCTATCAACACACGGCGGCAGACTTTCGGACCGTTTACCTGACTCCGGTGGGCAGTGAGGTCGATCTTGAGATTGCGGACTACATCTGGATTACGAAGTAAGAGTCGATATCGGATTTTGGAATGCGGATTGGGGATTGAAATAGCATGGGGCAGAGCGAATAGAGCATCGAGTCCCGATATAAAGCGCCCGAGTTTATGGGTATCAGGAACCGGAGAAGATAAACAGAAATTATGAGGTAGCTGATGAACAACAATTCCAAGGTCTGGCTGAATGGGGAGCTGATTCCCCGGGCGGAGGCGACGGTGCCGATCCTATCCCACGGATTTTCGCGAGCTTCCGCAATTTTTGATGTTTTCGGGGTGCATGTCGGGCCGAAGGGTCCGTTAGCTTTTCGTATGGATGAACATATCAAGCGGCTGATGAAAAGCGCCGAGCTGCTGGGGATGCAAATGGCTTATTCCGATGCGGAAATCGTCGATGCCGTCAAGATCGTTGTCAGAGAGAATAACCTCGGCCGCGGAATTGTTAAAATGTTTGCTTACTGGGGGGAGGAGGCACTGATTAACCTGGTGCTGGATTCCAGGCTGGACCTGGCTATATTTGCCATTCCTGAAAATGAAGATTTGGAATTGGATCAACCCAGGCCGCTATCCGCCTGCGTGTCAAAGTGGCGCAAAATCCATCCCGAGACGGTACCGGTCGGTGCCAAAGCCTGCTCAAACTATCTCAATGGGTATCTGGCCCGCAGGGATGCTGCCCTTAGAGGATACGATATCGGCATTTTGTTGAGCACCGATGGCTTTCTGGCCGAAGGCTCCATTGAATCTATTTTTGTCGTCAAGGATGGCGTGTTAAAGACGCCGCCTTTGGGAAGAGTTCTATCGAGTATAACGCGCATGTCGATCCTCGATGCCGCTCCGGCCATCGACATTTCCGTCAAGGAAGGACCTATTACCGCTGCTGAATTGCTGGACGCCGATGAAGCGTTTACGGCCCATACCGGAATCAAAGTGGAGCCCATAATCCGGCTGGAAGATCGGGAACTGCCCGGTCCCGGCCCCGTTACGCGACAGGTCATGCAGGCGATGACGGATATTATGCAGTTTAAAGATGATCGATTCAAAAACTGGTTTCAGGACCTGTCTTAAAAAAACTCGAAGAAAAAGTAGAGTATATATTTGATGGCGGCTATCCTAATTTAAGGCGAAAAACAGAGCTCCGTCTTGACGATATGAAACGCTAACCTATTTTGGTTCTACGGCTTATCGTATTTGTTGTCTGACCCCTCGGTCGACAAGTGAAGTCCACCACAGTTCCTACGTTGAGCCCGTAACTGCTGGTTCGACAACGTTCCAATTCGCAGTGCGGCAGCATCAATCCCTTATTCCACAATATATGGAAAAAAAAATTGACTTATGGCAATATATTGTGGTAAAAATGAATTATCATCAAAAATTACCGGGTACCCACCCAACACGGCGTCATGCCGTATCACGGCGTTGGTTCTGCTTTTCATTCGGTGCAGAGACAGCGCTCCTTTTTGGCTTTAACTTCTGAACAGTTATATAGTTGAGACTACATATCTCGAATTGACTGCCATTTGGAAGCCGGCAGGACAGGCTCAGCGCGTCCGATGCATTTCAACCGGACCGGATAAATTCGTGCCGAATGGGGCTGGTCAGGTCCTGATTAGAAAACCGAAAATAACCATTTATTAGAAAGCGAGAGCGATGTCTGAAGTGTTTGATAAAATCAAGAAGAGAAATGGAAGCGTTGTCGATTTTGATTCGTTCAAAATTACGGCCGCCATCGCCAAGGCCGGCCACGCTACCGGCGAGTTTGAAGAACGGGAGGCAAAGAAACTAACCCTGCGGGTTTTAACTCTGGCGCATGAATTGCGTCTGGGTCCTGTGCCTGAAGTGGAAGAGATCCAGGACATCGTCGAACGGGTGCTGCTGGATTCGGTATATTACCAGACGGCCAAAGCCTATATTTTATACCGGGCACAGCACGCCCAGATTCGCCGGATGGCGACCCGGGCCAATGTGGACCTGGTGGATCACTACATCCAGAAACTTGACTGGAAGGTAAATGAGAACAGTAACATGAGCTACTCGCTGCAGGGGCTCAACAATTACATATCCTCAGACATTACATCGGAATATTGGCTGAATAGCATCTATCCGCCGGAAATCAGAAATGCCCACAAAAACGGCGATATTCACATCCATGACCTGAGCCTGCTGTCCGTGTACTGTGTCGGCTGGGATTTGCAGGATTTGCTGCGCCAGGGGTTCAAGGGCGTGGCGGGTAAGGTTGAAAGCTCACCGCCGAAACATTTGCGCTCGGCGCTCGGTCAAATTGTTAATTTTTTCTATACCCTGCAGGGCGAAGCCGCCGGCGCACAGGCGATTTCCAATTTTGATACGCTGCTGGCCCCATTCGTGCGCTTCGATCAGCTCGATTACCCCGAGGTCAAGCAGGCATTGCAGGAGTTTATTTTCAACATTAATATTCCGACACGGGTCGGTTTTCAAACGCCGTTCACCAATATCACCATGGATCTCTGCGTGCCTTCGATCCTCAAGGATCAAGCCGCTGTTGTGGGAGGCGTCGACCGGGAGGAAACGTATGCCGAATTCCAGAATGAAATGGATCTGATCAACCGGGCCTTCGCTGAAGTTATGATGGAAGGCGATGCCAAAGGACGGGTGTTTTCCTTTCCGATTCCGACCTACAATATCACAGCCGATTTCGACTGGGCTAATCCAAACCTCGAGCCGGTCTGGAAAATGACCGGCAGGTACGGAATTCCTTATTTTTCCAATTTTGTCAATTCCGACATGTCCCCGGAAGATGCCCGGTCCATGTGCTGTCGGCTGCGTCTGGACAATCGGGAACTGCTGAAGCGCGGCGGTGGCCTTTTTGGGGCCAACCCGCTGACCGGATCCATCGGCGTGGTAACCATCAATCTGCCGCGCATCGGATATGTCAGCCAGATTAAAACTGAATTTTATGCCATCCTGATTAAACAGATTCAGATGGCGGTGAAAAGCCTGGCCATCAAGCGTAAAGTACTTGAAAAGTTTACCGAGAAGAATTTATATCCCTACTCCAGGTTTTATTTGAGAGACATCAAAAGCGGCACCGGTATGTATTGGAAAAACCATTTTTCCACGATCGGTGTCATCGGTATGAACGAGGCCTGCCGGAACTTTCTGGGCGAAGACATCACCAGCGAGCACGGCCAGCAATTTTCTCTGGAAGTCATGGATTTCATTCGCAATCATTTGTCCAAAGTGCAGGAAGAAAGCGGGGAGATTTTCAACCTTGAAGCCACGCCGGCCGAGGGGACGTCCTATCGACTGGCCATGCTGGACAAAAGGCTGCACCCCGATATCATCTGCGCCAACGACACGGAAACGGACAATGGGACCGCTCCATATTACACAAACTCCAGTCAATTGCCGGTCAATTATACAGACGATATTTTCGAGACCCTCAGATTGCAGGACGAATTGCAGGCCAAATATACGGGCGGCACGGTGATGCATATATTTCTCGGTGAACAGGTGAGTAACACCGACGCCATTAAGAGTATGATCCGAAAAATCGCGTCGAACTACAGGCTACCCTACTTTACCCTGACGCCAACCTTCAGCATTTGTCCATCACACGGATATCTTGACGGTGAGCAGACCAACTGCACTATCTGTAATCAGGAAACGGAAATTTATTCGCGCGTGGTCGGCTATCTACGGCCGGTGAAGCAGTGGAACAGCGGCAAGCTGGCGGAGTACGGCGACCGCAAGACGTTCAGGGTGGCAAGCTAAACAGAAGTCAGAAGACAGAAATCAGATGTCAGAGGGTAAGAAACACAGCGATTCCGAAAAATCTGACATCTGACCTCTGTCATCTGTCATCTGACTTCTGTCTTCTGTCTTCTGACTTCTGTCATCTGATTTCTGTTTTCTGACATCTGGAGTACATTTATGAACATCGGCGGCATCCAAAAAAGCTCTTTAATTGATTATCCCGGGAAGGTGAGTTCTGTTATATTCTGTTCGGGCTGCAACTTCGACTGCCCGTATTGCCACAATCCGGCTCTAGTGGCCGGCCCATCGACGTGTCCGAAGCATGTGGATCCGGATAGGCTGTTCGGTTTTCTCCATCAGCGTCGAGGCTTTCTGGATGGGGTTGTCGTTTCCGGAGGCGAACCGACTTTGCAACCGGATCTCCTGGATATTTGCCGCAAGATCAAGGAACTCGACTTTCCGGTTAAACTGGACACCAACGGCAGTAAACCCCGGGTGATTAAAAGCCTGGTTGAAGCGAATCTGGTGGACTATATCGCCATGGACCTCAAAACCGATCCGGTGTTATACCAATCATACATCAAATCGGACTGCCGGCCGGATCCCATCGTTGAGAGCATCGAATTGATTATGGATTCCGGAGTCGATTACGAATTCCGAACGACCTGCGTCAAGCCCATCGTGACTTCCCGGACGGTCGCCAACATCCTACAATTAATAACGGGTGCCCGGCTTTATGCCCTGCAGCGCTTTCGCCAAAGCGAGGTCCTGCATCCCGAGTTTTTTCAGCCCGGTAATTTTGAATCCAGCGATGATGAGATGCTGGAGCTCAAAATGCTGGCCGAACAATCCGTTGAAGAATGCCTTATCCGGTAAATCCCTTTATGAGCCACAAAACCGTTCATAGGCCATCAGAGCCCAAACTATCGCGGCTGTCATCATGGCGATAAATGCGGCGGCTGAGCCCATATCCTTGGCGCGGCCTGACAACTCATGCCGTTCCAGTCCGATCCGATCCACAACTGCTTCGAGGGCCGAGTTCAACAACTCGATGATCAGAATCAACAGGGCGGACGCGATCAGCAGGGCCCTCTCCGCTGCCGTTTTTCCCAGCCAAATTCCGACCGGTGTCATCATGAGGATAATTATGGTTTCCACCCGAAACGCCAGCTCATTTTTCCAGGCAGTCTGAATTCCGGCTACCGACCAGATAAATGCCTTTCCAATGTGACCTATAATAGACTCTTTGCCCTTTTCCATAAGTACCTGCCTTATTATGCCTGTCCCGAAATCCGGAGTCTCGTAAATCTGATTCCGATATTCAATGACGTCAAGTGCAAATGAAATGTACTTAAGGCAACCGGTATAAAAATTCTTGTTTTCGATGCTAATTCATGGTATCTATCCCGCTTGCATTTACCATGTTCCTGCAAAAATTGGAGGTTTCATTTATGGACAGCAGTAAGAACCTGATGGTACTGGCAGGTGTTGTCATTGCAGCGTTTGTATTGCAGGTGATTTTAATATTTGCAGATCGGAATGACACACCCGGCAAGGCGGCAGTCGAGTTTTCAAAGGCCTACTTCAAATTGAAAGACGGCATGGCGGATTATCTCTGCAGCGAGCTGGTCGGAGATGAGGAAACCGACATTGTGAATAATTATATCAATCGTGTCTCGGATGAGGCGCGGGCCAATGGTTTTAAACCTAGCTGGATGAAAATGGCCCTCTCCGACATTGAGATCGAGGCTGAGATGATTGACGAGAACTCAGCCCAGGTGCACCTTACCAGCAGCCGCATTCGAGCCATCAATCCAATTTTTGGACTGGTTTCCAAAGTCTTCGTTCTTGGTGAAACCTACGATGTGAAAGAAACCCTGACCGTCATCAAAGAAGATGGTGGCTGGAAAGTCTGCGGGCAACCCTACTCGCTGATAGAAGGTTAGCCCGGAGTATTGATCATATTGTCATTCCATTGCGGTGGGGAGTTGCGGGTTTGGGATTGCTAATTGGCTGCCGACAGGTTGACATCCAACGTGATACCCAACACATCCGGCAATCTCCATTTTCCAAACGACAATTCCGATTCATCCAGCACCACAGGGAAGCTCCCGTATAATGCAGCCAATCTACGCCCGCCTGCGTGAGCGGGCCCGCAAAATAGTTTCAGCTTTGCCCCCGCCGGATTTTTATCGAGAACATCGCCAGGCCACCGCCATTTCCAGGGAATACCTTGCAACGGATCCCATTCTAAAAAAAATGCAGCATTTCGTCAGCTCGAATCTGGCCGACAATTTTGGTCATGGATTGGAACATGCGATTAAGGTGACTGAAGATGCCGGTGCAATACTTCACATCGAGGGGCTGGCTGCCGGGTATGAACAGAAAAAATTAAGGCGCCGGATGTGCATTGTTCAATGTGCCGGACTGCTGCATGACATCAAGCGCAAGAAGAAAGATCATGCCAGACGGGGCGCTGAATTTGCAGCCGAGATTCTCCGGGATTTCGCGCTGAGGCCGGATGAGGTTGAAGACATTTGCCGGGCCATTCAAAACCATGAAGCTTTTAAAGAAACGATCCAGATTGAATCGGCCGAAGGATCCCTGGTTTCTGACTGCCTTTACGATGCGGATAAATTCCGCTGGGGACCCGATAACTTTTCGCACACCCTCTGGGATATGATATCCGTTTACAATCCGCCTCTCAGTAAATTCATGGCGCGCTATCCAAAAGGTATGGCGGGGCTTGAGAAAATCAAATCAACCTTCCGGTCGCAAACCGGCAAAAAATACGGACCTCAATTTATCGATCTTGGCCTGACTATCGGCCGCAAGCTGCATGATGTGATTCTGTCTGAATTTGCAGATCACCTTTGAAAGCTTAAATCGGATTTTCACCACTACTTTTAATTCCAGTACTCCAATACTCCATTCCCTACAGGTCGTCGCAGTTGAATTGCCATCGGCAGTTCAACAAACTTCTATCCAGAATCTCAAGTTATTGCTTTCCTATTTGACACCTCCCTCGCTTTTCAATATAGTGCTGTATTACCGGTCTTTTTCCTGGCTCCACGCTCCAATCGAATCTCGTTAACTATTAGCAGAAGGAGGTAGACATGGCTGCAACGAACTGGCCCACTTCCAACTGGCCGGAGGGCGTCCCCCAAGATGTCGGCGATTACAATTACCCGCTTTACAACCTTCTGGAAACTACAGCCCAAGAACATCCCAACCAAGTCTACACCATATTTAACGATGCGACCCGAACTTATGCTCAGGTAAAAGATACCGCCGATCGGGTGGCCAACTTTTTAGCATCGCGCGGCATCGGTAAAGGGGACCGGATCGCCGTATTTTTGCCGAATCTGCCCCACTATCCGGCCATATTTTTTGGCATTCTCAAAGCCGGTGCCGTTTGCGTGACCTGCAATCCGTTGTATACGCCGAGTGAATTAAATTATCAGCTTAAAGATGCCGGCGCCAAAGCGGTTTTTTGTATGGATCATCCCCAGTTTTATCCGACCACTGTCGAAGCGATCCAGGGCTCGAATGTGGAAACGGTTGTCGTTTGCGGTGTAAAATCTTACCTGCCGCCCATAAAAGCTTTCCTCGGCGGATTGCTTGGAAAAATTCCGAAAGCCGGTGAGATCCAATCCGGTCATCTGTATTTCGACGATATCGTTAAAGCTGCCAGCCCGCAACCACCGTCGGTCGACATCAATCCTGCGGAAGATCTGGCACTGATCATATACACCGGTGGAACGACCGGCGTGCCGAAAGGCGCCGCTTTGACGCACACCAACTTTACCTATGATATTGAAGCACTCGGGGAATGGGGCCGCCTGGTCCATGAGCCGGGGGGCAAATCGGAAAAATTTCGCAGGGCTTTCCACACCTACCTGGGTGTTCTGCCCTGGTATCACAGTTTTGGATTGACCGTGGCAATGCTTTCCGCCTGCGGCAACGCGGGCAGGCTGGTCTGTATACCCAACCCGAGAGACGGCAAACCGCCCTTTACCGTCGTTCTGCAGGCGGTTCAGAAATATAAGCCGACCGTCATGCCGGCAGTGCCCACCATTTTTGTTGCGTTTACCAACCATCCCCATGTCGAGCAGTATGACTTGACGTCTCTGATGGGATGCTTCTCGGGCGGCGCACCGCTGCCGCCTGAGGTCTGCCGACAATTCGAGGAACGCACGGGAGCGGTGATCTTCGAAGGCTATGGACTGAGTGAAACGGCTCCCGTGGCCAGTGCCAATCCAACCAACACCGACCAGCGCAAGATCGGCTCCATCGGTTTTCCCATGCCCGGCACGGATATCAAAGTTCTGGATATAGACACCGGCGCCCAGGAAATGCCCCAGGGTGAAGACGGTGAGATTGCCATCTGCGGTCCCCAGGTCATGCAGGGCTACTGGAATCGGCCGGAAGAAAATGAAAAAGTGTTCCGTGAAGTAGACGGAAAACGCTATTTTTTGACAGGGGACATCGGCCATGTCGATGAAGACGGTTATATTCTGATTACCGACCGCAAGAAGGATATGGTGCTGGTGGGCGGATTCAATGTTTACCCGCGGGATGTGGAGGATATCCTGTTTAAACACCCCAAAGTCGCCCTGGCGGCCGTGGTCGGCGTTCCAGACGCCAAGGGCGGCGAAGCCGTCAAAGCTTATGTTCAGTTGAAAGCAGGAGAATCGGCCAGCGAGCAGGAAATTATCGAATTTTGCAAGGAAAACATGGCCGGGTACAAGCGTCCCAAAATCGTAGAGTTCAGGGATGAGTTGCCGGTTTCGAATGTCGGCAAAGTCTTGCGCCGGGTACTGAGAGACGAGGAGCACGAAAAAGCTAAATGAAAAACTGGATATCGGACCATCCCTACTTCTGGACCAGCCTTATATTTCTGGGCATCATGCTGGTCGGGTGGCAAATGCTCTACTGGCGGGCTGAGACCTTCATGTTTTTACTGTTGCTATATTTCATCGTCACTCTGGGCATTCGCCTGGATGATATTTCGCGCAAGATCGGCGGCGGAGTTGCCAATCCCCAGGCCGGCTCCGGCGAACGTGAAAATCTCATCAGCCAATTAAACGAGATCAAAATGTCCATCCGGGCATTGAATGCGACCATCAATAAACTGGTTGAAAAGAATGATAAGCACAACGGCGGATGAGACCAAAGCTTAAATTTAGTCTTTACAACTGCCCAATTAATTTACACCTGCCTGTCAGAAAATTTTATCCTGCTTATTCGGCAAAAAAGAGAAAATAACTGGAGATCTAATTCTCTTTGAATCGCTCGGAAATTTCCACGAACGATTCCTCGCAGTTCAAGAAAGCGTCAATCACCATCGGGTCAAAATGGGAGCCGGTGCCTTGCAGAATAACGGCTTTGGCCATATCGTGGCGATAGGCATTTTTATATACTCTTTTGCTGACCAGAGCATCGTAGACATCTGCCAGCGCAACAATTCGCGCAGCAAGCGGTATCGAATTCCCTTTGAGCCCTTCAGGATATCCGCTGCCATCGTATTTTTCGTGATGGGAGAGCGCGATTTCAGCACTCATTTTCAAATAGTCGGCTTTGGGGTATCGAATTAGTGCGTCATTGAGCGTTTCATAACCAATCCGGCTATGGCGTTTCATGATCTCAAACTCATTATCATCTAGCCTTCCGGGCTTGAGCAGTACATAATCAGGGGTACCGATCTTGCCGATGTCATGCAAGGGGCTCGTGTGAAATATATTATCGATAAATAGGCGATCGATTTCCTCGGGCGGGTTCTCCGACCGGGCAATGGCTTCAGCCAGCGTTTTTGAATAATATTGTATCCGCTCCAGATGATAGCCGGTTTCCGGATCGCGGGATTCGGCCAGCTTCGCCATCGAGAATATAACGATATCCCGGGTCTCGATTCCCAGCAATCTTTCTCCGGCTCGGATTCGTACCAGCAATTCCTCTTTTACAAATGGTTTCGAGATGAAATCGTCAGCTCCGCCATCAATACCGGTAACGATGTCCTGAATGTTGGATTTGGATGTTACCATGATGATATAAGTGTATTGGCTTCCTTCAGCACTCCTTATTTTTCGGCAAAACTCCAAACCATCCATGCCAGGCATCATCCAATCGGTGATAACCATCCGGGTCCGCGCATCATTCCAAATACCCCATGCCTCACGACCATCAGCCGCAGCAAGGGTTTCGTGCCCGAGGCTATTGATGAGCCGTTCCATTTTTTTGCGGCTTACGAGTTCATCATCAGCGATCAGAATTTTCATTGCAGATTCTCTCTTTTATCACATTGGAAATTCCGACTGGCATAGGTCTTCAATCGCTCATATTCGGTTTTCAACCGGGCAAGCGCATCGACACAGCCGGCCAGATTTTCGGATTTTCCCATGGTCTCCAGATCTAATGCGGTACGGGAAAGCATCTCCGCCGTTAAATTCGCGGCGCCACCCTTGATTGAGTGGGCTTCTTTCCACACTTGTTCAGCATCGCCATTTGAAATGGCCTGGGTTATTTTTTGAATCTGAGCTCCGGCGTTTTTGAAAAATCCGTTCAGAACATCCTTCAAGAATTCCTCGTCGCCATCAAATTCCCGGCGCGCCTGCTCAACATTTATAGGCGCCGCCATTGCCGAGCTGTCATTTATTGGCGGCGCGAGCTCTGAGATTTGATTTGCTTCAATTGCTCTGGTCATCCACTTTCCGACGGTATTTAGAAGCGCCTTTCGCCGAAGCGGCTTGGCAAGATAGTCGTCCATTCCGGCTTGCAGACATTTTTCCTTGTCCCCTTTTGTGGCGTGAGCGGTCATTGCTATTATGGGAACACGCTGCTTGATCTGCGTTTGATTGTCGGGGCTTATCTGACCGTATTCTTTCTCGATTCCCCGAATGGTTTGAGTCGCCTGAAAACCATCCATTACCGGCATTTGAATATCCATCAAAATCAAATCGTAGTGATTCTTTCTAAAAGAATCCACCGCGATCCGGCCGTTTTCAGCAAGATCGACGATATATCCGGTGCGACCCAGGTGTCGCAATACGACCTGTTGGTTGGTAGCGTAGTCCTCGACCAGGAGGATACGACCCATTGACGCGTATTCTGCGTTCTCAGCAACACCGGTTGGAACTCTTGGCCGACTGAGCCAATCGGGCTGGCCGGGCGGATTCAAATTTAATTCACACAGACTGTCACGCATCCCTTCCGCATACCGGTATGTCTGTTTGTGAAAAGTTGCGGTAAACCAGAACCGGCTACCTTGGCCCTCTTTGCTTTCAGCGCCAATTTCACCCCCCATAAGCTCAGTTAATTGCTTTGATATGGTGGTTCCCAGGCCGGTGCCGCCATATTTTCTGGTTGTCGATCCATCGGCCTGGGTAAATCCTCTGAAAATAGCGGATAATTTTTCCCTTGATATGCCAATTCCAGTATCCGATATGGTGAACAGCAGTTTGACCCGGTCCTCCAAATCTTCATGGTTATCAACGGCAAGGTCAATCGAGCCCTTATCGGTGAATTTCAACGCATTGTCGATAAGATTGGTCAGGATTTGTCTGAGCCGCCATTGATCACCGATTAAGGCGGTCGGCACATTGGCAGAAATGGAGGCGTCGAACGTTAAATTTTTCTGTGAAGCTCTCAGCCCTATACCCCTGGCAATATCCGCAATGATGATTTCCAGGTTAAATGCGGTTTTTTCGAGCTCCAACATACCGGCTTCAATCTTGGAAAAATCCAAAATATCATTTATGATGCCCAATAAGGCACTGCCCTCGGTACAAAGTGTACCGAAAAGTTCTCGCTGGTTATTGTCAGCGGCAGTTTCAAAAGCCAATTCCGCCATCCCGATAATTCCGTTCAGAGGCGTGCGAATTTCATGACTCATGTTGGCTAAAAATTCGCTTTTGGCCTTGTTGGCTGAATCGGCCTCGTGGGCCAATTTGTTGGCCCGCTCAATGGCAATCTCAAGCTCTGTTTTGGCTGTTTCAAGTTGGTCGGTTCGCTCGGCAACTCGTTGCTCGAGTTCTTCATTTAGTTTGTGAATTTCCTCATTTGCACGTTTGCGCTCGGTGACGTCCCGCACGATGCCTCGAAATCCAATCGGCAGGCCTTCCAGGCTTTTCATCAATGACACGGATGCGTCCAGATGCCGTTGCTCCCGATTGCCATTTATGATTTTCCATTCAAATTCTCTGGATGGTTTTTGCGATATGTAAACATTGTTGAATGCTCTAAACACTTTGCTGGCATCTTTGGGATCGGTAAACTTGCGATAATTTGTGCCTAACAGCTTATCCCGAGCGTATCCGGTTATTTTCATCAAGGCATCATTAAAGAAGGTCAGGTTCCCGGATAGATCGACTTCGTAATAGCCCTCCTCCATATTTTCCAATATGTTCCGATACTTTTCCTCGCTTTCGCGCAAGTAATCTTCGGCCCGCTTTCGATCGACAACCTCCTGTTTCAACGTTTTATTGACCTGCAGCAGCATCGCGGTCCGCTTTTCGACCCGATCCCCCAATTGCTGGTTGGCCTGGTGTACCTTTCGCTTTTCGTCTTCAATTATGCGGGCCTGCAGGAAATCCCTGCGCGAATACAAATCAATTGAATAACAGGCAAACATGCCAAACAGATTCCCCGTTAGAAAGAAAAAATTGTTGTTGATAAGGATGGGTACCGGCGTGTAGACCAGCCCCATAGCAGCGATTTCATAAAACAACACAATCATCCAGCCGACTGCCGTGGCCCAGACGAACTGGAGCTTGAAAAACGTGTACCCGTATATGAAAACGAGGATCAATCCGGCATAATATGAATAAAAGCCCGCCGTCGGCGCGATGAGAATCATAGCGATGATTGACAAGCCGGCGAGCAAAACCGACAGCGCAATACACAATTGCATATAGGGTTTAAAGTGTTTGGAGAAAGAAAACAGATATAAAAACAGAACTGAAGGACAGTAAATGGCGTAGCGAATAAACCACAGCAGCTCTTTGGCATCGGGAACGAGCCAGGAATCCAGTATCCCGAACACGGCAAAAAAAGCGATTGCCAGCAGCATGGCAACTCGTACATGTTTCAGGGACTTGTTAAAAAAGTCTTCTTTGTACTCTTGCTCAATCTCCGCCGGAAAAGATAACGTAAGGATGTTTAAGCTAATGTTGTCTATTGATAGAATTGCCATCGTATTTTAGATCGTCCTCGTAAATGGATGGTTCCAGATCTTAAATATTATCGGCAGCTTTGCTTAAAAGCTTAAAATTGTCCCGCCCATGACAATATTCTTAATGTTATGTCAATATGGTCACGCCGCCAAGCCGTTGTAATTATTCAGTTATCTCCTATTCGAGGTGATGGCTGACAATATTCTCAAGCCCAGTGCCGATTTCCCTGAAGACATTACCATCCTGCTTTTTTCGTTAATTCTCCATAAGCAATTAAAAATACTATTTATATTACCATAGATAAAAATTTTTGATTTTTGGCATGTAAAATGCATCAAGGCAGACAAAATACATTTCTAATAATTAGAAGCGTAACAAGGAGACCGGATTAGCAATGATGAAATCGATCGAATTTAAAGTAGCCCCCGATTGGGATGAAATTGAAAAAATAAGGAACGAAAGTGCCGAATTCTTGCAGGCGCATGAGCTGTCAGACGATACGATTCATTCGCTATCGATGATAATCAGCGAACTGATCGAAAATGGCATAAAATATGGCAACTTCAAAATGGTTGAAAATCAGGTGATCGTCATCATCAATATCGAACGGAATACCGTTACCATAGAAGTTATTAATCCGGTTGATGAGAGCGCGTTTGAGCACCTGTCACGTCTGGACAAAACGATTCAATGGATTCGGGGCTACCAGGATCCATTTGAAGCTTATATCCAGCGGATAAAGGAAGTCTCCAGAAAGCCACTCAATGATCAGGAGAGTGGAATTGGTCTGGTCAGAATTGCATACGAAGGCAAGGCCCTCTTAGATTTTTTTGTCGGTGATGATAACTTGCTGAATGTATCTGTTGTTTCAAATATCGATGGAGAAGATAGGATTTAATTATGATGACACCGGAAAAATACACCAACAAAGATTTGTCGATCGAGGTAGTTGAAAATCAGACGTCCATTGATGTGAAATGGGATGGAAAAAGCATTGACCGGGAACCCAGTAAATTCATATCGCCGATTCTGGTAATGGTTCTGCAAATGGCCGCAACGATGAATAAACGCATCACCATGGACTTTCAGCACCTGTCCTATATGAATTCATCGACCATAACACCCATCATTAAAATTTTGGACAGAGCCAAAAAAGGGATGACAAAAATAACCATTCTTTACCGAAAATCGCTGAAATGGCAGGAGCTTAATTTTTCGGCACTAGAGGTGTTCAGAACTGATGATAATCGACTCGAGATTAAAGGGTTATAAACATGATAAATCGAGAGCCCACTAAAATAATGGCGCATCTCTGGTACGGGAAAGATAAAATACCTGTTGAAGCAAAATACGCCTCCCGGTTCTCTTTATCAGTTCGGTTCCTCAACGGTTATGAAACCGACCAGGAAACGACCTTTCGAAAACTTGTTTTCGAGAAAAATGATAACCAGGTCGAAATCGGCCCCTGCCAGTTTATGCCCGAAACCGATGACGACGGGTACAGGGGACGCCTCGTCTTTTCCCGGGATGTTTATGATCTGAACAGTCTCTTCTTTGAGAACAAGCTTGAAAAATTGCAGGCGGAGTTTTTTCATCTGCCGCTCATTTTATCGCACAAAGATAAAATCAATCCGTCATTCAAGGAATATACCGCCAATCTTACATATGATTTGAATGTTTATAAAAACCTGTTTGACACCCTGGACGCCAGATATGCTGGGGAGACGGAAGAAATCAAAAAGCATGTTCAGGCCGCGTTAATTGAGACCGAAGGCCGAAAATTTATGAAATTTCTGGATCAAAAATTGGATGAATTTGAAAATGTCATCATCGATTTCTCCAGAAAAGAACACGAACGCCATGGCTATTACTTCCGCAGACAGCTCTGGAGTTTTTTGATGTGTTCACCGTTTATGACGCGAACGAATCTAAAACCGCGGGGCTATAGCGGTGACTCCATCATGATGAAGATGATCTATAACGATAAGTTTGAGGGCGACTCGACGTTCGGTAAGCTGATGCACAAGCATCCCATTGAACACCCGGCGGCTCAGGCCGTACGAAATAGAAGAGATTTGATTGCCAAAATACTGGGCGAGCTGAAGGCCCGAAAACTTAAGGGCAACGGTCAAAAAATAAAAATCTTATCCGTGGCCTGCGGCCCTGCATTCGAACTGCAGGATGTCATCACATCGACGGAAGACTGTGCCCGTTTCCATTTTACATTGCTTGATCAGGATGAAAATGCCCTGGATGAAGCCAGGAACCAGATCGCGGGAATCGAAAAGAAACTGGGCGCAGAGGTGGAAGCTGACTACCTGAATGAATCAGTCCGGACGTTGCTCAAAACTGCCGAACTCAGCAAGCGGTGGGGGAATTTCGATTATATCTACTCAATGGGACTTTTTGACTACCTGACCCCGCCGGTTGCAAAAGCCGTGATGGGCAAGTTGTATCAGATATTGAATATTGGCGGAGAAATGGCCATCGGTAATTTCCATATTTCGAACGCCAGCCGTTACTACATGGAATACTGGCTGGATTGGGTTTTGTACTATCGAACGGAGCATGATTTTATCGACCTGCTGAGAAATGCCCAATCAGCAAAATCAAAAATATTATTTGAAGACACCGGCAGTCAAATGTTTTTGCACGTCACAAAATCAGGAAAGTAACGGACCGCAGGCATAGGTCAGCAAATTAATGAACGAAATTGTCGAACATAAATTAAGCGTTGAAGAACAAGCTATCATTGGTGCCCGAAATTTCGATCAATTCCTGAATCGCATCATTCATGATTGGCTGAAGACATTGACTTTTCTGGTGATTTCGCTGGTTCCGCTATTTTTCATTCTCGATTTTTTCATTGTTCCGAAAGACCTGTTAAAGCAGGTCGGTATTTATCGATTGATTGCCACCTTCATCGTCATCATCCAGTATTTTATCATACGGCTGACCAAACCCAGCAAGCTGTCCTATCTCCATGGCTATATTGTCTCGATTGTTGTCGGTGGTGTCATCGTTTTGATGACGCGTGATCTCGGCGGTTTTTATTCGAGCTATTACGCTGGACTCAATCTGGTCATTATTGGCGTCAATCTGCTGCTGCCCTGGCGCGCGAAGCACTCCGCGCTCAACAGCGGCATTATTATTTTCTTGTATTTATTCGTTAATTTAATAGACATCAGTGATTACCGCACCAACCACCTGATCAACAACCTCTTTTTCCTGAGTGCGACAAGCATCATCGCTGTAAGTATCAACTATGTCAAACACCAGCTGATTAAAAAAGAATTTTATCTCATGTGCGAGCTAAAAATTGCACGGGATTCCATCTGGAGCGAGATGGAATTGGCAAAACGAATTCAAACCGCCCTGTTGCCGGAGAAACAAAAAATAAGAGGCTATGACATCGCGGCGACAATGATTCCGGCCAAGGAGGTGGGGGGTGACTACTACGACATAATTGAGACATCCAAAGGAGACAAATGGATTACCATCGGAGATGTTTCCGGCCACGGCGTGGATTCCGGACTGATCATGATGATGGCCCAGACGAGCATTTTGTCAAAGGTCAACAATAACGGCAATTGCGGTCCGGCGGATCTGCTCCAATCCATCAATGGAATTGTCAGGGAGAATCTATCCCGTTTGGGTTCCGATCACTACATGACGATGATGGCCTTGCGTCTCAGCCAATCAGAGATGACCGTAGCCGGTAAGCATCAGGACCTGTTAATTTACCGCGCCGCCCTGAATAAAGTCGAAGCTATTCCGATCACCGGCACCTGGCTGGGTATCACGGAAGATATTATAAGCAGCACCCAAGAATTAACCCTAAACATCAACCCCGGGGATATTGTATTGCTGTTTACCGACGGAATTACCGAGGCAACCAACTCCCAAGGGAACATGTTCAGCCAGGACAGATTGGAACAAGCCTTGAATCGGTACGCTGATCTGCCGGTCAGGAAATTGCGGGATAAGATTATCGAAGAAGTTACGTCTTTTCAGGAAAAACAAGCAGATGACATCACGCTGGTCGTGGTAAAGAAATAGCAAATTGGTATTCTTGATGATATCAAACCGTCATTTTAGAGGCCCATTGGCATGAATAAATCCGAATTCGCCTGGGAAGATGTCGAACTCAATCTTCTTACGCTTTCCTTTCCGAAAGAACATGAGGCATGTTTTAAGGAGGAGCACTTTAAGAAGTCCCTGCGGCATGTCAGGATCGCTTTGCTGTTATCGATCATATTTTTCGGCATCTTCGGTATTCTGGATGCCTGGATCGTACCCGAAGCAAAATACCAACTCTGGTTCATTCGGTATGCCATTTATTGTCCGTTTGCACTAGCAGTACTGATATTTTCCTACAATAAATATTTCAAAAAATACATGCAGATTTGTATTGCTTCAGTTGTGGCCCTGGCAGGCCTCGGCATCATTGCCATGATCCTGCTGGCACCGCAGTCCGGCAATAATTCCTACTACGCCGGCCTGATACTGGTTTTTATATTTGGCTACACATTTTTCAAATTGGATTTTATTTATGCCACTGCCACCGGGATAATGATCGTGATTGCCTATGAGGTTGCGGCGATCTGGGCAACAAACACGCCGATTCCGATACTCATCAATAACAATTTTTTCTTTTTAACCGGCAATCTGTTCGGGATGTTTGCCTGCTACTCCATCGAGTTGTATTCGAGAAAGGAATTCCTGCAGGCACAGCTATTGGAAACTGAAAGAAAGAAAGTCAAAAACGCCAATCTTGAACTCGAAAATAAAGTCGAACAAAGAACCGGCCAGCTTTTGAAGGCCAATAAATTCCTTAAACAGGAAATCAGTGAACGTAACCGTGCTGAAGAACACCTGCGGGAAAGTGAAGAAAAATATCGAAGCATTCTGGAAAGTATGGAGGAGGGATACTACGAATTCGATATTTCCGGCTGTCTGACATTTTTCAACGATGCCTTCTACACAATTATCGGGTACAGCCGGGAAGAACTGATGGCGGCCAGTTATCGGAAGTTTACGGCACCCAAATATGTCAAGAGTGTTTTTCGGGCTTTCAATAATGTTTACGTGTCTCAAAAGCCATCCAGAGATTTTGATTGGCAGATTGTCCGAAACGACGGCGAAATACGCCATCTGGAGGCTTCCGTATCGCTGATTAAAGGCACTGAGGGTCTGCCGAGAGGCTTTCGCGGCATTATCCGGGACGTCACGGACCGCAACCTGGCGGAACAATCATTGAAAAAAGCCTATCAAGAACTCAAGCACACTCAATCGCAGCTGGTGCAAACCGGCAAGCTGGCCTCCATTGGCGAATTGGCAGCCGGAGTGGCCCACGAACTGAATCAACCCCTGATGGTCATTCGCGGTAATGCCCAGCTGGTCAAACGCTTTATCTCGAAAGGAAATTACGAGATTGAAGACCTGCTGAAACAAATGGAGCCGATCGAACGCAACACCAAAAGGATGATGAATATCATTAATCATTTGAGAACGTTTTCACGCCAGTCGAAATCCCAGTTTTACGCCTTGGATGTGAATCAGGTTATCGAGGAATCCTTTTTGATGGTGGGCGAGCAGCTTAGGCTCAGGAATATAGAGATAGTCAAAAATCTCGATCCGGCTTTGCCAAGGATTGACGGTGATACCAATCAATTGGAACAGGTTTTTCTCAATTTGATTACCAATGCACGGGATGCCATTACGGAAAAGAAGGACAGTGATACGTTTCGGGACGGTTTCACGGACTCCATTCAGATCACCAGCCGGTTGTCTGAAACGGACTCCGGTATGGTTGAAATTCTATTCAAGGATACCGGCAATGGCATCGATGACTCGGCCTGCAGTAGTATTTTTGATCCATTCTTTACCACGAAGGAAGTTGGCAAGGGAACCGGTCTGGGACTCTCAATCAGTTATGGGATCATCAGCGACCACAACGGAAAGATTGAAATAGCAGAGACCGGATCTGCGGGGACGACCATCAAGGTTACACTCCCGATCAAGGGTGCCCAAATGAAAAATGTGACAAATTCGGAAGAAACAATTGGGGAGTCGGTTTAAAGAGCTTTCTTAACGGAGTTTAGCATGAAAGAAACCATATTAATCATAGAAGACGAGGAAGACATTCTGGCATTGCTTTCAGGTTTGTTGGCGAGCGAAAATTATCGTGTCATTACCGCCGGTAACGGTCGTGAAGGTGTCGAAAAATTTCAAGAGTATACACCGGATTTAATCATCACCGATGTCAGAATGCCGATTATGGACGGCATCGAAGTCTTACGGGAGGTCAAAACCAAAGAGTCAGATACCGAAGTCATTATTCTGACCGGGCACAGTGACGAAGCGACGGCCATCGACTGTTTGAGACTGGGGGCTTATGATTACTTCCGCAAGCCTCTGGAAGATATCGACGTGCTGCTGACTGCCGTGGAACGGGTTCTTGAGAAGAGAAGTTTGGAATTGAAAAACCGGTCTTTGGTCAAGCAGCTCAAGGAGTTGTCTATCAAAGATTCGTTGACCGGTCTTTACAATTATCGCTACCTGCAATCCTGCCTGGATGAGGAAATCGATCGATCTCGCAGATATGGACACAACTTTTTCATTTTGATGATCGACGCTGATCATTTCAAAGATATCAATGACACGTACGGGCATTTATTCGGCGACCATGTCCTAAAAAAACTGGGTGAATTGCTGACAACCCAATTGCGGTCTACGGACCGGCTCTTCCGTTACGGGGGGGAAGAGTTTTTAGTTATCATGAATGAGCTAGACAAGTCCGAAGTTGTCATGATTGTCGACCGCCTCATGGAATCGATACGCGACCATAAATTCCGCTATGAAGGGCAAGAGGCGAAAATAACGGTCAGCATGGGCGGGGCATTTTTCCCGGACGGCGCCTGCAATAAGCTGGAGCTGATAAAAATGGCTGACCAGGCGCTATACAAAGCCAAACAGGGCGGGCGCAATCGTTTCGAATGCTGTTTCGATGAGGCTATTGACGTTGCCACCCCCGGATCGGAACCTTTGCAATCTGCAGGAATGCAGAAAGACACAAAACAAGACCTGCCGAATTAAAGCAGATTCAAAGCTGAACCAGCAGAATAAAGGATATCCATTATGAATGACATAGATTCTCGCAGATCCCAAAAGCGATACCTGGTGAAAGATGGCGCTTTTGCCGTGCTACACCAGAATTCGACCAAACTGGCCCAGATTATCGACATCAGCATGGCTGGATTTTCTTTTCGTTACAGTGACACCCGATTCATGGATAGCGATAGATCCGGCGAAGCTTTTCTATACCACGACCACCGGACCCGGCTTGACGATTTCTCGAAATTCGATATCTTTCTGGTCGACAGCGGTATTTACTTGGATCAAATACCCTGTAAAATAATTTCCAGTTTTGAAATCGATGAAAACGAGACGTCTAATTCAATTGCCATTCGTCGATGTGGTCTCCAGTTTGATGAACTCAAACCCGCCCAGGTATCCGATCTTGAATATTTCATTAAAAACTGTACCCTCGATTTAGATTAACTCCCTTCATCATCCCCGGCTCTGCCGCAAGGAATGGCACCAACTGTTTCTGCTCCTTGCGGAAATTCATTTTAGATCGGTTCAATCGATATTTGGGCCATCGGCCGATTTCGACTCCAGCCGAATTCCTGGCAGCCGCCGGATTTTAGCCCGTGCGGACATATCCGGGCCTCTATATCTCTGCCGAGAATTAAAGGTTATGTATAAATGGTCGATTATAATCCTGTACGGACGACTTTTAGGTCAACCACGGCAACCCGGGAATAGAATCAAAACAATTCAATGAATGAAAAAATTCTCATAATTGACGATGACTTAGAAATTCTGGATATGCTCGAGACGATTTTGACGCGCGAAGATTATGAGGTCTTTCGAGCCGAAGGCGGTCGCGAGGCCATTTCGCTTTTCAAAACGCTGCCGATAGATCTAATCATTACGGATATGAGTATGCCCGGCATGGGGGGATTGGAGGTCTTGAAGGCGATTAAACGGTTAGATCGTCACATGGAGGTCATTGTGTTGACCGGCAATGCGACATTTGAAAATGCCGTCCAGGCCTTAAAAGAAGATGGTGCCTTTAACTATCTAACAAAACCATTAGAAAATATTGAAGATTTATTGATTTCTGTCCAACGTGCGATTGAAAAACGCAAGCTACGGACAGAAAACAAAATCCTGATCGAAGATCTTAAAACTGAAATTGAAGAGCGCAAAAAAGTTGAATTGCAACTCGTGCAAAGCAAAACAAGTCTACAATCCGTTTTTGACGGTATTTCAGAACCATTGATCATGGTGGACCAAAATATGAGGATAAAGGTTCTGAATGAAGCAGCTAAAGCATACACCGGATTGGAACAATATCACGATATTATTGATAAACCCTGCTATAAAGTACTGGCTCGCAAATCAGATGTCTGCAAGGATTGCCAGTTGCCCCTGGCAATTAAGGGCGCTAAACCGGCTGCTTATGAGCGAAAAGGCTTGATGAACCCGGCGCGAATTGAAGAGGTGGTAATCTATCCGGTGCAAAATCAGATTGAGAATGAAGGAACCGCAATCATTCGAATTAGCGACATAACCGAGCAAAAGAAAATCGAGGAGCAACTGATTCGGGCCGACCGACTGGCTTCTCTGGGTCAGCTTTCCGGCGGCATTGCTCATGAAATCAGAAATCCGCTGGCCAGCATTAGCCTGTTCACCGATATCCTGGGCGGTGACGGTAAATTTATTCGTGATCCTGAGGAAGCTGAACTGTTCAATGAAATAAAGGACAATATTCATCGCATCGAAAATATTATCAAACGCGTACTGGATTTTGCCAAGCCGCCGGTATTGGCCTCGGACGAGATCAATCTGAACGAGCTAACGTCCGAGATCGTGAAACTATGGTCCTCGAAGCTGAGGAAATCGGATATCCAGCTCAATTTAGATTTGGCGGATGAATTGCCACCGGTGCGTGGGGATGTCATCGGGCTGCAGCAGGTTATCAACAATGTGGTTTTGAATGCCATAGAGGCAATGGACCAAGGCGGCGACATCGATATTAAAACATTGCAGAACAGGTCTGCGCCCGGACAATATCACAACGTGGTTCATTTAAGCGTAAGCGATAACGGCCCCGGCATCGCGCGAGATCACCAGGAGGATATTTTTAATCCCTTTTTTACGACCAAAGCGAGCGGCACCGGTCTGGGATTAAGCATCTCACATCAGATTATAAAGCGTCAGGGTGGAACATTTACTTTCGAGAGCAATCCGGATCAAGGGACGACTTTTGTCATTCAGCTGCCGATTGCCTGCCCCAAGAATAACCCGGATGAATCAGACGCTGCTGTAAGCGGCGGTTTGGCAAACTAGGCCTATGAATTCTAAAATTCTCATCGTTGACGACGACCAGAGCATCCGAAAAGCGCTGTCACTGGCGCTTAGAGGCAAATATGAAGCTGTGACAGCCCAAAACGGAGTGGAGGCTCTCGAACTGTTTTCCTCCGAAACACCGGATGTCGTTCTGCTCGACGTGGGCCTTCCGGAGATGGACGGCGTCGAGGTGCTTAAAAGGCTGATTGAACTGGACCCTGATGCAACGGTCATCATGGTAACGGCGGTGGAAGATGTCAAAACGGTTGTTAATGCGATCAAACAGGGCGCTTATGATTATCTGGTTAAACCGATCGAGTCTCAAGAACTGTTTTTATCTATTCAGCACGCTCTTGAGAACAGACGGTTGAGGCATCAGATTAGAACGATTCAAAAGCCAAGTGTCGAAAAATATAAATTTGATCTCATCGGAAATAATGCCAGGATATTAGAAATCGTCGAAATTGCCAAGAAGGCCGCTCAGAGTCCGGATACGCCATTATTAATCACCGGAGAAAGCGGTGCCGGCAAAGGGGTTCTGGCCAAAGCCACCCACTACAACGGCACCGGGATCCCCGGCCCCTTTGTTACGGTAAACTGCGGCGCAATTGCAAAGGATCTGGTGGAAAGTGAACTATTCGGTTATGAACGGGGCGCTTTTACCGGTGCCAGGGCCGATGGCAGAGCCGGGCGCTTTGAAGAAGCCGCCGGTGGGACCCTGTTTCTGGATGAAATCGGTGCAATGCCGCTTTCGGCCCAGGTCAAATTACTGGCGGTTCTGGAAGATCGAGCCTTTTATCGAATTGGCGGCAACAAGCAGATTGACGTGTCGGCCAGAATTATAGCGGCCACCAATGCCAACCTGGACGAGGCCGTTGATCGGGGTGATTTTCGCAGGGATCTATTTTTTCGCCTCAATGTTGTCAGGCTCGATTTGCCGCCGCTGCGCGAAAGACAGGAAGATATTCACCTCCTTACCCGGCACTTCATTAACACCTACAATCAGAAGTTCGGCAAGAACTTCAGTGAAATCAGTCCGGAAGCGTTGACTTTCCTGAAATCATACGATTGGCCCGGCAATGTTCGCGAACTGCGCAACACCATTGAACGGATTATTCTGATTGAAACCGGTAATACCTTCACGCGCGACCACTTCAATGTGCTGGTGGCGCCCAACCGCCAGCAATGTGAATCTTCATTGCCGGAGACAGTGGCGAACAAGCTGGACTACAACGAAGCCACCAAGCGTCTCATCCGGGAGGCCATGAGAACTGCCGAGGGTAATGTTTCTGAAGCCGCCCGTCTGATGAATATGCCGCCCCACAAGCTGCGGTACCGAATCAAAAAATATGATATGGCCGGCCAATTTGAATATTCTTAACCGGTTCACATTATTATCACGTGCATAACATGCAGTAATCAGCGACTTTTCTATCAGTAAACATGCCTCAACATATCCAGCCTGACAATATTTCCATTTCAAGGGATTGAAAGCGCTTATCAATCCGGATTTCGACATCATTAACCAAAATATAACCAATTGATATATATTGGAATATTCTAATTCCTCGGATGCGATCGGAGAGTGGCATGAATGGTGCAACGCTAGACAGTATTTTTATTCAACTAGCGTTATTTTTCAGGGCGGGTTAATTAGATGGAACGTATCCTTATCATCGACGACGAAGCCTCCATTCTGAAAGCACTGAAATTGGGGCTTGCTTCTGAAAATTATGTGGTGGACCTGGCCGATGACGGCTCAAGTGGAATTCAACTGGGTCAAACCCATTCATATGACATTCTCATTACCGACTTACTCCTTCCGGATATGAACGGGCTCGAGGTCATCCGGACTCTCAAGTCTTCAGATCCTGAAATCGTTCCGATAATAATTACCGGACAGGGCAGTTTACAGAGCTCGGTAGAAGCGCTAAGACTGGAAGTCTGCGACTATCTGGAAAAACCGCTGAGCCTCCCAGCAGTTAAGCGTGCGATCGCG
Organism: Desulfobacterales bacterium; assembly: GCA_030066155.1. Classification (GTDB taxonomy): domain Bacteria; phylum Desulfobacterota; class Desulfobacteria; order Desulfobacterales; family JAFDCJ01; genus JAFDCJ01. The sequence goes on along the minus strand of JASJCE010000003.1, from coordinate 24,123 downwards.
CGCGGCCTGCAAAAGCGCGCAACAACGCACCAGGCTCATGAAATGAATGCCCGTCAAAGCATGGCATCGGATACCCTGACCGGCCTTTCAGACAGATCGATGCTCATGAATCGTTTGAACAGCGTTGTTGCTGAATCCTACCAAAATGATAGCCTTTCCTATGCACTGTTTTTAATCGATATTGATCATTTCAAAGGTGTCAACGACACGTATGGCCATTATACCGGCGACGTTATCATATCCGAACTGGCCAATCGGTTTAAGGGCTGTGTGCGTCCGTCAGACATGGTCGCCCGCATGAACGGCGATGAATTCGCCGTGTTGATCGAAGGCCCTGAAAGCGATCTAATTGCCGCCGCCGTAGCTGAAAGATGCCAACGGGAAGCTGGGAGAGCTTTTGATGTCGACGGGCAAAAAGTAACGCTTTCTGTCAGCATTGGACTGGTAGTCAAAACAACTTACTACGAATCCCCGGATGATGTTCTGCGCGATGCGGATATGGCTTTATCCAGCTGCAAGGAGCAGGAAGGGGAGGGTATCAGATTCTTTGATCAGAAAATGCTGGATGATGCAATTGAATCGCTGCAACTGGAAAATGATTTGCGAATAGGAATTCAAAATCAGGAATTTATGCTGCACTACCAGCCGATTTTGCAATTGGAAGATTTGCGGACGATTGGTCTGGAGGCACTGATTCGCTGGCATCACCCGGAGCATGGAATTATTTATCCGGACGACTTTATTTCGAAAGCGGAAGAAATCGGCCTGATTTATAATCTCGGCAACTGGGTGCTTGAGGAGGGATGCCGTCAATTGAAACAATGGCAACAAACCTTTCCCGGCTTGAATGATATCAGCCTGAACCTAAACATCTCCGGCCATCAGTTTGGGCAGGCCGAATTTGCCGACAAAATCGCATCCATCATTGCCGACTATTCAATTGATCCGGGTATGTTGAAGTTTGAAATCACGGAAAGTGTACTGATGGAGAGTTCGGCTTCAGCCATTGAAAAATTGAGCGCAATAAAGAAAATCGGGACTAAGCTCGTTCTTGATGATTTTGGCACCGGCTATTCGGCTTTTTCATATCTGCATCAGTTTCCACTGGATGAGTTAAAAATCGGCAAGTCGTTTATCCAGCAAATGGAATTCAATACGGAATCCTACGAAATCGTAAAATCCGTCGTTGAGCTTGCCCAAAAACTCCGGCTGAAAGTAGTGGCGGAAGGCGTGGAAACCCAAGACCAGTTCAACCGCGTCAAAAGCCTGGATTTCGATATGGTGCAAGGATTCTGGTTTGCTAAACCCGGAACCGCGAGCGCCATATGTCAACACCTTGAAAATATGCCTGATCCGGCATGAGATCCTTTTCAACCATCACTCAACTCACTGTCCCGTGGGAAGCTGTTCCCGCATTCCGATAGCCGCCTTCACGGCCAGCCTCCGGTTCGCAACTGATGCCACACCGCCGACAAGACGGCCTTTCGTGAAAACCACATCGAAATTGCCGTCCATGTCGCAGGATACCAGTTCCACTTCACCGCCTTTCAGGCGATCGCATCCTTTCCCATAGCGGTTGGCATACCCGGCATACTGCAGCATAACCGATCGTGCCGATTCCGCCGATTGTTGCCGGGATAAAAAGGCCGTCACCCGGGCGTTGCCCTTGTTGTAGATGGCCGTGTAGGTGTTGTGCATAAAGTCCAACCCCATGGCATTGACCTTGTAATATTGGACGGACAGGGGCACCCGGTCGGTCGGCGGCAGGGCCGTCAATCCCCAGACCGGTTCACCGGCATCCGGCAATGAATCGGCGGCCTTGCGGGCCAGAACCAAGCCGATGTGCTGCATTTCGGTCGTGTCCTCCGAGGCGGTGACCTGAATGTAGTACCGACCCTGCCAGACAAAGTAATTGGCGCCCGAGCGATAGGCGGCCCGGCCCAGGTTCAAGGTTGACGCTTCCGGGTCGCGTTCGACGGAGAAAATCCCAAAGGCGTTGGTCGGCTCGCCCATATCGTAGATGCTCAGATTGACAAATCTGGCGATATCGACGTCCTGAACGAAACTGACAAACGTCAACTGCCTGACGTCATAGGCCAGAAAGAGGGAAACACGTCCGTTGATTTGTTCGTAGAGGTTTTGCGGAGTGAATTGTTTGGCCCTTTCATATATCTGCCAGCCCGGTGGCGTAAAATCGGCCACCTTCAGCAAAAGGTCCTTTGAAGCCGCCGGCGGCCCGGCCAGCAATTGCACGACAAGGAGCAGCGCCAGAAACCACCCAAACCATTTTCGCTGAAAAAAACCGGCCGGCATAAAAATGATCGTTCCGGTGCATTTCAGAAAAATCCGACGCGAAATCTTCGCATCACTATTAGTCTGGCTGCTGTCTACTCGATGATTCACCGGTCTATATCCATTTTCTTTGGAGAAAAAATAATACTTGAAAAAGAGATGATATATTTCGCCTTAAATTCGGTCCGGTCGATTATCCGATTTATTTCCATCTCAATCAAAAGTGCGTTGCAGTTATTGCCGAGTGAATAACCGTATTCCGGTGGTGTTTGGACGTCTCTTTGCTCAGTTCACCCGATCTGAGTGTTTATGTTCAATTTCACCAAAAATCATTTCTAATTTTTCACGCCGATAATTGAAAATATGCTCCAACCTCGGTGCTACCAGCAGATGCTGCACCCATCGACCGAAGATGCCCCATCCGATTGCATAGTGAACGATATCGTGAATAAGTGTGCCGCTGTCGACCGGCTTGAAAACATGACGGTGGTGCCAGAACCGATAGGGGCCGAAGCGCTGTTCATCAACGAAATAATCCGGTTGGTGAGCATGTGTTATTTCTGATATCCAGCTTGCCGGAATACCGAATATGGGTTTCAAGCGGTATGAAATCACCTGTCCGGCATGCATGCCGTCGCCCACAGGACTCGTTATCCTGAATCCGAGCCAGGCCGGTGTGATATCCGGCAAATTGTGCGGTTGGGAAAAGAACTGCCATGCTTCGTTTTGAGAGATGGGCAGGATTTGAGTCCGTTCCAGTCGATAGAGCTTCATTCCGTTTTATTCCGCAAAAATAGCTAACCCGAATTTAGCTCCTTGGAAGCTGTCCCCGGGATAATCGTTTCTATCTGCTCGACTGCATTAAAATGTTTATCCCTGGTCGGTAACGTGCCACCGACTTCCATGCAGCTTGCCGCTATCCAGACATCATTAATCGGTATTTTAATCTTTTCTTTTTCCGGGGGTATTCTCAGACTCAACGGCATTCTTGGTTCGTCTCCTTTTTCCTAATGTATCGCTGTATGGTTTAAAGTATTGCAATTTAAACTTCAGTCAACAATTATATCCTTTAGATAATCGAACGCGTAACTTTAAATTGTCACCGGCGAATATCGAGGCGGTCGCTCTGGTGCGCGAATCCGATCTGTCGGACCGAGCAGTTTTTGGCTGACCCAAACAGCCAGGATCGCCAGAACGCTGACGACAAGAAAGGTTGCATGCTGATGAAAATGGCTCCACAGGATTCCGCCGATCACAGGGAAAACCGTTTTGCCGAGATTAAAAAGGGTTAAACCGCAGGCCACGTTGCCAATCGTGTCTTTGGGCCGCGAAACTTTTTTCAGATGGCTGTCAGTTACTACCGAAACGCCAAAAAGTAGGGAATCAAAAAAATACAAAAGGATCCGTATCACGCTGGAGTCGATAAAACAAAAGCCCAAAAAGATGAGTGAAACTGTCAGGTACACAAAAGATAGCACTTTGGGCGGTTGATATTGATCGGCAAAATGCCCGATCAGGCGATATCCGATGAGGCTGCAAATATTACCGATAAAAAAAACCGCGGCAGTTTCATGCATCAACAGTCCATGTTCTCTTATCAGCAAAAGTAGCACAAATGCTTTGATACCCGCGCTCCGGCAACCTGCCAGGAAATTAAGTGCGTAATAGGGCCAAAGATCCTTTTTGAATCTTAGATTGCCCGGGTTGTCTGCATAAGGCTTGATGTGCAAATCCGTCAATGCCCAAAAACCGATCAATACAACAAATCCCCCCGAGACAACAAAAAAGTTTTGATACCCCAATCGGGGCAGACAGGCAGCAATAAGGAAGAAAGCGACTAACGCCGCCAAGGGGCCATAACTTTTTAAATGGCCGACGGCGGTACTGACGGTCCGCCGATCGCTATGCTGGATACAGATGCTGTTGATAATTGGATAATAACAGGTAAATCCAATCCCGATGAGAAGAACACCGGGCCAAAGTAAATAGCTGCGCGGTGCCAGGCCGATTCCAATCAGCCCCAGCCCCATAGAGCTGCAGGCAAAGACCATTAAAGTGCTCAAACTAATTTTTCTGGCGATCACGCCGATCGAAAAAGCAAAGCTGCCTGGTAGGGCCGCGGCTGAAAATAGGTAACCGACGTTCAGGGCGCTGAGATGAAAAGTCTCAACGGTATAATTATGAAAGCTGGCGACCCATATGTTGTAGCCGCAAAATACCGCCAAATAGCCAAGACACAATAAATACTGCACGGTTCCACGGTGTACCGGGATTCCCGCGCTCACCCGGTGGTGATCTTGTTTTGTTGAATAAATTTTTAAAGGCAAGGACATTATAGGATATTCGTTTCTGACAGGCCGGCGGTGTGCTTGAATCACGTTTGGCGACTGACTGTTTCATAAAATATGTTTTTTCCTGAACTGTTGATTTGCGTTGAAGGAGCCGGCTGAGTTGTCATAATTTCAGATTAGCATTTTGGAAAATGGTTTTATCCTTGTCCATTTTGCTCGATTGCGGGGTAAGCGCCAAATTGATTTCCAGGAAAACAATCTCTTGGCACCACCCCAATTGGCAGCCCGAACCGGGATCAATCCGACTCAGGAATGGTCGGCCGCCGCAAGCAAAATGGACTCCGAATCTTTCAAGGCCATTCTTTGCGCTTCGCGTTTTTCCAGATTTTCCATGAGGTCATCATAACTAAAAATCCCGTCAAATCGTTTTAGAAATTCATTGAGTCGCTTATTATTGGGATTTATTTTGTCCAGTTCTTCAATGTGTTGAACCAGTAATTCCAATACAGTATGGTTGTCCACTTTCTTCTCCCTAAATGGGTTTTTGTTCTTATCCTCATAGGTTTTCAAAATAGAGAATAGCGAAAAGCGGGCGTACTCGAGGTTGACAGCATTTTCGAAATCGACGCTCTCTAATTTGCTGCCTGTAAATTCGGCTTGTTTCAAATCGGCACCATTAAATTTAGCGCCCTCCAGCTTGGTCTCCGAAAAATCCGCGCCAACTAAATCTGCATTTTTAAAACTGGCGCCGATAAGGGAACTTCTTAAAAATTTAGCTTGAAAAAGATTGCAGTTATCAAATACGACCCCGTTCAAATTATAATCCACCAGATTTGCAAAACGCAAAATGCGCAGTTCCTTTTCAATACTAAAATCCAGCTTTCCTATATTTAGATGTTTGTTGGAAAGGACCGCCGCAATGGTTTTGTTGGCGTAAACGGACAACTCTTGAAAATCTCCCTTGGAAGCCTTAAAATAATCTCGAATTCTAACCAGAAACGGAAGCGAGGTCTCTCTGTGAACGGTCAGGGAGCCAATCAGCATTTTTTTGGTTTCGATCAGTCCTTTTTTGGCTTGGGCATCGGCTGAATCTAATCCGTTTTCGATAACTTTACTGAAAACTTCTTCAATTTGGATGAGGCGCTGCACTTCCAATTCTGCTTGGGTAAGTTTAGCGTTGTGCTCCCGCTGAGCTTCGGCCATTCTCTGGGCGCTTTCGATCTGGGAATCGGCAATCAATTTGGCGTTGGCTGCCTGGGTTTCCTCCATTTTAATGGTGACAAACAAACTGACTGCGGCAATCACAATCGGGGTTAACACAACACCCAGAATATCGACTACTTTAGGTTTTGGGGAACGGTATTTTTCTTCCAAAATTTCACTTACGCTTTCTTTGATAATATTTTTGATTTCATTTTCATTTGTCATGGTTCAATCTCCTTTCGCGGATGACAGAAGGTACCAGAAGGGTGGTCTCCTCTCAAATAATTGGCAAATACAGGATAATTCAAAGTGAGATTCAATCGGGCAGGTGTCTTGGAGTTTCTGGGAGTCGGTTTTATTATCCTAAAAATAGCGTTCAGCAAATATCGTTCCACAGAATGCATCAATTTAGCAATCAGCAGATTTATACTATTAATTTCAATTTTTTATGGGTGAACGGATTCTCATCGTGAATCCTATGGGTCAAGGCAAGTCACTTTGGTATGTAAAGATGATTTACAGAAGGAATAAACTCAGACAAAGGATGTTGACACATTCCCAGTTCGTGTCCTTCGCGGAGATATAAAGCTCCTTCATATTCAATACGCCATGGTCTGCTCATGGAAAAGCGAATTATCAACAAAAAGAAATTTTGCCAAACATTATTCACTATTCAAGCTTTGATCCTATAATATTTCTGTCATATTTAACGGATCCGTTGAATATGACAGAAGAGGTATCGGCTGCATCATCCTTTCAATTGCTGAAGAATCAATTCAACCTGTTTATAATACAGATGATTATGAGTGATTGAATTGAGCCCGCTCAATATGGCACGAAAATTGGTAATTTATTTGTGAAATCAGACTCCAGACCGCAAATCGATGGAAAACCATAAGCATTTAAGGCGATAGAACGATGAACGAAACCGAAGTCATTGCCAACTTGCTTCTCCTGATCGTTGTGGCGGATGTCGTATATTTGGCTGTTGCGACGATCCGTCACCGCATGCGAAATATGAAAGAACCGTGGAACGATGTAAAACTCCCGCTAGACATGAGGCATCACGCGTTAGTGATCATCGTAGGGTTGATTGGGGTGGGACTTCTTCTCAAGGCACAGGCATCGGTCGTGATCAGAATGAACGGACTGGAAGTCGAAACGGCCGAGAAAGTGATCGACTTCGACTCACCCAGATTCAGGATCAACGTGCCCCGGCCCGAAGTAATCGTACCCGATCAGAAAATCGATGTCCCGGGACGGCAGATCACTTTTTCCCCTCCCGATATCGATGCCCCCGGACGCGAGATCAATGTCCCGGGACGCGAGATTTTTTTCTCTGAGCCCAAGATCCATAATTCGCCGTCCACGATCGACTTGGACACTGTCTACAAGATCATTTATATCCTGGCAAATTACCCAAACCCGATAGCGAACTCGGATTCTTATACAATTGATGGTTTCAAGTCCGATTCTTTCCCTTTGAATGCAGCCTGCGGGGAAGGGGATCCTGAGGAATCCGAAAAAGAAATCAGTGAAATAAAAGAGAGATGCAAGGTAATAAAGGAAAATCTAATCAAAAAATTCAGAGATTATGTTGAGCGATATAATATTGAGGACTTCGGTCCCGGATTCTGGATGGCGGCTGTCGGTGGACACGATCGCAAGCCCGTTTCCGGGTCTGCTTATGAAACCAATTTCAATCTCTCGTTCCGCCGTGCGGCGTTTGTAACCAATGTGTTGAAAGATTACGTATATAAAGCGACAAAGCAAGAGCTTACAGAGGGGCAGGTGCTGATCCTGCCAGGCGGTGTTCGCGGCGGTGACTCATATTCGACCAGTACTCCCCTGGAAAACCCTAAAGACAGAGTGGTATCTGTGCACTTCAGGATACCTCCAAAAAAGTAGAATACGAACATGAATAACACAACCAGCATGCAGACAAAATGGTATAACGATGCCAACATTCACGCTTGGCACAAAAATGCCAATACTACCGTTGACCTGTCGAAGACGCCCTTATGCGTCGAAGTCATCGGTCGAAAAGGCGCCGGCCGGCACCTCATTGCAAAACAGATCCTGGATGAAATAAAGCCGGCGCTTCACATACCGTGGCATTTGGCCCTCCCCTTTGACGAGCAGTCGTCCCTTGAGGATTTGGCGTATGCTTTTGTCAGGGAATCGGCGTCCCGTGGCGCCGCAGGACGGATTAAAAAGCAGGGGAAACAGCTGAGCCGCTACTTGGAGCACAGCCGTCCGGTAGAGGAATGGAGGGGCATTTTTCGTGAGTTTATCGGTGATTGTGTCAAGAAATGCGCCAACCCGCTCGTCGAGATCATCTTTTCAGGAGATTGTGAGGATTCCGATGACCTGTCCATGATCAACGGGATTGTTACACGCTTTCTGTTTGCACCCGGAATGTCCGTTATTTCGCTGAATGGGTCGAGATGGATTCGAACACCGGAGACCGTGAACCATGAGATCCTTCAACTGCCGGAAGTCGGCATAGACCATTTCATATCCCTTGTCAAACGACAGATGGCTGAACGTGATCCCGGTATAGATCAGATCTTTTCGCAATTCAACAAAGAACGGTCTATTGATAAATCGGAACGCCGTTGGGAGGAACTGATCGTAAGTGTCGAATATCCTGACATCGAAGCCACCGATCAATTACTTCGGTACATTTCGCTGAGCCCATATTTCAGTGACGCCAGCTATACCTCGCCGGATTCTGCCATTCAGAGCCTGTTTCTCTGTCTGTTGTTCTGGAAGTTCCCAAAACTTGCAGAAATGGTCCACAGAGACCGCGGGATCGTTACCGACATTAAAACATCGGTTCTATCGCATGAATCCTCCGTGCAATCATGTCTGTCCGGGTTGGGCTACGATGCCGATGAAAAGCAGATCGAAGGACTGAAAAGTCTTTTTCGAACGGCATTTGACGGGACGAATCCCCTTGTATTGCCGTTTGAAGAGAGTGCGAGGTTTCGTGATGACTCATCCGATGAGTTATTTGACAGGATCGCGAGTTTATGGACTCAATTTGAGGAGATAGATCAGGAGAAGACAAATGGCCCTGGAGGGGACAACCGGCCAATAGTGCGTGCCGCAATCAATGAATTCCGTCTTTCCATTCTCAACGAAATCAAAATCAGAAAAGAAAATAACCAGAAGGAAACCGATAAACAAGGCGATGCGATGCAGGATGGCGCGGATTTATTATACGGATCTGACGAAACGTACACTTTATTTTTGCGTCTCGTCAGAAAATTGTTGAATCACATCATCAAACCCCAGGGAAGGTATGAACTGATCCAGACCCTGAAAAATGGCGGGATCCTCATGGATCCGGATGAATTTCTGCCGGAAGAGTTCAGGACAACGGCCGACCTTATCCGTGAAGACGATTTCAGTCCGAAGAGCAAATCCATAAAGACCTACAAGGAGGCTTTGGATAAATTTTTCGAAACATGCCATACCGTTAAAGCGGACTCAGAGGCGTTCGGCAGAGTTGGAATGGTCGAAGCCTACGCAGACTATGGCATAGCGACAAACAACCCTTTCATCATCAAACACTCGCTGAAGCATTGGAAGCAGCTGATTGAGAAAAAGCAGATCGATCCTAAAAAAAACAGCTCATTCAAATCTCTTTTGAAGGAAGCTAGTAAATTTATCAACAGCAAAGGGTCCGTAAAAGCATTTGTTTCCTATCGACACATCAATGAAAACCAGATTAGACGCCTTCTGCTGTCGGACGGCCTGGAATGGTGGAAAAATCACAACATCGAACTGGTGGGAGATCAAAGACTCATTCCTAAAAGCGGATTGCCCGGTCAACGGTGGGAGTACAATGTGTACCGGCATCTGCCCTGCGCCACGCTGGTGATCGTCCCACAAACGACCCCTGAATATTTCAAAGGCGACGGCGTTCAGCAGGAACTGGAATTGATAAGAAGTCTGTACGAAGTCCAACAGTTACAGGTCCTTCACAATTGTCGTGACGGCAATGATATGGATGAGGCGCCAGGATGGTTACAGGCTGCAGACTGCACCATAACCACAAAGAACGGTCAGAATAAAACCGATCATCAGGAAATGGAAGACTTTAAACGTCAAATCATCGAAAAGGTTGAAAAGATTTTCAGTGAGCTGTCGGAAGATATAGGAACCCTGTTACCGTTTTTCAGGAATTTATCGAACGAAATCGATGGATTCCTGCCGACGTTTTAGCGAAAATCAATACCTCCTCGCCCGTGACAGTTTTCAGGGCCAAGGTCCATACCCAACCTGGCCAACCGTATGGGAAACTTCCCCTTACACACAAACAAATCGTTCCTATTGACACAGACCAGTCTGTGAGTTTATTTCCAGTAACTTACCGGTGTTTCGATCTTTCCTTATTTTTAAACCTAGAATTCATCCTGGACGGACAATGTCTCATTAGATGGTCTCCACCGTGTTTAGAATCTGACATTGGCGTTGATTTCTCGAAACACAACTTTCTCGATTAATAAAGCACCTGCAGATCGATGCCTTGAAGTGCATTGCGGGGGCCGAATCTTTACTTTTCGATGTCAAGGATTTCGAGGCTAAAAAAAGAACACAAACATGTTGGAGAATTCGTCGAGTCTTGGATCCGAAATGAGCCAAAAACGCTCAATTCGTAATGCGGTTATATTGCTTGACAGTCAAATTAGATACAGATAATCTTCTTGCAAAACATGAATCTCCGCAGTGTTTCGCCCATTTTTTTTCTGAAACCTGACACCCGAAACCTAAACTCAGCCGGTCGAGGTAATTAAGTCAATAACCCACTGAACCGGAGACGACCATATGGCCCTCAATCCGGATGCGATCGGGAAAAAAATAGGTCCTTTCTACAAGGATTATACCTGGAAAGACGCCGTTCTATATGCCCTGGGGGTCGGGGCAGGATTCGCCGATCTGGAATACTGCTATGAAAAAGATCTCAAGGTTATTCCCAGCTTCGGTATCGTTACCATTTACGACTTCATGGCCGATCTGGCGACTGTCAGCAATGTCAATCTGGCCGGTGTGCTGCATGGTGAACAGGAGCTTATTTTCCACCACCCGATTCCACCTGAAGGCACCTTGATCACAGAGGGTGCGATCACCCATTATTATGATAAGGGCGCCGAAAAGGGTGCCCTGGTCGTGGCTGAATTTGAAACCTCACATTCCAACGGGGATAAACTGTTTACCAGCATTGTCACGATTTTCTCCCGCTTGGACGGCGGCTTTGGCGGCGAAAATGCGCCCGCCAAGGAACTCACATTTCCCGTTCGAGATCCGGATTACATCGTTGAAGCGATACCGCCTGAGGATCAACCCCTGGTTTTCCGGCTGTCCGGCGATGTTTTCCAGCTTCACGTCGATCGTGGATTCGCCGAGATGGCCGGTTTTGAAAAGCCGATCATGCATGGCCTGTGCACCCACGGCTACGCCTGCCGGGCGTTGATTGACACCATCGTTCCCGGGAAACCGCAAATGGTGCGAAGAGTTGCGTGTCGATTTAAAAAACCGCTGTATCCCGGCACCCCCATCAAAACCGTCATCTGGAAAATAGTCGAAGGGCAAGCCATGTGGCGGATTACCAACGCCGAAACCGGGGAAGTTGTGATCGATAACGGCGTTTTTGAATACGGCGATATCCCCCGGGATCAAATCCGCTTTGACGGTCGGGTGGCGGTCATTACCGGCGCCGGGGGCGGACTTGGCCGGGTCTATGCCCTCGAGTTGGCCAAACGGGGAGCCAAAGTCGTTGTCAATGATCTGGGCGGTGCGCGGGACGGCACCGGCGAAGGATCGAAAGTCCCGGCTGATGAGGTTGTTGATGAGATTAAGGCCCTGGGCGGTGAAGGTGTCGCCAATTATGAAAATGTTGCAACCGTGGCAGGCGGCAAGCGCCTCGTAGAAGCCGCCCTGGACACGTTTGGCACCGTCGATATTCTTATCAATAATGCCGGCATCCTGCGTGATAAGAGCTTTTTGAAGATGGAGCCGCAAAACTGGCAGGCTGTACTGGATGTGCATTTGCACGGAGCCTACAACGTGTCGCACCCAGCCTTTGCCGTGATGAAAGAAAAAGGCTATGGCCGCATCCTGATGACGACCTCGGCTGCAGGCCTGTACGGCAATTTCGGGCAGACAAACTATGCGGCTGCCAAAATGGGTCTGGTGGGGTTGATGAACTCCCTGAAGCTCGAGGGGGAGAATTACGATATCAAGGTCAACGCCATTGCACCGGTGGCCGCTTCGCGACTGACCGAGGACATCCTGCCGCCGGAATTCTTGCAGAATCTGAAACCGGAGCTGGTGGCGCCCATGGCGGTGTACCTGGTTTCCAAGCAGTGTCCGGTAACCGGAAACATTTATAATGTGGGGATGGGATGTGTCAACCGGTCGGCGGTTTTAACCGGACGCGGAACCGTGGTCGGGGATAGCGCTAATATTCCGACAGCGGAACAGATCCTGGCTCAATGGGCGGAAATATCTTGCTTGAAAGAAGCCAAAGCCTATCACAACTTGACCGAACAGGTTGGAGACTTGATGGCAGCACTTACGAGACCGGCAGAGGACGCAGACGGATCGGTCACGGGGTTTACTACAGTTGCGGAAGTATTCGATGCCATGCCGGGCGCTTTTATTGCAAATGTTAGCGCCGGCGTTGATGTCGTGTTTCAATTCAAAATTGACGGTGATCAGGGCGGAGAGTGGTACAGTTCCGTAAAGGACGCCTCCTGCGACGTGTCCGCCGGAATCCATCAAAAGCCAAGTTGCACCTTAAAAATGATTGATTCAGACTTCCTCGATTTGATGAACGGCAAGTTGCCTGCCATGCAGGCCTACACCTCCGGTAAGCTCAAAATCGAGGGGGATATTATGAAGTCGCAGCTGATTGAGAAGTTGTTTAAATTCAATTAAGCACATTAACTGATAGATTCAGGTTGAAGAAGAAAAGCAAACCGCAGAATATCGAATATCGAACCGTAGAATTTCGAAGGGAGGTTTCGCTCTCCGAGGCGTAGGCGCTACAACCCCTACGAGCCGGAGGCTCCGCTCATTCTTTTTAAAAAGACAGAATACATTCCTTCGACATTCGATATTCAGTATTCGATATTCGACATTCGCTTTTGCATAGTTTTTTCCAAGATCAGACTGGCCGCTTTTCAGGGCGGCATTGCCGGCAACCCCAATTATAGAGGAGAAAACAATTATGGTCGGCATCACATCCTACGGCGCCTACATCCCCCGCTTACGGTTGGACCGCATGGCCATTTTTCAGGCCATGGGGTGGTTCGCACCGGCGATTGTGATGGTTGCCCAGGGCGAGCGATCCATGTGCAACTGGGATGAAGATTCAATTACGATGGCTGTGGCCGCCTCCCGGGATTGTCTCAACGGCATGAACAAAGATGGACTCGATGCTCTGTATCTGGCTTCCACCACATTGCCGTTTGCCGACCGCCAAAACGCCGGAATTGTCTCGGCCGCTCTTAACCTGCGGGATGACCTGATCACGGCCGATTTCACCGCCTCTCAGAAAGCTGCCACAACGGCCTTGATTACCGCACTTGAATCGGTGTCAAGTGGTGAACGAAAAAATATCCTGGTGGCGGCCGGCGACCGGCGGGAAACCAAAACCGCCCATTTTTATGAAATGTGGTTCGGTGACGGCGCCGGTGCTTTGACGGTGGGATGTACGGATGTCATTGCCGAGTATAAGGGCTCCTACTCTATTTCCAGCGACTTTGTCGATCACTATCGCGGGGCAGATAAAAAATATGATTATACCTGGGAGGAGCGCTGGACACGGGATGCCGGTTACGGGATTTTCATTCCCAAAGTGATCAACGGCCTGTTCGACAAGCTGGGCATCAATATGGATGATGTCGACAAACTGGTCTATCCCTGTTTTTTTAAAGGCGATCATCAAAAAATCGCCCGGGAACTTGGCGCCGATCCCGCGAAACTGGCGGACAACCTGCATGAAGTCTGCGGGGAGACCGGTGCGGCGCACTCATTGGTGATGTTTGCAGCGGCTCTTGAGCAGTCCCGGCCCGGCGACCGAATTCTGCTGTGCGGATTCGGCCAGGGTGCCAATGCGCTCTATTTCGAGGTGACCGAAGATGTTCTCAAACTGCCGGGTCGCAGCGGAACCGCCGGATCGCTGGCAAACCGGAAACCCGTTGACAATTATCACAAATGGCTCAAATTTCGCGATTTGATCAAAACTGAAATGGGGATCCGGGCTGAAGCGCCGACCCAGACCGCTGCCACTGTACTGTGGCGCAAAAACAAAATGATTCTGGGCCTGGTCGGCGGCAGGTGCCGGGAATGCGACACACCTCAGTTTCCGAAATCCGATATTTGTGTCAACCCCGGCTGCGGCGCATTTTACAGCCAGGACGACTATGAATTCGCGGAAGTTCCGGCTAAAGTCAAAACGTTTACCGGCGATTTGCTGGCCGTATCCGTCGATCCGCCGGCCGTTTACGGTATGGTTCAATTTGATGGCGGCGGCCGCATGGCAGCGGACTTTACCGACTGCGAACTGGATGAAATCGAGGTCGGGCTGCCGGTCACTATGGCGTTCCGGCGCAAAAGCGTTGACCGGGAGCGCGGCTTTGTCAATTATTTCTGGAAAGCGGTTCCCACGATGAGGGCAGGGGTATCAAATGATGCGGTCCGCTTCGATGACCGTGTTGCGATTGTCACCGGTGCCGGTGCCGGGCTTGGCAAGGCTTATGCCCTTGAACTGGCCAGGCGGGGCGCGAAGATTGTCGTCAATGATCTGGGGAGCGCCCGGGATGGCAGCGGGGACGGGTCGGCCGCGCCGGCCGATCAGGTGGTTGCCGAAATCAACGGGATGGGGGGCCAGGCAATCGCTAACTACGACAATGTCGCCAGCCCCCGGGGTGGCGAACGTGTCGTCCAGGCGGCACTGAATGCTTTTGGGCGTGTGGATATTCTGATCAACAACGCCGGCATCTTACGGGACAAAAGTTTCATGAAAATGGAACCTGAAAACTGGGAAGCCGTATTGAATGTTCATTTGAACGGCGCCTATAATGTTACCCGGCCGGCTATGGCCATCATGAAAGCAAACAGCTACGGACGGATTGTACTGACGACCTCGGCTGCCGGCCTCTACGGTAATTTCGGGCAGACCAACTACTCGGCCGCCAAAATGGCCCTCATCGGCTTGATGAATACACTGAAACTGGAAGGTTGCAACTACAACATTCGGATCAATACAGTGGCTCCGATTGCCGCCTCCCGGTTGACCGAGGATGTCATGCCACCGGATCTTTTTGCAAAATCAAAGCCGGAGTTGGTCGTTCCGATGGTGATGGACTTGTGCAGCGAAAATTGTAGCGAAACCGGGCTTATATTCAACTGCGGCATGGGATATTTCAACCGCGCGGCGATCTGCACCGGGCCAACAACTCAACTGGGTACACCTGAGAACATGCCCACACCCGAGCAGATTCACGCCAACTGGGAAAAAATCAATTCACTTGAAGGTGCCCGGGAGATTGAAGATGCCCAGACTGCTATAATGGATCTAATTCGACCAGCCGGGATGGATGATAGTCAAATAGTTGATTAGTCGAATGGTTGAATAGTTGAATGGTCAAATGGTCGCCTGGCAGTCGACTAGTTAAACTATTTTTCTAATCAACCAGTCAACTATTCAACTAATTTTTCCGGAGGAAAAATTATGGCGACCGGAATTAAAGACAAGGTTGCAATCATCGGCATGGGGTGTACGCGCTTCGGTGAGCGCTGGGATGCGGGGGCTGAGGAGTTGATGGTCGAAGCCTTCAAGGAGTGCCTTGAGGATGCCGGAATCGAAAAGACGGATATCGAAGCCGCCTGGCTCGGGACCTGCTTTGACAGCATCAACGTCGGGCACAGTGCCCTGCCGCTGTCGTTGACCCTGCGGCTGTCCAATATTCCGGTGACGCGCGTCGAAAATTATTGCGCAACCGGCACCGAGGCGTTCAGGGGGGCCTGTTACGCGGTGGCTTCCGGTGCCTACGATGTCGCCCTGGCATTGGGGGTTGAAAAGCTCAAGGACATCGGATTCGGGGGATTACCCAGCTTTGTGGGGTCCGATTCGGGCAGCCTCAACTGGCAATGGTTTCCGAACATGACAGCCCCCGGTGCCTTTGCGCAACTGGCCAGCGCCTATGCTGCCAAGTACAAAATTCCGGATCATGACCTAAAACGGGCCATGGCGCATGTGTCAGTCAAGAGCCACGCCAACGCCGTGCTGAATCCCAAGGCGCATTTGCGCAAGGCTGTTTCCGAAGACCAGGTCATGTCAGCTCCCATCATTGCCCACCCGCTGGGGCTGTATGACTGTTGCGGGGTCAGTGACGGTGCCGCCTGTGCGATTGTGACAACCCCGGAAAAAGCCAGAGATCTCGGGAAAAAGGGGTTTATCAGCGTCAAGGCCCTTCAGCTGGCGCTTAGCAGCGGAGCGGAGATGGGATACAATGATTGGGATGGGGATCATTTCGTCACGACCAGCAAGTGCAGCACCCGGGCTTACCAGGAAGCGGGAATATCGAATCCAAGAGCCGAGATCAGCATGATGGAGGTGCACGATTGCTTCTCCGTTACGGAGCTGGTTACCATGGAGGACCTGCATATTTCGGAAAGGGGGCAGGCTTACAAGGATGTCATGGATGGCGTGTTCGATCGGGAGGGTCAAACGCCCTGTCAGGTGGACGGGGGATTGAAGTGCTTCGGACATCCCATCGGTGCATCGGGATTGAGAATGTTGTATGAAATGTATCTGCAGTTTCACGGCAAGGCCGGCGATCGTCAGATCGAAGATCCCAGATTCGGCCTGACCCACAATCTGGGCGGTTTCCCGGCCATGAATGTGAGCAGTGTAGCGATAGTGGGGCGATACGGCGAATAGCCATGAGCGGCCCAAGGGCCTTGAGGAGCGGCCTGGCGGCCTTGATGAGCTCTGCCTGCGGCGGTTTGAAGAGCGGCCTTTCAGGCCTTGAAGCTCAAAAGCCTTATAGCCGACTTACTGCCCTCAAGCGCAGCGACTCTTTAGCAAAGCGCTCTTCAAGTGAAACGCTTATTCAGCGCAGCGCTCCTCAAGCGCAGCGCTCATTATGCCGCACAATTCCGACTTACTCTTTAAAATTTTCCGGGCAGGTAAAAATCATGGAGATCTTGAAATATACCCCGGCGCATAACAATTTTCGTCAGCGCCTGCAGGATTTTCTGGCTGAGGAAGTGACGCCTTATGCCGACCAGTGGGAGGCGGATAAAATCGTTCCCAAAAGTGTGTGGCGCAACATGGGGCAAGCCGGATTTTTATGTACCGACGTGGCGCCGGAATACGGTGGGCTGGGCGGAGATTTTCTGTATTCTCTAATCGTCGCCGAGGAAATGACCAAAACCCGGCAAACCGGACTGTTGGCGTCGTTGCACAGTGATATTGTCGTACCCTACATCAATTCGTTCGGTTCGGAAGCACTCAAAAGGAAATATCTTCCCGGATGTGTTTCCGGCGAGTTTGTCACGGCCGTAGCAATGACAGAGCCCGGAGCCGGCAGTGATCTGGCCGCAATGACCACGGCCGCGGTCGAAGAAGGCGGAGAAGTTGTCATCGATGGCTCAAAGATCTTTATCTCCAACGGATTGAATGCCGACCTGGTCGTGGTGGCTGCCCGGGATCCGGCGGAGGAGAATTCCCACGAGGCGCTATCCCTGTATTTGGTTGAATCCGGAACTCCCGGTTTTGAGCGGGGGCGTCTGCTCGAAAAAATGGGCATGTGGAGCCAGGATACAGCCGAGCTTTTTTTCTCCAAATGCCGCATTCCCAGGGGAAATCGGATCGGCCAAAAAGGCACGGGCTTTCTGATGCTGATGGATAAGCTTCAGCAGGAGCGTCTGATATGCGCCATTATGGCCGTTGCCGGCGCTGAACGTATTCAGGAATGGATTTTGGAACACTGCAAGCAAACGACGGTTTCGGGTAAACCGCTTGCGAAATCCCAGGCAGTTCAGTTTGCCCTGGTGGAAATGGCGACGGAGGTAAAGCTCGGCAGAACCTTTGTCGATAAGCTGGTGGCCGATCACATTGAAAAGAAGAACATTGTGATCGAAACGTCCATGGCCAAATACTGGACTTCCGAGATGCTGAACCGTGTTGCCGATCGCGCCCTGGATTTGTGTGGCGATTTTGCCATGTCGGAAAAATGTCAAATCGTCAGGGCCTGGCGGGACGCGAAAATCATGACCATTTTCGCCGGAACGAACGAAATCATGAAAGGGATCGCGGCCAAGTTTTTGGGCCTTTAAATATGGTTACGAAATCGAAATTCCAGTATCGGGAACAATCTTGTTTATCAGATCGGGACTACAGTTTTTGCAGAAATTGCTTTGCCTGATACTCAAACTCGCGGGTTTCGACATCAACCGTTCGGTGCCGGTCTTCATCTACCACCGAAACAGCTACGTAACCACCGATGCCCTCAAAGGAAATACAGCACGAGCCTCGTTCCGTCTCCCTCAGTCCTTCACCGCCTTCACCGAAAAATTTCACAGCCCGATCGATAATGCCAACGGGTTTCAAGCGGGTTTGTTTAGCTATTCGAAGCATTCAATTGCTCCTTTTAAGAGAAATTAGCCTAAAATTCCAATACCTAAACCTAATACCCCGCCATCCCATTGCAAGTGTGATAAGTATTATTAACTTTACGTTTTTGGCGCTTCGCGAGAAAATATGAGGTTTAAATATAGCCCCCACACACAGTATGCGACCATTAGCGGGTAGTAGGTCCAGACAATGTCGTAAATTGAGGCGGCAATCGGCAGCATGAGACGATTGGACATGATAAACAGAATAAATAGAAAGGGTGCGAGTTTGGTGTATGCTGTATTCTTGATAATATAGTAGCTCGGCACCAGCAGCAGAATATACCCGTAGTCCTTGAAGCGTGGGTGAATCAAGGCATAGACGAGGCACACCATAAAGACTTCCATCATTGATCGGGTGTCCCTATCTGCCAATCTTAACCGCACGCAGGCTTTGTACGAGAAAAAAACCACACCCGCAGCGGCTGTTAGAAAGAATGCGGAGGCCAAGGCCTGTGGTGGCGGCGACCCGGCAATTCCCGCCATCATCTCAACGACAGCGGCAATCAATTTATTGGTTGACGGCACTACTTCACCTTTTTCGCCCACGACAATCAGGGCATTCTTGATAAATCCGGTAAACAGATCCGGAACGATTAAGAACTGACCCAGCAAATAGACCAGAAACGCGGCCCCTGCGCCAAAGAAATACTTGAATTTATTTTTACCATCCGGCAGCAGCATGAGGATCAAAAAGAAAATCGGTGTCATTTTGAAGCTGGCCGCAATCAGTATAAACAGGCAAAAAAGTGTATATCGGGCCTTGATATAAAAGCTGAACCCGAGCCACAGCAAGGCCTGCTGAACCAGGTTGATATTGCCCGCGATCATGTCCAGAAAGATGGCGCTGTTAAAAGCCAGCAGACAGAAAATGTAAAACAGGGTATCACCGCTTTCCTTGAGAAATTCCCTCTGCCAGAAATAAACCAGGCCGATCAGCAACACAAGCTTCCCGATCAAAAAAATGTGAAAGGCGGTGCGGTAATCCGGAATGGCAAACAGGCGATAAAAGAAAAGCGTCACCGGCGGGTAGGTGTATAAAAAAGTCGTGCGGGCTTGGGGTGAGAGGATATCTGCATCATAGGGATTTGAACCCGAAGCCAGAAGTCTGCCGGCCTCACGATGGGTGCGAAAATCCCACAGATACTGGTCATCGTGGGCCGATACGTGCAAAATCAATGTGATAAAATACGCCAACAGCAGAACAATAATCGCTATCGCAGCAATCTTTTTGGGCATTCACCTTATCCCTTTTATTCCCAGAAGTTGCCATTTTTCAGGGCGGATAAATTAAAACGGATCCAAAATATCTTCTTTTGAGGTTTCTTCGGGCATATAGGTATATTTCTTGCTCCAATATTCGATCAAACAATGCACATGATAGTTTTCTTCTTTCAGGCTCAGTTTGATCATGGTTTGCGGCGTCTCCCATTTGGAGAGATATTCGGTATGACCCAGGCTGAGGGCAAGCCCTCTTTTAAGGCTTACGTTCTTGAAGGTATTGTCCGTCCATGTGGTGTCTTCATTTTGAGGCTGACCGTATTTGCGGGTCAGGGCTGTTTTGAATCTCTTGTAGGTATTTAAAAAATGGTTGGAGTTCAAATAATTATCATCGAGTTTGTAGGCCGTCCCGATGAGCTTGTTTTGAGAAAATAAATACAACAATTCAACATTTTTGCCCAAAATTTGTGTTTTATATGTAATTGATTGACCATTGACCGAGACCGGATCTAAACTGCTTTCCGAGGCAGTTACCTGGTCTTTGGTCATACCCCATTCGGAATTTCTAAAGGTCAAATTCTCGCCCTGGCTTAATTTTGCCTGTGTCACAAGGCTGACGACGAAAACGGCCAAAATAAGTTTTTTGATCATGATAAATTCTCCTTATTATTTCGATTTTAAATAATCCGATGCGGCAAACTTTCCGTGCGTCCGGCGGGAGTGATTTCGATATAATCCAGTTTCCGCTGCAGTTCTTCGATGGTGGCGGCTCCGCCGTAGGTCAGGCCCGAGCGCAGGCCGCCGATGATGTCGGCGATAATCTCATCTTCGTCCTCACGGTAAGCGACTTCAGTTGATATCCCCTCCGACGTTTTCCACTCGGCGACACCACCGTGGTATTCCTCCTGAACTTCGCTGCTGGCCATACCCCGGTACATTTTCACTTTCCTTTCCCGGCCGTCAGCCTCTTTCCGGGTGACGACCGGACCGGGTGTCGGCCGGGTGCCCGCGAGCATGCTGCCGATCATGACAAAATCGGCACCGAATGCCAGGGCTTTGACGATATCGCCTGCATACCGGATACCACCATCGGCAACCACCGAACGATCCACCCGGGAGCAATTTTTGATGGCTGTGAGGTTCGGCACACCAAAACCGGTTTTGAGCCGGGTCGTACAAACCGATCCCCCGCCAATTCCCACTTTGACAATATCCGCGCTGCAGGACGCCAGATAATCGGCACCGGCATAAGTGGCGACATTGCCGGCCATAATGCAGGCACGGTCGCCAATCATCTCGCGAATACGTTTGAGGGTTCGACCGACATACTTGGCGTGGGCATGGGCCACGTCAACATTAAACAATTCCGCACCGGCATCGCGCAGGGCTTCGGCCCGCTCGAGATCCTTTTCGGCGCAGCCGATCGAAACGAAAACCGGGTGGGTACAATTTTTGAACATACTCACATTGTCTTCGATGGACATGTAGCGATGCAAAACCCCGATACCGCCCTTGGAACCAATAAAATTGGCCATATCGGTTTCAGTAATGGTATCCATATTGGCGCTCATCAGGGGCAATTGAAGAAACAGTTTCCCCGTTTTGCATCTGATGGATATATCCACAACCTTGCGCGATTCCCAGTGGCTGTATGACGGGACCAGCAATATATCGTCGTAGGTGAATGCTTTCAATTGAATCCCTCCTTAAGTCAAGCATTGGAGCTTTAGTTAGATCAGAGGCCTGGCAGCTCAATTTCTTTTTAATCCAACCTTACGGGTGTAATATAACAATTGGGAGCGGTTGTCGCAATTTTTCGCCTGTTTATATGATGTTAAGGTGTGCAAAAATATTAATTTGTTAATTCTGTGTAAATTTTTTTTGATACATAAGCTGATTAGAGAGAGACAAAAAAAAAAGAAAATAAAATGCGCAGCATAAACTAATTAATCCGCGGCAGCGTCGACCGGACAACTTTCGTCAATTTTCGAAGAATTAGCTCAGATCCCGAAGGTGTTTTTACAGGGCGGATTAATTACCGTACACAAGCCGCGGCAACCAGAGAATAATTTCGGGGAAAATGACAACCAGGGCCAGGCCTATGGCCTGTAGAAACAGAAATGGCACGGCCGCCCTGAAAATAATTCCCATGGTAATCTCAGGTGGCGCCACGCTTTTCAGATAAAAAAGGGCATATCCGAAAGGCGGGCTCAAAAAGGACATCTGCATGTTCACCATGTAGACCACTCCGAACCACAGGGACACCTCACCGGGTGGTACACCCGGAAAACCAAATACCCCTTCCCAGGGCAGGGAGCGCATAATCGGGGCGAAAATCGGAACCGCCAGCAGCAGAATGCCGACCCAGTCGAGGAACATGCCGAGCACGACCAGGATCACCATCATCAGGATCAGGATACCGTAAGGACCGAGGCCGGTGCCCAGCAGCACCTCGTTGACGAAAGCCTGGCCGCCGTTGACCACGTAGAAGCCGACGAACAGGGTCGCGCCGAAGATGATCCACAGTACCATGCCGGTCACGCGCAGCGTCGTCATCGTCGCCGCGCGCAGGTTTTCCCAGGACAGGCGGCGGTGCATCGCGGCCACGACCACGGCGCCGAAGGTGCCGACGCCGGCGGCTTCCACCGGGGTTGCGATGCCGGCGAAGATGATGCCGAGCACCAGCGTGACCAGCGCCAGCGGCGCGAACATATTGCCCAGCAGGCGGAATTTTTCCCTGGTGCTGACGCGCTCCTCCGGCGCCAGCGCCGGCCCGGCCGACGGGTAGACCGTGGTGTAACCAATCACGAACAGGATATACAGGCTCGACAGAATCAGGCCGGGGATGACCGCGCCGATGAACAGTTCACCCACCGACTGTTGTGCCACCACGGCAAACAGGATCGCCAGAATCGACGGCGGGATTAATATACCGAGTGTGCCGCCGGCCAGAATCGAACCGCAGGCGATCGTCGGGTGGTAATTCTTTTTCATCATCGCCGGCAGCGCGATCAGGCCCATGGTGACCTCGGTAGCACCGATGACGCCGCACATCGCCGCGAGCACGGTCGACGCGATGATCGTCGAAATTGCAAGCCCGCCGCGCAAACCGCCGAGGAGCTTGTAAACCATGTCGAACAATTCCTCGATGATACCGGCGCGTTCGAGCATCGACGCCATGAAAATAAACAGCGGGATCGCCGATAGCTGGTAGTCGGTCATCAACGGGAAGATGCGGCTCGGGATGATATTGAGCATTTGCGCATCGCCGAACAGAAACAGGAATACGCAGGCCAGCCCACCGGTAACGAAAGCCAGCGGCAGTCCCGCGAGCAACAGGATCGCGAGCGAGCCGAACATCAGCACGGTCAGCCAGAAAATATCGATTTCAAGCCCCATGGTGGACCTCCGGCTCGGGCTCGGGCACCGCGTCGTTGGGATTGATGACGCGGTCGATATCGTTGAGCAACTGCGCAATGCCCTGCAGAATCAATAACGCCGCGCCGAGCGGCAGCGCGAACTTGACCGGGTAATACTGGATGTGCCACTCGGTAAACGATACCTCGCGCTGGCCGAACGAATCGCTGAAGAAAATCCAGCCGGTAACCAGCAGCGCGACGGTAAAAATGAAAAAGAAAACCGACGTGATCAGGTCGAGGATCGCCTTGGTGCGCAGGGACAGGTTGGTGTAGAGCACGTCGACGCGCACGTGGCCGCCTTCGCGCAGGACAAATCCGCCGGCGATCAGATATTGCATGCCGAACATTAAAAACATCGATTCGTGCGCCCAGTTGGTCGGTGAATTGAAAACGTAGCGCGACACGACTTCGTAGTAATAAACGAACACCGCGATCGCCGACCAGTAGGCAACAAATTCGCCGCAGAAACCGTTCAACCTGCCGACGAAGCGGTTGAACGCGAATTTTTCTCGATTGACGTCGTATTCGACATCCTCAACCACGGGGCAAACGAATCCACCATGTTCCTCGCTGCTTTCGATCTGGTTGCGGCGCTCGACCGCTTTTGGAATCCGGACGGCGTCTATCAGTATCATCAGCAGCAGCACGATGCCGAGAATCGAGCCGTAATTCTGCCAGTCCTGGTAGCGCTGCTGCGCGATCTCGTTGCGCTCCTCGGCCCCGCCGAGGCGGCCTCGGGCATCGTTGAGTTTTTCCTGTTCTTTCTCGACCCGGCCGCGATTGCGCTCGTTGTCGCTGCGCTCGAGTCTGTCCTGGGCTTTCTTAAGATTTCTCTCGGCGCGCTTGATCCGCGATTCGATCATGCTCACCTCGTTCCTGGCCTCGGAGGCGAGTTCGCGCTCGATACGGATGTCCGCGTTGACGAACAGAATGGAGACAAAAACCGCGATAAACGGCAGGGCCAGAAAGCTTTTCAAATACAGGCGATGGCAGCCGATAAA
>JASJCE010000100.1 GCA_030066155.1 Desulfobacterales bacterium | reverse complement strand
ATCATCATTGACCGCGTCGAGGAAGGCACCCGGGAAGGGGAGTATCTCTTTAGCCCCGGGACGGTTGCACGGCTTGAAGAGTTCTACGTTAAAGTAAAGGATTATCCGTACAAGCTCAATGCCCTCATCAGCCATGATTTTTTTGATTTTTACGTCACCAATCCCGGCCGGCTGCTGCCGCCCAAGTGGAGCCAATGGCTGCCGGCCTGGTCCGATACGACATACCTTGATCAGACGATATGGCAGTGGTGTGCCCTGATTGTTCTGCCCCTCGGTGTTTTGATGGTTGTCAGGTTGCTGGTGCGGTGGTGGTATCAAAGAACAGCCGAACTGTCTTCGGGTAAGAAAACCATCGGATGGCTGGTGGTTGTCCTCATTACGGTGGTACTGGTCAGTACGATCAAATATATTTTAGACGAGCATATTAACATTACCGGATCGGTGCTCATATTTCTTGAAAATACCCTGCAACGGATTTTTATACTCCTGTTAATCGGCTTAATCTTATGGGAGTTTATAATTGCGCAAATCAATCAAAACATTGAGGAAGAAGTGCCGCAACAAGAAAGTGGGGGCGAAGAAGGGGGCGCCGGCGGCTCCCGCAGCGAGACCCTGCTCCTTTTGCTGCGCAAAACGCTGATGGTCGTGATGTTCGTCATCGTCTGCCTAATTCTTCTTTCTTCGATGGGTATTAATATCGGGCCACTACTTGCCGGAGCCGGCGTGATCGGTTTGGCCATAGGGTTCGGCGCCCAGACCCTGGTCAGAGATATTTTCTCGGGAATTTTCTTCCTTATTGATGATGCTTTCCGGGTCGGCGACTATATTGAAATTGCCGGTACCAAGGGCACCGTGGAGCACATTTCAATACGCTCTCTGAGACTGCGCCACCCCAGAGGCATGGTGCACACCATTCCTTTTGGAGATATTGGAACCGTAACCAACATGAGCCGTGATTACCTCATCACCAAACTGGATATTCGCGTGCGTTATGATGCCGACATCCACAGGATCAAAAAAATTGTTAAACAGATTAACAGTGAAATTAGACAGAACGAAGAAATCACTCGGGGACTGCTTGATGATATTAAGTCTCAGGGAGTCAGGCAAATGGATGATTCGGCAATGATCGTCCGGGTAAAGTTTAAAACCATACCGGGTGAACAGTTTGTTCTTCGCCGCGAGATTTACAAGATGATCCAGGAAAAGTTCAGTGCAAACAATATCGAATTTGCTCATCGCAATGTGACGGTTTACATGCCGCCGGGGGAAGCAGACGGCACGCCAGATAAAAAAGCCCTTGAGGCTGGTGCCGCAGCGGCTGCCGCAGCGGAGCAGGCTGCAGCGGAACAAGAAAAGCCAACATAAGTTCACAGGGTTCCAGTAATAATAGGGACATCCTATATTCCTTGTTATCTGAAAATTAGGCATTTCAAAGCAATCGTGGTATAATACCGACAAGGTTTTCAGCTTTACTGCTCTCCTGATCACGAAGATTTTCGGATCGCTTCCCAGCGCGAAAAACCACTTAAATATAAATGCGGAGCATACATAATTTGGCCGCCGAATCAATTGGCAGCTTCGGTTCCAATTTAGATTCTCAACACAGGGCCCTGTAATTTATATATTTCAGGGCGGATAAATCAGAGGAGATCTCTACATGATACAGTTGTTTTTGGCCCTCTTGATTGTGATACTGATTCCGCTTATCCCCCGGATGGTACCCCAAAAAAAGACCCGCATGATAACAGATGCGGAGGGCAAAAAAGTCAAACAGGAAGTGGACCTGGCCCTCGGAAAATCTGTCCGCTGGATCCAAATTTCGGCAGGCGTCGTCGCTGCTTTTCTGATATTTTCCACATCCTACGTCATTATCGATTCCAACAGTATCGGACATCTGAAACGCATTTATATCGGAAAGTCGATGGAGCCCGGACAGATCATCGCCTTTGACGGTCAGAAGGGGCCCCAAGCGGAGATCCTGCCCCCGGGTTTTCACTTCCGGCTGTTGTTGAACGTCCTGTATGATGTTGAGGAGTCGCCGGTTATTGAAATCAAAGAAGGCAACTACGGGTATCTCGTGGCCAAGGACGGTATGCCGCTGATAAAGGACCAGTATCTGGCGGATGCCTGGCCCAAAGATCAATTCCGAAACATGCTTGATGCCGCCTATTTTCTTAAAAACGGCGGTCAGAAAGGCCCCCAGCTGACGGTACTGCCGCCCGGAAAGTACCGCTTGAACCGCTACCTCTTCGACGTCAAACCGGCAAAAGGCACCGATATTCCGGCCGGTTTTGTTGGTGTCATCAAGTCCAATGTTCAAGAAACCGCCAACTGGGAGACGGCGGAGGTACCCCACGAGCTGGCCGGTTCTTTGGCGGTGCCGTTGGTTAAGAAAGGATCCGTCGGCATCTGGGACGAGCCCCTTCAGCCCGGACGGTATTACCTGAATAAGGTGGCCTACAATGTTACCAAAGTTGATACCCGGGTCCAGACCTGGAACTATAAAGGCGGCTATAAACGGCGATATATCGATCTGCAGGTAACCCAGGACGGCAAAATCGAACAGAAAGAGCGGTCTGATGAGGTCTCGATTCCGGAAAACGCCGCTGACTCGGCCATTTTTACCCGTATGGAAGGCTGGCTGGTACCCCAGGAGTTGAGAGTTCAGGTTCAGGTGGAGCCCAAAGATGCGCCGTTTCTGGTTGCGTCGGTGGGAAACGTGGCGGCCGCCGAGGACAAGGTCGTCACGCCATCCATCCGTTCGGTGGTTCGAAACATATGTGCCGGTGAAAAGGTTTTGAGCCTGATCGATGAAAATCGGGCCGGGGTCGAAGGCAAAATTGAGGCCGCTGTCATTCCGGAAGGTCAGAAAGCAGGCGTGACGATCAAGGATGTACGGCTGGTGGATTCCGTTGTGCCGCCTGAATTGCTGGTTGCCAGACTGCGGGAGCAGCTTGCCGGACAACTCCAGGAAACGTTTAAGCGTGAAAAGGACGCCCAGGATCAGCGCATTCAAACGCAGAAGGCCCGGGCAACAGCCGACCAGCAGCCCGAGTTGGTCGCTGCTGAAATCCGGGTCAAAATTGCGGAAAAAGACAAGCTGGCCGCAAAATTGGAGGGTGAGGGCGAAAAGCTCAAACTCATGGAGATCGCCCGCGGCCAGCAGGTTCAGGTCGAAGTTCTCGATCAGGACCGGGTAATGCAGTTGGCTGTTCTGGAAAAGGTGTTGAAAGCAGCGGTTGAAAATCCGGATATCGTTAAAATCCCCCAAACCCTGGTTACCGGAACTACCGGCGGTTTCGAGGGCGCCGCCGCCATCCTGGGCGCCAGCAATATCGCCAGCGGCGTCCCACGTGGAACTCAGCAGAGGACGGCTACAAATCAACCATCTACGACACCGTGAGCTCGCGATCGGCGTAATGGCAACCGCTAACGAGCTTCAGATACTTGCAAACGTCGCAAACGTAGATGGTGAGGGATTGATTGGCCTCCGCGTCGGCGGAGACGGTTTCGAAGGGTTGCGACGCTCGATGCTGCAGTGCGGACATAAAGCGCCCTCAAGCGTTTGAATCGTTCTTAAGCTCTTTGCGGTATTTTTCGACGAGGTCGCTGATGGCCTCCTCCAGCAGTCGCCCCAGCGACTTGTCGGTATCCACTGCCAGGTGCTTCAATGCCTTGATTGCGTTCAAATCGATGCTGGTTGAAAATACTTTTTTGGCAGCCATGATACGCATCATAGCCTAATATAATAATAATTGCAATAAAGATAATTTATTAGAAATAATTAAATATAAATCGTATAATTTTTATCATTAATTATTTCAAAATTTAAATAAAGAATTAATTAATTCAATTCTTTTTCCATTCATCAAATTACCCCCCGGACGAGGTTGGTGACCGCTGACCTACCGGGGATATTCCACCTGCCGCCCCCTGCCGGAAACAAAGTTTTCACCTTTTTTTCCCCCGACTTGTTTTAGAATTTTTTATTGAGAGACGCTGTATTTAAGCCCCTTAGTTTGCTATAAAATCGGAATTGTTTTTGTCATTGGTATTTATTTCATTCGGTTTTTTTCGTGCGTCGTGCTTCGGTTTTCGGATTTAAATTGTTGTGCCAGTGGTTCAGTCCCCTTCCAGGGGGCTTCCTGAGGCCTCACGCTCAGCGGAAGGAGCGCTCACTGATGAGCCGTACTTTTGCCATAATCGGTGCCGGTTTGAGCGGTACTGCCATGCTCTGTCAGTTTCTGCAAAAGGTCCGGCAGCGCATGGAGCGCGAGCAGACTGCTGCCGCGAAAATCAAAATCCTGGTGTTTGAAAGACAGGACGGCTTCGGCCCCGGATTTCCCCACAGCGAGCAATTTGTCATGCCCTACCACATTACCAATATGTGTGACCATGATATGGGCATCATTGCCGGTAAACCCGATGACTTTCAACAGTGGGTGAAGGCCAACCGCCGGATACTTCAGAAGTATTCCGATGAAGCAGATGCAGGCATCAGCCGCAAAACCGCCATTAGAGATCAGTGCCGGCATTATCCGCGTGCGGTCATGGGCGAGTACCTGAAAGCCCGGTTCCGGGAATCACTCCAACTTGCACAGACTCTCAACATCAGCGTTGAACTCTTTCCGAACGTGGAGGTGACCGATCTCACACCGGATGGTCTGCGGCTGATCATTCATGCCCGGCGAATTCTATCCGGCGGCACGTTCGCCAAAACGGTTGATCGGGCTTTACTCGCTACCGGGCACTGGTTTGAAAAAGCCGAACACGACCGCTACCTAACATCTCCATGGCCGGCCCGCGAACTATTGCGGCGCATTCCGGCCGGTGAGCATGTCGGTGTCATCGGAACCAGCCTCAGCGCCATCGAAACGGTTCTAACGCTGACCTCAGATGGCAAGTTCAAGTACGATGGCCGCGGCAACCTGCATTTCCAGCCCGCCGGGGATACCCGTAGAATTGCGCTCTATTCTCGCAGAGGCCTGATTCCCAAAGTCAGAGGCCGTAGCGGATCGTATCGAAATCAGTTCTTAACCCGTCATCATTTGTACCGGCACCGTCCGACCGGCGGCGGCCACCTGACCCTCGAGGGGATTTATCAATTGTTGAATGCGGATCTGGAGGTTGCCTACGGCCGACCATTCGACTGGGAAGAGATCATCAATCCGTCCGGCAGCCCTGCCGATATGTTGCGAGAAAGTCTTGAACAGGCTGAAAATGGAGACGGTCCCGACGGTGAACTGATCTGGCAGACGGTCCTTCACCAGAGTTTCCCCCTGGCCAGGGAGTTGTTCCTGCGCCTTGCTCCGGCAGAAAGGGAGCGTTTCGAGCGGGAATTCGCCACGCTTTTCTTCATTCATGCCGCCACCCAGCCGGCGATCAACGCCAGGAAGATGCTGGCCCTGCTGGATTCCGGGATTGTCACCGTGTCTAAACTGGGGGCGAATTATGAGTTCATCCGGGATGAAAACGGGGACCACTTTGTATTTCATTACCGGGATTCGTCGGGAGAGCAGAGGCGAGATGCCTATCGATACATCGTCAATGCCCGCGGCCAGGAAAAATCTCTAAAAACGAATCCATCCGAACTGGCTCAGAACCTGCTCCAGTCAACATTTGCCCAACCTGATGGCCCTCCAGGCATGAGGTTGATTGGCCGATCCCGTGACATCTCGAGGGGAAATACAGGGCCGGGAAATGTCGCCGGCCGGCCCGGAAGCATTCGGATCGATCCGAATTCACACCGCATCGTAGCGGCCGGGCCCGGTGCGGCGGCAGTCCCTTCGCCATTCATTTATGCCGTGGGGGCCATGACCCGCAACCAAATCATAGATGCCAGCATGGCTTACGGAATTGCGCGGTCAACAGCCGTCATTGCGGAAGATTGGGCGGACTGCCTGACGTCGCCTGCGCAGGGCTCCGTCATGTAAAAAAGTAATTGACTGAATTCACATAAATAGCTTGTTTAGCTAAAGCCATGTAAATTCCAAGCTCTGATAAAAAATTCGAATTCGACCGGCTTAGAATTTACTTTGACGTTACTTTGGAAGCTTTCGATGCTGCAACCCCGCAAAATAATTCACATCGATATGGACGCTTTTTATGCCGCAGTTGAGCAGCGTGATAATCCCGATTTAAAGGGCAAGCCGGTCATCGTCGGTGGAGATCCCGGTTCCCGCGGTGTCGTGGCAGCTTGCTCCTACGAAGCACGCAAATTCGGTGTTCACTCAGCGATGGCCTCGTCAACCGCCTATAAACTGTGCCCTCACGCCGTGTTCGTACGGCCGAGGTTTGACGTTTACCAGTCGGTTTCTGCCGATATTCGCGGCATTTTTCATGAATACACGGATCTGGTCGAGCCGTTGTCGCTGGATGAGGCCTTTCTCGATGTCACCCATAATTTCGATAATATCTCTTCGGCGACGCTGATTGCGAAAGAAATCAAGAAAAAGATCTACTTGCACACCGGAAAGCTGACGGCCTCCGCCGGTGTTTCATTTAATAAATTTTTGGCCAAGGTGGCCTCCGACGTCAACAAACCGGACGGTATTACGGTCGTCACGCCGGAAATGGCTGATCAATTTATTGACCGATTGCCGATAAGGCGGTTTTTTGGTGTGGGGAAAGTTACTGAAGAAAAAATGCTCGGACTCGGAATAAAGACCGGCGCCGACCTCAAAAAATTTGAGCCGGAAAAATTAGTTCAAATTTTTGGCAAGTCAGGCAGGTACTTCTTTGATATTGCCCACGGTCGGGACGACCGACCCGTCGAGCCCAACCGGATTAGAAAGTCCCTCGGCAAGGAAACGACTTTGCTGGAGGACATCGATGATCGGGAGCAAATGTTGGAAATTCTGGAAGAGATTGCCTTTAAGCTTGAAAATTCACTGATCCGGCGTGAGGCCAGGGGCCGCACGATCACACTGAAAATTAAGTTTTTTGATTTTAAGACGGTAACCAGAAGTGTTACCCTTCCAGAGCCGGCGATCACGGCCTCGGACATCATGGGACATGTCACACAACTGCTGGCTAGAACCGAGGCCGGTGAGAAGAAAGTGAGACTCCTTGGCATATCGATGTCCAATTTCTATGGTCCCGAAACCCGAATCGGCGCTGACCGCCAACGGTTGTTGCCCTTCAAGTTCAAAAAAAATATTGCGGGCAAACCGTATTTCTGATCCGAGCATTTTGTCAAACCAATTGACAATTTAATAAAAGAGATCTAATAGTGCCTGAAGCCAATTTCTGATTGATAAAACGATATTTTCCAATAATTCAATTCGAACTGAATGACAAAGGAGGTTATGCATGAAGGAAGTACAGAGCCTGTTGAAACTGGTATCCGATGGTCTCAAAACACTGGCACAGGGGGTCGAGGCGCTTGCCGATAAAGTCGATGAAGCCGCAAAGGCAAAAAGCAAACGCAAAACCACAGTGGATACGACGGCGGAACCGGCCAAACCGGCTGCGGCTGCCAAAAAGCCGGGGGCACCGGCCCAAAAGCCTGCCGCTGCCGAAAAACCGTCGGCACCAGCCATGAAGAAAGCTCCGGCCGAAAAACCGGCCGCCAAGGTTTCTCCAGGGAAAGCCGCCGCCAAACCGGCTACGGCCATCGATACGGTTATGGGGCTCATCACCGGTTCCAGCAAGGGTGTCAGCACGGCAGAGATCAAGTCCAAGACCGGTTATGACCAGAAAAAAGTGGCCAACATCATTTACAAGCTCAAAAAGCAAAATAGAATAAAATCCGTCAACAAGGGTGTCTACGTAAAGTTCTAAGCCGGATAACGCTTGTTCAAATCTAATCGGAGACGATGATGCCAGACATTCTGAAAACGATCGCAGCACGGGATCCACATGAAACCGAATTTTATCAGGCCGTGACGGAGGTGTTGGGCAGTATTAAGCCGGTGCTGGATCAAAATCCTCAGTATCGCCAGGCGGCCGTTCTGGATCGCATCACGGAGCCGGAACGGATCGTCACCTTCCGCGTTCCCTGGCTGGATGATGTCGGCAACGTTAAGGTCAATCGCGGTTTTTGTATCGAAATGAGCAGTGCTATCGGCCCCTATAAAAGCGGCTTGCGATTTCATCCGTCGGTTAACCAGAGCATTCTGAAATTTTTGGCATTCGAACAGGTCTTCAAAAATGCGCTCACGACGCTCCCGCTGGGCGGCGGGGCAGGGGGATCCGATTTTGATCCCAAGGGGAAATCCGATGATGAAGTCATGCGTTTTTGCCACAGTTTTATGACCGAGCTCTACCACCATATCGGGATCAATACGGATATCGTTGCCGGTGACATCGGCGTGGGCTCCCGGGAAATCGGTTATCTCTTCGGCATGTACAAGAAATTGAGCAATTCTTTTACCGGAGCGTTGACCGGCAAAGGACTGAATTGGGGGGGCAGCCTGATTCGCGCCCAGGCTGCCGGTTACGGCTGCGTATACTTTGCAGCGGAAATGCTGGCGACCCGTGATATGTCATTCGACGGGCTTAAGTGCCTGTTATCCGGTTCCGGCAACGTGGCCCAGCACACAGCAGAAAAATTGATTGAGCTTGGCGCAAAGGTGATCACACTATCGGATTCTTCCGGGTATGTCCATGACCCGGAAGGTATCGATAAAGAAAAACTGGCCTATGTCAAGATATTGAAAAATATCCGTCGCGGCCGAATTCAAGAATATGTTGAAAAATATACCGGAGCTACGTATACGGCAACAGATGCCCTGCTGGACTACCATCCGCTTTGGAGCCATCGGGCGGCCTGTGCCTTTCCATGCGCCACTCAGAATGAGATCAATGAAAAGGACGCCTATAACCTGATTAACAACAATATCAAGCTGGTCTGTGAGGGTGCCAATATGCCCTGCACGCCGCAGGCCATGAATATTTTTCTGGACAAGCCCATGCTGTACGGACCCGGCAAAGCGGCCAACGCGGGCGGCGTCGCCGTCTCAGGCCTTGAAATGGTCCAAAACAGTATGCGGCTCAACTGGCTCGAAGAAGAAGTCGACAGCCGCCTCAAAATCATCATGAAACAAATCCACAAAACTTGCCTTGACGCCGCCGAGGCATACGGAACCCCCGGAAACTACGCCAACGGAGCCAATATAACCGGTTTCGTTAAGGTCGTTGAGGCCATGCTCGATCAGGGGGTGGTCTAGGGAATGTCGATTGACGATTGACGAATGGCGAATCAAGGAATGCTATCAAATTTTCATTAAAATAAAATTTGATAGCAAAACACGCTGATGACGTTATTTAGAGGACGCAGAAATTTGAAGATTGAACACTGGATGATATAAGTTAGAACGACCCTATTTCAAATGTTTCGAAAGCAGTAAAACACTGCTGCACCTTTGCAAGTTGGTTGAAAAATAAATCGGAAGAATGCCGATATTAGACATTCGCCAATCTTCATTCGACATTCCTCACGCTTCCGCCGCCCGTTTGATTTCGACATAGTGCGCTGCGGCCAATGCGGCAGTGCATCCGTCGGCTGCCGAAAGAACGATCTGGCGGGCATATTTCTCCCGTAAATCCCCTACTGCAAATATACCGTCAATGTTGGTTTCGCATTTTTCATCCGTTACAACATAGCCGTCGGCGTTCATCCGGGTGCCGGCTGGCACGATATGATTGTTGGGTTCAAAGCCGATAAAAATAAATGCGCCGTCAGTTTTCAGTTCGCGCTGCTCGCCGGAATACGTGTCCTGCAGGTCCATGACGCCGACCTCATCACCTTCGGCCCGAATGGCTTTGGCTGCGGTGTTCCACAGGATCTCGACTTTAGGATCCGCCGCCAACCGCTTTTGCAGTATCATACTGGCGCGCAGGGCATTACGTCGGTGAACCAGATAAACCTTTTTGGTGATTTTTGCCAGATAAAGCGCCTCTTCAGCTGCGGTATCGCCGCCACCGACCACCACAACGGTTTTGTTGCGAAAGAAAAATCCATCACAGACCGCACAGTATGATACGCCTTTGCCGTAGTAGTCATCTTCTCCGGGGATATTCAATTTGCGCGGTGAACCACCGGTGGCCAGTATCACAGCATGGGATCGCAGGGATTCCTCGTTATCGAGGCAGACCGTGTGAGCGTTAAGACCCGGCTCGATAGCCACAGCCTCCTGGGGTAGAACTTCCAAATTATAGTCCTGAGCATGTTCAAGGAAATTCTGGGCCAGCTCATATCCACTTTTATTTTTTACGGCCGGATAATTTTCCACTTCCGCCGATAACGTCACTTGACCGCCGGGAGCACCTTTTTCAATCAGTACGGTTCTCATCGATGCTCTTAATGCATAAATTCCAGCCGATAGTCCGGCGGGGCCGCCGCCGACGATGATTAAATCATAGAAATCTCGATTGGCCATTTGGATTCACCTGTCTTGGTTTCGGTTTGCGTTATACCGGTTGCCTTGAATATGTTTCGTTTGATCCAGCCTTCGAATGACAGCGTCATAATTTGACAAGACCACCTTCGTCAATGGGTGACAACCGCTATATCGTTTTATGTTAATGCATCATTACGATCATCAACGCCGGTGGATAAAGACCGGGACTGGACGCCTCTCACTATACCGCCGATTGCACCCCTTGACAAGAACGTAGCGGTGATTAGTATTGTGCCAAACTAGCGTTGACCATGTAAATTAACTATTTAGAATAATTAATATAAATTTAATTTGTTGTTTTTTTGTGACGGCTTCATTTTTTTACGCAGTTGTATTACGGGAGGTTGCCATGAAAAAAAATGATTCCAAAACCGATGGACTTAAAAATCTGATTGCTATTTATCGTAAAGCTTTCCATCTGCCGGAAAATATAAATCACTATTCCGACCAAGATTTCAAGAATGCTGAAAGGCAATTCATTAAGTTTATGCTTCAAAACCGGGAGCTTTCAAACGCCCCTCCCAGACACTTGTAAATCCAACCGGTTACCACCCATCAGAATTGTCAGTTTAACTGTCAGCCTGTTTAGTGGGTTGACAGTCACTTGAATTAGTTTGTAAATAGCTAAATTCTGTTATGTGCATCCAGTTGTCGGGTTCTCGACAAAATGAATCAACAAAGGAGGAGTTCGAAATGAATCTTGTCATAACGGGTCGCAATAGTTTAATCATGCTGCTTGTGATACTGGCAGTGGTGCTGGGTTACGGTCCTGGTTTCGCAGCCGGAAAAAACGACGACAGACCCGACAGAGCCATTTTTATGGCTGCCGAATATCCCGGAGTTGAGGTGCCCCTCGATGAAAATGTCAGCATGGACATTATTTTCCGCAACAAGGGCAAGCGTGATGAGAACATGAGCGTTCGGGTCGTTGAGATACCCGATGGCTGGAAGGCGAAAATCAAATCCTACCGATATACGGTTACCGGTATTCACGTACCGGGCGGCGAGGACAAGAGCCTGACTTTTGATGCCGAGCCGGGCAAAGCAGTCAAATCCGGAGAATACCGTTTTCGAATTGAAGCTCAAACAGAAGACGGTAAATTCAAAATGGATCAGAGCATTCTGGTAATTGTATCCGGTGCGGCCGAAACATCGGATGAGGATCGGGGCGTCAAACTGACAACCTCCTATCCCGTCATCCGCGGGCCGTCGGATGGAACATTCGAGTTCTCGGTGGACGTGGACAGCAAACTGGACAAGGATGCCATCTTTGATCTTTTCGCCAACGGACCCAAAGGCT
Source organism: Desulfobacterales bacterium (assembly GCA_030066155.1). GTDB lineage: Bacteria > Desulfobacterota > Desulfobacteria > Desulfobacterales > JAFDCJ01 > JAFDCJ01. Next base: position 2,496 of record JASJCE010000100.1, on the reverse strand, counting down.
GGGATATTAACTTCAAACCGGCTTATGAGTCGAAATACATCACCAGTCTGCGGCTCAAATCCAATCAGAACCAATCTATCGCCGTCGAAGTCAAACCGGCCCTGATGGCCGATGCCGGCGAATATCCCATCAACATTCGGGTCAGCTCGGGGGAGGCCAAAGGCGAAGTCCAACTGGCTGTGGTTTTGACCGGGACCTATGATCTCGAAGTGGGCACGCCCAGCGGACTTCTTTCTCTTGATGCACGGCAGGGCAAACCGGCCAATATGTCCTTTTATGTCAAAAATACCGGATCGGCCACCAACCAGGGCATCAAGTTTTTGTCCTTTAAGCCCGAAAACTGGGAAGTTGAATTTAAACCTGAAAGCATCGATATCATTGAGCCCGGTGATCTGAAACAGGTGGAACTAATCATCACGCCTTACGAAGAAGCCCTGGTGGGCGATTATTCGATTAATGTCAATGTCGAAGGCGAAAAAGCATCCGAAATCATCGAATTTCGCACGACGGTCAAGGCCTCGGCAGCCTGGGGCTGGATCGGTATTGGCATTATCGTGGTGGTGATTGCCGGTCTGTTTGGGATATTTCGCTGGTTGGGCAGGCGTTAAAATGGAAAGCAAAGCCATTATTCAAACCCACGACTTGACCAAGATCTACAACGGTGAGATCGCTGTGGATCATCTATCGTTTACGGTTACGGAAGGGGAAATCTTCGGATTTTTGGGCCCCAACGGCGCCGGTAAAACAACGACGCTCTTGATGCTGCTGGGATTGACGGAACCGACCAGCGGCACGGCCAGCGTTCTGGGGCTCGATCCCACCCGGGATCCGATCAAGGTAAAATCCAAAATCGGCTATCTTCAAGAGAATATGGGATTTTACATGGATTTAAACGCGGTCCAGATGCTGCGCTTTGTAGCCGATCTGAATAGCATCGATCGCAGCGAAGCCGATGACCGCATTCAGAGCGCGCTGGAATCGGTGGGATTGGCGACGGAATCCAGCAAAGAGATCGCGGCCTACTCACGCGGTATGCGCCAGCGCCTCGGCCTCGCCGAACTGTTAATTAAGGATTCCAGGGTGGCCTTTCTGGATGAACCCACCCTGGGGCTCGATCCGGATGCCACCAACCGCATGATGGATCTGATCCAAGGCCTCTGCCGGAATAAGAATATGACGATTTTGCTGTCAAGTCACCTGCTGCACCAGGTTCAAAAAATCTGCCATCGGGTGGGGATCATGATCAGCGGCCGAATGGTGGCCCAGGGGCCATTGGACCGTCTGGCCCAGGAAAAACTTGGCATCGGTCAACAGCAATATACGCTGGAAGAAATTTATATGAAGTATTTTCAGGAGGCATAGCTTTGAGTGGTTTGCGTGTTATCATTAAAAAGGAGCTGGCCGATCATTTCAGCAGTTACCGGTTTACCATCATTTTTGCCCTGATCGCCATGGTCTCTTTGATAACGGCCTACATGGTCGGACTCAATATCCGTCAGGAACTGGAAGGCGTGGCCAAACCCCGATTTATATTTCTAATGCTTTTTACGGCACCCGGCGCGCTGTTCTCGCTGGTCCAGTTCGTGGCCTTTTTCGGTCCGCTGGTCGGACTGATTCTGGGTTTTGATACGATAAATCGGGAACGCAACCAGGGAACTCTCAGCAAACTCCTGTCCCAGCCGATATACCGGGACGTAGTCGTTAACGGCAAATTTCTGGCCGGGGTCGTCATGATCAGCATCATGATGGTCGCGATCGTGCTGGTAATTACCGGTCTGGGATTGCTGGTAATGGGTATCGTTCCGGGAGTCGAGGAAATCTGGCGTATCATCATCTACCTGGTTATCAGCATTGTCTACATCTCCTTCTGGCTCGCGGTGGCCATTTTATTTTCCATCCTGTTTCGCAGTACGGCAACGTCGGCCCTGGCCGCCCTGGCGGTATGGATCTTTTTTTCGTTTTTCGTGACCATCGGCGCCAATATCGTTGCCAGTGCTCTGGCAAGCGGTGCGTCTGCGGATAACCCGACAGCCATCATTCAGCAGGCCAAGGTTATTAAAGCATTTAAACTCATTTCTCCCATGGAGCTTTACACCGATGCCACAGCCACCATCATCGATCCCATGCGCAAATCTACCCGGTCGATGATTGCCGTGGGACCGCTGGAAAATCTTTCCATGTCGCGTTTTGCCGGGCCGCTGCCGCTGGGCCAGAGCATCCTGATCGTCATACCCTATATCATTTCCCTTCTGGCCATTACGATCATATGTTTTGCTGTTTCGTACACGGTGTTCATGCGGCAGGAGATACGCTCACTGTAAGACAGAATACAGAGGTCAGATGTCAGATGACAGAAGACAGAAGACAGAGGTCAGAAGACCCGTTTTCGCTCTTTAGGCCCGTAGGGCCTTTTTCCTGACAACATGTTGTCAGAATTAAAAGGTTTCAGGTTTCGGTGTTCAGGTTTCAGGCTTTAGCGACTCGCCTTCCTGGCAC